>CAZONJ010000107.1:0-9135 GCA_964581225.1 uncultured Terriglobales bacterium | reverse complement strand
TGCAGGATGAAGTTGTCGGTCATGCCGGCGATGTAGTCGCAGACGATCCGCGGCTGGGGCTCCTGCTTTAGCTGTTCGCGATAGCTGGGCGGCAACTGTCCGGGATCGCGCATCCATAGCTCAAAGAGCTCGGAGACGATCTTCTCAAAATGTTGCCGATATTCGCGCAACTCCACGCTGCCATACAGATGCTCGTTCAGAAATGCCTTAGCTTCCCGGCGCTCCGCCTCAACTTCATCGCTGAAGGCGGCCAGCCGCTGCGGGGCTTGGCGCACCGCGTCCGCGCTATGCACGCCGAAGTCGAGGATGCGCTGCCGGGTGTTGGCGATCAGGTCGCCGGCAAAGCGGTCGAGCGTGCGCTTGAGCGCCTCATAAAATTTGAGCTTAGGCCGGGCCTGCGGATAGGCGCGCTCCACCTGGCGATAGGCGCGCTCGAAGATGCCAACCTGTTTTCGCATCTGCTCCACGGTAAGGATCTCGGCCTCCAGCCCATCGTCCAGATCGGCGGTGTTGTAGGCGACCTCGTCGGCCAAGTCGATTAATTGCGCCTCCAGTGGCGGACGCAGCTCCAGCAGATACTCCGCCAGCTCCGGATGCGCGGCGGCGCTGTAGTCGCGCGAATGCTTAATCAACCCTTCCCGGACCTCGAAGGTCAGGTTCAGTCCGGGAAAATTCGCATAACGCTCCTCAAAATGCTCCACGATGCGCAGCGCGTGCAGATTGTGGTCAAAGCCCTCGCCATATTTGCGCATCTCGCGGTCCAGCGCGCTCTCTCCGGCGTGGCCGAAGGGAGGATGCCCGAGATCGTGGGCCAGGGCCAGCGTCTCCGTCAGATCGACATTGAGCGCCAGCTCCGAGGCGACGGTGCGCGCGATCTGCGCAACCTCAATGCTGTGGGTGAGCCGGTTGCGGAAGTGGTCGGAATAGCGCCGGGTAAAGACCTGGGTCTTATTTTCCAGCCGGCGAAAGGCGCGCGAGTGGATGATGCGATCGCGGTCGCGCTGAAAGTCTTCGCGGTAAGGATGCGGCGGCTCCGGATATTTGCGTCCGCGGGATTGCTCGGGATGCAGCGCGTAGTCAGCCAGCATATCCGCAATCGCTTCGCATTTCTGGTTGCAACCCTCCCAAGACGCTCAAATCCCGCTCAAACTCCTGGTAAGTGGAAATCTGAAAAATCAGGAAAGCGTCTCCAAAAGGCGGTCAAAATCTTCAAGCGAGGCATACTCGATCACGATTTTTCCTTTGCCGCGCTGGTCATTGATCGTGACTTTCATCCCCAATGCCCGCTGTAGTTGCTGCTGGGCATCCCGGACGTTGGGGTCGACGGGCTTCTCTTGTTTCGCTTTTTGTTCGCTATCTTCCGGATGCAGGATTCCCTGCACCAATTTTTCAGTGGCGCGTACCGAGAGCGCATTGGCGCAAACCTGGAGCGCAATCTTGGCGATAAGCGCGGGAGAGTCCAGCATGAGCAGGGCCTTGGCATGGCCTCCGCTGAGGTCTCCCTTCTCCAGCATGGCCTGCACCTCCGCAGGCAGCTTGAGCAGCCGCAAAAAGTTGGCGACTGTGGCGCGCTCCTTGCCGGTCTTTATGGCCATCTGCTCCTGCGTCAGACTGAACTCGCGCGCCAGCCGCTCGTAGGCTCGGGCCTGCTCCATGGGGTTCAGGTCCTCGCGCTGGAGGTTTTCGATGATGGTCATCTCCAGCGATTGCTGGTTGGAGACTTGGCGGACTACGGCAGGGATGGTCGTCTTACCCGCCCTTTGCGAGGCAAGCCAGCGCCGCTCGCCGGAGACCAGCTGGTACCTGCCGCCTGCAAGCGGGCGAACCAATACCGGCTGGATCACCCCGGTAGAGGCAATCGAGGCGGCCAGCTCGTTCAACCCAGGCTCGTCAAAGTGATTGCGGGTCTGGTAGGGATTGCGCTCGATCTTGTCGATGGCGATCTCGCGCGCTCCACTCTCGTCCCCTGCCGCTGTAGCTACCGGGGCCGGGGCTGCGGCCGGACGCGCCGACGGCAAAAGAACTTCCAAGCCTCTGCCCAAGGCCTTGCGTTTGTGGTCTGTGGTTAGCTCTGCCATTCTCTTCGGATCCTTTTACTTAAGGGATTTGATCAAACTGCCTTTTGCTGCTCGGCGAGCGAGGGCGCCAGTGCTTCAGGGCGCGATAAATAGCGTTCCAATACCTCTTTGGCCAGCTTGATGTAATTCTCCGCCCCGCGAGAGCGCGGATCGTACATCAAAACCGGCTTGCCATGACTGGGCGCCTCCGCCAGCCGCACATTGCGCGGGATAGTGGTGCGGTAAAGCTTCTCCCCAAAGTATTCACGCAGATTGTTAGCGACCTGCTGGCTGAGATTGGTGCGCTCGTCGAACATGGTGAGCACTACTCCTTCGACTTCCAGCTCCGGATTCAGACTTTGGCGAATGCGCTCCATCGTGTCCAGCAGCTCGCTGACACCTTCCAGCGCGAAATATTCGGCCTGCATGGGGATGAGCACGGAATCGGCTGCAACCAATGCGTTCAAGGTAAGCAGATCCAAGGCCGGCGGACAATCGAGGATGATCAGGTGGAATTTGGAGATCAGCGCCTTCAAGGCGTCTTTCAAGCGGAATTCGCGGTTTTCTGCCTGGACCAGCTCGACATTGGCTCCAATCAGGTTCTTGTGCGCGGGGATAATCGAAAGACCCTCAAGCTGGGTTGGAACAATCGCCGCTTCCGCCCCTATATCGCCCATCAGGACGCTGTAAGTGCTGGGCCGGTCCGGGTCGCGGGCCAATCCCAGGCCGCTGGTGGAGTTTGATTGGGGATCGCAATCGATTAAAAGCACTTGCAGCTCAGCAGCTGCCAGAGAAGCAGCTAAATTGATGGCCGTCGTGGTCTTGCCCACCCCGCCTTTTTGGTTTGCAATCGCGATAATCTTTGCCATGGAGGTTATTTGCAGAGTATCGGAGGTCATTTATCAATGACAATGCCGCATTTTAGGGCAGCGCTGCGGATAAAGTGTTCCACGTGGAACACTTTGGGCCGTACCTCCCCTGTTTTGTTCGGTTTCCATTCAGAATGGATGGTGGAAAAGTATGTGGAATACCAGTCACTTACAGGAGAACAAAGATGAGGCTGGGGCAGATGTTTCACGTGGAACATTTAACCTTCAATCCAATGGAAACCGCATGTTTACCTTCTTGGTTCATCCCCCTGATTTCGCCAAAAGCAGAGCGGCGGCAAAATATAACTATTGAGTTACGGAAAAGATAAAATGCACTGTTTGTGTGACTTACAGTTAAACTGGGCAGCAGAATGAATATTGCATTTTTCGGTGGGACCTTCGATCCAGTCCATCGCGGACATATGGAGCTGGCCCGCGCCGCGGCCGAGCGCTTCCGCCTGGATCGAGTGCTGTTCGTCCCTGCCCATATCCAGCCGCTGAAGCAGCACCAGCCGACGACCGAGTATTATCATCGTTTTGCCATGCTGGCCCTCGCAACCCAGGAGGAAAAGGCCTTTATGGTCTCGCCGGTCGAAGCCCCGGGCCGGGATAATGGGCCCAGCTACTCCATCCATACCATCCGCGAGCTGAAGCGTAGTCTAAGAAAATCTGACAAACTTTATTTCCTGATCGGGATCGACGCCTTCGTCGGCCTGCATCAATGGCACAAATCCGCCGAGCTGCTGCAGGAATGCGAGTTCATCATCGCCAGCCGCCCAGGATTTTCTATGGGCGATATCGCCGAGGCCCTTCCTTCAGATCTGCGGCCCAAAGAGGATGTGCTCAAGATCGCAAAAAAACAGAAGCTGGATTTTTCCAGCCAAAGCGTCCGGACCATCGCCCTCTCGGGAGTGACCCTGCATTTAATGGAAGATATTTCGGAGCGGGTCTCTTCCACGCAGATCAGGGCAGCAGCCGAAAGCTCGGGAAAGGCGCGGCTGCAAAAGCTGGTGGGAGAGGCGGTCGCCGCATACATCGTAAAGACTGGTATATATAGAAGAGCAGCAGCAAAGCGACAGACAGAAAAGGAAGGCCCCGAAAGCGCGGCGATCACGAAATCCAGCAAGCGCAAGGGAGCTGTGCGGGCATCCAAATCCAATCAATGAGCAAGTCCGAGATCAAGCGGCAGATCGCGTTGGCAGTGGCCGCCTGCGCCGACAAAAAAGCGGAAGAGATCAGCATTCTGGCAATGGAAAAGAGCTCCTCCGCGTTCACCGATTACATGCTGATCTGCCATGGCAGCAACCCGCGCCAGGTGCAGGCGATCGCAGACGAAGTCGAGCTGCGGCTGAAGCGCGATTCCGGGAGCTGGCCCAATCAGGTAGAAGGCTACAAGCAGGCGGAGTGGGTGCTGATGGACTATGTCGACTTCGTCGTGCACATCTTTTCCGCCGATGCGCGCAAATTCTATGACCTGGAGCGATTGTGGCGCAATGCCCGGCGCGTCACAGTTGATGACTTGGAAAAACCCATGCCGGAAGAAGAAGGCGCAGCCGCGCCCGCGCGCAGGCGCCCTTCGCGTCCGAAGACTGCGGCCCCGGTGAGAGCGGCGCTGGCAGGCTCCGCGCCACGCTCCACCCGAAGCAAGAAGAAGACTTCCTCGCCGGCAGCTAAAAAGAAGTCGCGCAGCAAAAAGGGATCCTGAGACTCCTGTGGTCATCCAGACAGTCATTCATGCTGCTGGCCCAGCGCACAACTGCGATGCAATCTTTGTGAAATAGAATGAAACTGCAAATCGCGTGGATCACCAGCAGGCGCGCAGGCGACAAAGAGCCGGCCCTGCAGGCGCTCACCGAAGAATATCTAAAGCGCTTGTCACGATTTGTGACTACCGAGACTCATGCCGTGTCCAGTGAAGCGGCGGCGCTGGAGCTCACCGGGCAGCAGTCCGGACGCACACCGCCTTTTACTGTCTTTCTCGACTCGCGCGGCAAGCAATACGCTTCAGAAGAGTTTGCGCAATTCATTGGCGCTCATCAGTCGCGCGGAACGCAAACGCTTCTCTTTGCTGTGGGCCCGGCGGACGGCTTCTCCGCCAGCGCCCTCCAATCGGTCAACCAGCTGCTTTCCCTGGGAAAGATGACGCTGCCCCATGAGCTGGCGCGCGTGGTCCTGCTCGAACAACTTTACCGGGCATTTACAATCTTAAAGGGACATCCGTACCATAGCGGACATTGACCATGGCAACGACTGAATGGCGAGCATCCATTGATGACACCCTGATCCAGAAGATAAAAGAAGTCATCGTGCAGCGCTTTCATCCTGAACGGAT
Organism: uncultured Terriglobales bacterium; assembly: GCA_964581225.1. Classification (GTDB taxonomy): domain Bacteria; phylum Acidobacteriota; class Terriglobia; order Terriglobales; family Acidobacteriaceae; genus CAYTQA01. The sequence goes on along the minus strand of CAZONJ010000107.1, from coordinate 3,877 downwards.
TGTGTTGTTTGGCAGCCATGCGCGCGGGGAGGCCGGGCCCGACAGCGATCTCGATTTGGACCTGGCGGTCTTCACTCCGGAAGAGGTAGCAGCCAATAGAGACATCAGAGGCACATTGCTATCCCGCAAAACTGCTTGCGGCGCTAATATGGCGCATATGATCTTGACCGGAGGCAACGCGTATCCGACAATTATTGAGGTGGCCGATATCGTGACCAAAATGCTCCAGGGGAAGCACGCCTATGAAACGGGCGTCGAGGCACAACGAGGCATTGAATACCGATGAGCTGGTTTAAGCGAGAACCCTCCGAACTGCAACCCAACGACGACGAGAAGCGCATCCGCACGGAAGGGCTGTGGGTGAAGTGTGAAGATTGCCGCCAGATCATCTGGAAGAAGGACCTGGAAGAAAACCTCAACGTCTGCCCCAAATGCAACCGGCACTTCCGCATCGATGCGCGCACCCGGCTCGCCATCCTCTTCGACAATGCCGACTGGCAGGAGAGCGACACCGACCTGGCTTCGACCGATCCGCTCAGCTTTGTAGACATAAAGGCTTATAAAGACCGGCTGCGCAAGGCGCAAAGCGAGACCGGCCTCAGCGATGCCATCATCAATGCCGAAGGCACGATCGACGGACGTCCCGTCATCATCAGCTGCATGGAGTACAGCTTTATCGGCGGCAGCATGGGGGCGGTGATCGGCGAAGCCATTACGCGCGCGGTCGAGCGTGGCATCGAGCAGCGCAAGCCGGTCATTGTGATTTCGGCCTCCGGCGGCGCGCGCATGATGGAAGGGCTGGTCAGCCTGATGCAGATGGCCAAGATCGCGGCGGCGCTCGCCCACCTTGACGACGCCCGGCTTCCCTACATTTCCATCCTCACCGATCCGACGACCGGCGGCGTGACCGCCTCGTATGCCATGTTGGGCGACCTGAACATTGCCGAACCGGGGGCGCTTATCGGCTTTGCCGGGCCGCGCGTGATCGAGCAGACGATCCGCCAGAAGCTGCCGGACGGCTTCCAGCGCAGCGAATTTCTTCTTGAGCATGGCATGCTGGACGCCGTGGTCCATCGCAAGGAGATGAAGGGTTATCTCTCCCGCGCCTTGAACTGGATGAGCGCAGCTTAAAAGCTCAGGAGTTCAGGAAGATCGTTGGGCCGCGACCTTCAGTATCGGCCTATAAATTCAGTAAGCGCTTGCAGGCGGCACAACGCTGCCATTTCAGCATCTAACGTTTGCTATGCCTCTTATGGTCGTCGAAGACCGTTCTACCGATATGGCAAGATGCGCGACCGCGCTGGCCCGTCTTGGTTTCAAAGGGGCGAAAATATTCAATAATGCTTCCAGCGCTTTAGGCCACCTTCAGCTCATCCTGGAAGAAAAGGCCTCGCGCCCGGAGGCCATCGTGCTCGATCTGGATCTTCCCTTCGGCAGCGGCCATGAGATTCTGCGCTTCTGCCGCGCGAATCCTCCCCTGCGCGCCATCCCCATCGTGGTGTGGACAAGCCTGGAGGACCAGGTACAGAAGGAGATCTGCCTGTATATGGGCGCCAATGCTTATGTGAACAAGGACAGGATGGAAGACCTGAAAACCGCCATCCGCTCAGCCATCCGTTCCCACTGAAATCAAGCTCCGGAAGATTCTGCCAACGCAGCCAGGATGCGAATCGGGGACTTCTGCGGAGTGACCATCGCATCTTTTGAAACCAGCAGGGTCTGCTCCAACGCATATTGGCCGGAAAGCACCGCATGGCTGACCATGTCGGTATAGACCATCCAGCTTGAGCCCGGCGGAAAGCTCCAGCGTTGTTTGGGACAGTCGCGCTGGAAGCCCTCATTTTCTTTGAGGAAGTTGTGGAAGCGGAGCATGAACTCGTCATACGGAGGCCGGACCAGGGCCGGCGCCCAGTGGGCCAGCTTGCTCCGCCAGCCAGATGCGCGCGGCGTGCCGGCCAGAGGCTTGCGCGAATCCGGCAGCGAAATCCCATTTCGTTTTGCCAACTCGGGAGCACCCGCGAAGCGCTTGGCCAGCACATCGAAGGTATCGGTGGTGATCCATTCCCGCGACTGAGATGGATTGATGTTGTTGAAGAAGCGCAGAATGCGGTCGCCATGGGTGGGACGCGTGGGAAAGGCGTCAGTGTGCAGCAAATCATTGCGCTTGCGCACGGAGAGATCGCGCCCCTCTTCCTGCTGGGGGCGAAAGCTGGCGTAATCGAGCTGCCATCGCGAGGCATACGGCTGAATAAATTGTGAGAGAAACCCGACTACGTCCCGCGAGTACTTGCGCATCACGTCGCGCAGCCGTTCTCCACTCTCCGGCGACTGGGAAACAAAGCCGGTCACGCGGTCTTCGCTGGGCTTATAGGCGATGTTCTTGCGGTATCCCGAAGCTGCCTGCTTCTGATTCAGCAGAAACGCCAGGTCGCCGGGGGCAATCGCGATTGGGGTCTGCGGGAAATAGAGGATGTCTCCCGCCTCCAGACGAGCGCAGTAGTCGCGCAGGCGCTGAGGGGCCTGAAGCGCAGCGGCAAGATCGGCGGAAGAGACGGTAATCAATTGCATTGAAGTTTCAGGAGGCGTGGCGCTGCCACTTCAGGGCTTCCCCACGGCTCGCCGGTATTGGCGGCGAAAGACGATGAATGAATAGATCCAGACCACTACCAGCATTCCCAGTGCCCCTGGCGCGCCCACATAGCGGTAGGCCTTAGAAAAATCGGGGACGGCTGGAGCAAAAGCGGCGTAGATGGCCATCCCCACAATAGAGACGGCGGTAAGAGCAAAAAATGAGATCACGGCCATCGTCACTGCGGTATAGGAAGCCCGGATTACGACGGCAAAAAGAGACCTTGGGAGCTTGATTTGACCGCGATCCTGCGCTTCGCGCAGAGGCTGGGAAGGAATACGGATTTCTTTCATGGGGAGGGACGGCATAGCTGCCAATAGGATACTCCCTTTTGAAAGGCGCGCGATGAGCAGTTCCCTATAACCTCGCGCCCCACGCGTGCGGTACAATCTTTCTGGCATGTCCCAGACTGCGCAAGCTGAAACCCGACGAGCGGCAGAAGTGATTCGTGAGGCGCAGGTCTCACAAGCGGCGAACGGAGTGTGCTACTCCGCTTTTGGCGAGACGGGAGTGAGCTCGCCCGACCTCGAACGCATTGTGGCCGCGGTCCCTCATCCCATCGCTATCGCCCTGGAGCGAAAGGCCTACTACTTCGTCCCATTAACACTGGCAGAGGGCGAGGAGACGCTGGTCGCCGAGCGCTATACCGTCGATCTCGGAGACCGCGCAGCCTGCCATCGCAATTACAGCGTCGGCAATTCCCAATTCGTCTTTATCTCTACCCGCCTGATGGAAGATAAGTTCTCGGTGGCCTTCGAGTTCTTTATCAATGTGGGCCACGCCTTCGTGGAGCGGGCCGGGGTCTCGCAGGAGTTTGCCGAGATTGTATGGAGACAGGCGCATGCCAATATACGCGGAGAGACCAGCCTGGATGCGTATGAATTCCGCAAGCACGCAATGCTGGCGGGAGGAGATAAAGAAAAGGCGGGAAACGAATATCTGGCAGCGGCATTCTCCGATACTATCGCCATCTATCTGCTCTCGCTCACATTAGACTTCGATTATTTCGATTTGCGGGAGCGCGATTACCCGCTGCTTGCGCCTACCGCCATGGCCGAACGCCTGCGCAAGATCCACGAGCTTTTCCCGCCAAATAAGGGGTATGAGTTCGCCATCCACTACCGGCGCAGAGGATAGCGGCCCTTTTAGCTTATTTTGCGCCGTAGTCGAGGATAAATTCGGGCGCGACTGATCGACGGTCAGAAGCACAAAATCGCAGCCATTCGAGTAGGGCCCACAATTGAGGAG
>CAZONJ010000106.1:0-9651 GCA_964581225.1 uncultured Terriglobales bacterium | reverse complement strand
CCCGTGGGGAGGTCCAAATGGACCTGATTATCATTCGTCTTATTTTTCTTGCTGTTGTAGCTCTCGCCTGTTTCGTTTTGCAGCCGTTTGGCCTTTCCCAGCCTTACGCCACTGCCGCCGGCGCGGCAATCGGACTGGCAGTCGTGCTCTTTGAGATGCGGCTGCGGACGGTAAGCCTGAAGCGCCTGATCGGAGCAGTCATCGGCAGCGTGCTGGGAATTATCGGGGCCTACCTGTTTAGCCTGGTGATCCGCAACAGCATTTCTCCCGGACGCTCCCAGAGCTTCCTGCAACTCTTCGTGATGCTTCTTATGTCCTACGTGGGGCTCATCGTGGGCGCCAACAAGGGAGACCTGCTCAATCTCGCCGCCCTGGGCGGCATCTTCGGAGCAGAAAAGCAGGCGCGGCGCAGCTTCAAAATCCTCGATACCAGCGTGATCATCGACGGCCGCATTGCCGATATTGCGGAGACCGGCTTTCTGGATGGGACCGTGGTGGTGCCGCAATTTGTCCTGCGGGAGTTGCAACTGGTGGCCGATTCCGCCGACGGCCTCAAACGCAACCGGGGGCGGCGCGGGCTGGACGTATTGCAGCGCATCCAGAAGATGGCCACTATGAACGTACAAATCGTCGAGGACGATTTCCATAATGTCCGCGAAGTCGACCTGAAGCTGATTGAGCTGGCCAAGGTGTACGAAGCCAAGATCATCACCAATGATTTCAACCTGAATAAAGTTGCGCAGCTTCAGGGGGTCGAGGTGTTGAACATCAACGAGCTGGCAAACTCCCTCAAGCCCATCGTCCTGCCGGGCGAGATCATGAAGGTCTTCATTCTTAAAGAAGGCAAGGAATACAACCAGGGAGTCGCTTACCTGGACGATGGCACCATGGTAGTCGTGGACAATGCGCGCAAGATGATCGGCAAGAATGTAGATATCAGCGTGACTTCAGTGCTGCAAACCACGGCGGGCAAGATGATCTTCGGCAAGTTCGACGAGCGCTCTCCCTCTTCGCACTCCCAGCGGCAGGAGCTGCCGCGTCCAGGCCTGGATCTTCCCCCGCGAGTCGAAACTCGCGCCGAGGTGCGTGGAATCAACAAAGCCGTCTTGCCGCAGGGAGTCGCGCTGGAGCCCGAAGAATAGCCCGGGAACGCTTGGGATTTGCGGGGCTGTGGACACCCAGCGCGCCTATTTTCCCATTGCAAAATGCTCCCAGCCGCCACGCCGGAGCTCCTGGCTATGCTTCCCGCCGATCAATTGCACCGCGGGTCTTCCCTTTCGCAAAGCGACGATTTCTCCGATTCGCGTAACCGGCACTCCTTCAATATGGTCCACGGAAAGCATTGCGGGAGCGGTAAACAAAAGCTCATAGTCTTCTCCACCATGAAGCGCCAACTGCAAGGCATCTTCCGACTTTCGGGCACGAGGATGAATCGGAAGCGCTTGCTCCTCAATAACAGCCCCGGCATTGCTCTCCTCACAGAGATGGGCGAGATCGGTGGAGAGTCCATCGCTGAGGTCGATCATGGCGGATGCCGACCGCTTTTTGCGCAGCCATTGCCCGACCGCAATCCGCGGGACCGGATAGAAATGCTCAGGGTGGGCCCTGGGCCTCGATATCCGCTTGCCCGAATCCAATAGCTGTTTCAGTGTGGCCGCCGCCCCGCCCAGGGCACCCGTAACATAGATGGAATCGCCGGCCTTCGCCCCCGAGCGCAAGATCGCCTCTCCCTCCGGGACGGAGCCGAGCACTACCACGTCAGCCACAACTCCCGTTGGAGATTGCGCCGTGTCGCCGCCAGCCAGCGCCACGTTGTATTTGTGCGCCAAGGCAAGAAACCCGCGAAAAAATGCGTTCACCCATCGCTGCGGCAGGCCGGCGGGAAGCGCCAACGACAAAAACGCTGCCACCGGCTTTCCGGCCATGCTGGCGATATCGCTCAGCCCGCGCGCCAGGCAGCGATGTCCCACAGATTCCGGCGGGTGCCATTCCCGGCGAAAGTGCACTCCTTCAATGCTGAAGTCTGTGGTGACCAGCGTCTCTTCCCCTGGGGCGAGGCGCAGGACGGCGCAATCGTCCCCAATCCCAACCCGCACTCCGGAGTTGCGGGCAGGGCGGCCGGCTTGGCGGCGAATGCCTCGGATCATCTCTATTTCAGGTTGTGGCAAGCAGAAACACTATAAAACATATCCATTGTCGTTTCTGGGCTTGGCTTTTGTGCTCGGCAAAATTCTTCGATACAGTAGTTGTTTCTATGCTCGATCTGAATTTTGTTCGCGACAATCTGCCGGTGGTAGAAGAAAAGCTGCGTCAGCGCGGGATGAAGCCGGAGGAGTTATTGAACGGCTTTCGCGACCTGGACAGCCGCCGGCGCCAGGCCATTACCGAATCCGAAAACCTGAAGGCCCGCCGCAATCGCGCTTCGGAAGAAGTCGCCAAGATCAAGAAGGGCGGCGGCAACGCCTCCGCGCTGATCGAAGAGACCAAAAAGCTGCGCGAAGAGGGCGAAAAGCACGAGAAGGCGGCGAGCGAATACGAGGCGCAATTGCGCAGCGTGCTGGCGCAAATTCCGAATATTCCTCATAGCAGCGTTCCGGTGGGACATTCTGCGGACGAAAACGTCGAAGTCCGCCGCTGGGGCGCGCCTCCGCAATTCGACTTTAAGCCCAAGCCCCACTGGGAGCTGGGAGAAGCGCTGGGGATTCTCGACCTGGAGCGCGCGGCCAAACTCTCCGGGGCGCGATTCGCGGTCTATTGGGAACTGGGGGCTAAACTGGAGCGCTCCATCGCCAATTTTATGCTCGACCTGCACACCAAGGAGCATGGATACACCGAAGTCCTGCCGCCATATATGGTCAACTCCGATTCCATGTATGGCACCGGCCAACTGCCTAAATTCGCGGCAGACCTCTTCAAATGCCAGGACCATGATCTATGGCTGATTCCTACCGCAGAGGTCCCGCTCACCAATCTGTATCGTGACGAGGTGCTGGAAGGCCCCCGGCTGCCGGTCTCCCTTACCGGCTATACCCCGTGTTTCCGCAGCGAGGCCGGATCTTATGGGAAGGATGTGCGCGGCATCATCCGCCAGCACCAGTTCCAGAAAGTTGAGCTGGTAAAGTTTGCCAATCCGGATGACTCTTACCAGCAACTTGAAAAGCTGACCCAGGATGCGGAAACCGTGCTGCAGCGGCTTGGGCTGCATTATCGCGTGATGTCCCTGTGCACCGGCGATATGGGTTTTTCCGCCGCCAAAACCTATGACCTTGAGGTGTGGCTGCCGGGACAGCAGCTCTTCCGGGAGATCTCTTCCTGCTCCAATTTTGAGAATTTCCAGGCCCGGCGGGCCAACATCCGCTTCCGCCGCGAGGGCAAAGGCAAGACGGAATTTGTCCACACGTTGAACGGCAGCGGCCTTGCCGTGGGGCGTACCTGGCTGGCAATTCTTGAAAATTACCAGCAGCCGGATGGCAGCGTGCTTGTCCCGGAAGCCCTGCGGCCTTATATGGGTACGGACAAAATCGCGCCTCGGCGGCTATCCTAGCCCGGGCCGCCCTCCCAGAAAAGTCCATTGCTATTCCAGGGGCGCAACTCTAAACTGGATTCGCTGTACCCACGGCACAGCTTTACATTATGGACATCGGCAAAACCCTCAAGACGTATCTTTTTTGGACCCAGGAACGCGGCAGCATGCACTACGACGTTATGGTGTCGCTGATCCTCGCTTTCATCTTTATTGCCCCCCATTACGTGAATTTCAACGACAAACCTGCGGTTCGCGCTCCACATCCAAATCAGGTAATCATCACCCCCGACGGGACCTCCGGGTTCGTATACGAAGTCAGCGCCAGCGATGTGCCTTCGACTCAGGATGACAACATCTTAAGGGCGGAGCTTGCCCATGTGCTCCAGCCGGCGGTTGGGAAAGTCGAGATTCGTCGTTATGAGGCAGTGCGTGACGGCAAAGGCCGGGTAACAGCGTATCGCGCCTGGGGACAACGCCCGTAGCATGTTGTTGCCGAAAGCGCTGCCCGCGCAGGGCAGGGAAACGGAAACTTATGATAATGAAGCGGCTGTTTGTATCTGGGTGTGTATTGTGGTTGAGCATCTCCGCATTCGCTGCCGATAAGGCCGGGCAAAACACCGCTTCGCGCTCAGCCTCTGCGACCAGCCAAAAAACCGAAGCTTCGCTGGAGCCCGTTTTGAGCCAGATGGATGCTGCCTCCGCGAAATTCCGCTCCGCTCAAGCCGACGTCGTATGGGTGCAGTATCAGAAAGTTGTGAACGATACCGATGTCCAGAAAGGGAGAATTTACTTCAAGCGGGGCAACAAGGGCACGCAAATGGCGACCCAAATTACCTCCCCGGACAAGAAGTACATCCTGTTTTCCGATGGCAAGGTGCGCCTTTACCAGCCCGCCATTGACCAGGTCACGGAATACAATACCGGCAAAAATCGTGAAGAAATCGAGAGCTTCCTGGTATTGGGCTTTGGTGGAAGAGGGCATGACCTGCTCAACAGCTACGATGTGAAATTCGACGGCAATGAAACCATCGATGGCGTGAATACCGCAAAGCTGGAACTTACTCCTAAGGCAGTAAAGGTACGCAACATATTTGCCAAGATCATTCTTTGGATGGACGCTCCGCGTGGGGTTTCGCTCAAGCTACAGGCAATCGAGCCCAGCGGGGATTATCGTACCGTGACCTATACCAATATTAAGCTTAATGGCCGGATTTCCGACGACGTATTCAAGCTTCATACCAGCGGGAACACCAAAGTTGTACGTCCGGAGTAAACATTTCATGCATCAAACCCCTTTCACCAGAGTAGATGGCATTTTATACTGCGAGGGCGGTTGTCAACGGAACAGAGCTCGATTCCGTCATATTATGCAGCGGTAATTCTCAGGACGGTGTACATTGGCCAAAGTTTTCACAATCCCGGTCGCTCCGACTCTTCCCACGCGTCGCAGAAATGAGCGCACCTCCGACAAGCGGTACATCGAAGGACAGCGTTTGATCGTGGAGGCGATGCGTTACCTGATCCGGGAGAATCCTGAAGAGAACCGGGAAGCGGTGGGCTTGCTCTCCGAGCATTTTCGGACGCAGTTCCGCATGTCCGACCGCCCAGACGCCGACTGATCCCCAAAAAAACAATTGATCTATAGCTGGCTTGCACTCCGCCTGTGTCCCAGCTTCGCCAGTCCGGCTCCAGCCAGGACCATGACCGCAGGAAAACATTCCAGAGTGTACCGGGGCTCGGGATTTTCCAGGGTCGCCAGGGTGAGGGAGCGCAACAGCATAAAGAGCAGCAGCAATCCGCCGTATTTCACCTCGGGACGACCCAGCATCCCCCAGCACGCCGCCAGCAAATAGAAGGCATTCAGCGCCAGGAAGGCGGCGACGATTACCGTCTCGGTGTTGTCCTCAAAATCCCACCAGTGGATCTCCACATTCAGCATTTCCGTCCGGGGACGCAGCCACATGTCCGCGACCCGCAGCAATGGCAGCCACACGTAATAACGAAAATACGAATGATGGACGCGCTCTCGCGCCAGAGCTCCAAATTCCGCATCGAGTTGCGGAGGGAGGGTACGCGATTGGTTATAGCGTTCTATCGACGCCTCGGTCCGCTCACGCTGCTGGAGATCGTCAAAGGCGCGCGCCGGGATGTCGTCGAAGTTGACCTCTTCTCCCGGGACCTTCCAATAAACATCGTTGGTGGAGGCAAATTCCACGCACCAGGTCTTTATCCACCGATTGAAGCCCATCGGAACGAATTCCTTGGGAGTATTGGCGTAACGCGGGGCCAGAGGTTGAAAGACATGGAAGACACGCCAGTTGCGGAGCGTCCACGGGACCAGGGGCGCCAGCGAGACCGCCGCCAGGAGCATGGCTCCGGCGATCAGGCGGCGCCGCCCATCCCGATTCGCCGCAGAGGCTTTGAAGCAGCGCCAAAGCACATAGAGCAGTAAAGACCCCAATAAAATCCCGCCATCCGGACGCAACAGAATGCTTGCGCCCAGGGCAATGCCTGCGGCAAGCCAGCAGCGCAGTCGTTGCGGCTGCTCCAGGGCACAAACCGCTGCGAGCAGCGCGCCCGCCACAAAAAAGATGGAAATCGTCTCGGTCAATGGAGTGGCGCAGTAAGTTGCGGTAAATGGACAAAGCGTGGCCAGGATAAACGCCATTCTGGCCGCGCGCTCCGAGGCCATTCTGCGGGCCGCTTCCGCAACCAGAAAACACGTAACCAGATCGATGACAAGCTGCACGCGCAGGACCGCGCTATAGTGCTCAACCCCAAAAAGCTTGAACATCGCCACCAGAAATGCAGGATAGCCGGGAAGGCGGACCAGGGTAGGGACGGTGACTCCAAGCTCACGCATCCCAAACACGCCCTCCTGAAGCCAGGTCTTTGCTATGTCCCCATAGATCAGCGAATCTCCGGCGATCAGGGCATTGTGTTTAAGAAAATAGGCGCGCAGCGCCCAGCCCGCAACCGTGAAAGTGATGAAGAAATACCTGTTCTTGAGCAGGAAGGATCGCATTCGTTCTAGCCGGCTTCCATACTAGCAAGGCGGGAACATTTTGCTAATAGAACCACCGTAACCTGCAAATGTTTGACGCCTTAATGCCACCCGCTTACGATTAAAATAACCTCGCAGCCATGGCAAAGCCCATTTTTTACGATCCGCAGCGCAAGCGCTGGAAGCGTTTGCGCCGTGTGCTGGACGTCACCGGCATCGTCATCACACTGGTGATTGCCGTCTTTTTATATAGCTCGCTGTTGGGAGAAAGCTTGCCTAGCCTGCTTCTCCCCACTCCCAAGCATACCTATCACCCGCTTCCCGTCCGGGAGCGGGACCGTCAGCATCCGCTACGGCGGGGCAGCCATCGTCATACCAGCAAACCGGCTTCGCAGGTGGTGCTCAACCAGGAACCGATCCGCGCCGCCTTTTACGTTACCTGGGACGCTGGCAGCTACGCCTCGCTGCGTGAATACCTCCATCAGATCGACCTGCTCTTTCCCGAGTGGCTGCATGTGCTCAATGCCGATGGGCGCCTCCAGGGCGTGAACGCCGCCAACACCATCTTTGACGTGATCGATCCAAGCGGCAAGCCGCGGCCGGTTGACGCAAAGGTCATGCCGCTCATTCGGGCGGAAAAGGCCGACACCGAAGTCTTTCCGCTGATCAACAACTTTGATCCAGTCGCGCAAAAATGGCTGTCTACTGTGGGCGATTTTCTGCAGAACGCGCCGGGACGGCAAAACTTCCGCAACCAGGTGCTCGCCTTTCTCGCCAGCGACAGCAATTATCACGGCATCTCGCTCGACTTGGAGGAGATCCCCACCTCCGCCCAGCCTGGATTCAATGCGCTGGTGGCGGAGCTTGGCGCCGATCTTCATGCGCGCGGCATGAAACTTTACGTCAACGTCCCGGTTTCCGACAACGATTACGACTACAAAGGGCTCACCCGCAATTCCGACGGGCTGATCCTGATGGACTATGACGAGCACCAGACCGAGAGCGCCGCAGGGCCGATTGCAAGCCAGGAGTGGTTCACTACCAACCTGCGCGAGGCGCTGCGCCTCATCCCGCGGGAAAAGATCATCTGCGCCATTGGCAACTACGGTTATGAATGGACCACCAGGACCCGGGGCGCAAAAGCGGGTCCGCCGAATGTGCGCACGCTTTCCGTGCAGGAGGCGTGGTTAAAGGCGCAGGAATCGGAGTCCCCGGTCGAGTTCGATGCTGATTCCATGAATCCGCGCATCGGCTTCACGGAAGATGACGGCACCACCCACCGCATCTGGTTTCTTGATGCGGTGACGGCGCTCAACCAGATGCGCGCCGCGCGCGACCTCGGTATCCGGACCTTTGCCTTATGGCGGCTGGGCGCGGAGGACCGTTCCCTGTGGGAGATCTGGGACCATCCGCTCCTTGCCGGCCCGCAAAACCTGGAGAATGTGCCGCCCGGACAGGATGTCGCCATCGATGGGGAGGGCGAGGTGTTGCGCATTACCCAGCGGCCCAGCTATGGGGCGCGCACGGTTAGCTATGATCCGAAGTCGAACCTGATCAGCGGCGAATCGTTCGCCAAATTACCCACTCCTTATCAGCTGATGGCTTACGGGAACAAGAAAAACCAGGTAGCCATCACCTTCGATGACGGCCCTGACCCGGCCTACACGCCAAAAATCCTCGACATCCTGAAACAGAAAAATGCCAAAGCCACCTTCTTCCTGATCGGCCTGCCTGCCCAGAATAATGCGGGGCTGATGAAGCGCATCTACGACGAAGGCCACGAGATCGGCAATCACACGCTCACCCATCCCGACATAAGCGAAATCTCGCGGCTGCGCATGGAAACCGAGCTCAACGTTACCGAGCGCCTCTTTGCCAGCAAGCTGGGGGTGAAGCCGCTCTTCTTCCGTGCGCCCTATTCCATCGATCAGGAGCCCGACACCGCCGACGAGGTAAGGCCTCTCGAAGAGGTGCAGGACATGGGCTACATCACGATTGGAGACAAGATCGATCCCAATGACTGGGAGACCGTCCCCCGGCGCAGCGGGCAACAGATCGCCGACGATGTATTCAGCCAGCTCGGCCACGGCAATATCATCCTGCTGCACGATGGCGGCGGAAACCGCTCCGAAACCGTCCAGGCGCTGCCGCTGATCATTGATGGCGTGCGTTCGCGCGGATATGAGATCGTCGCCGTTTCCGACCTGCTGGGCAAGACCCGTGCGGAGGTGATGCCGCCGCTGGGCTCCGACTCCGAGCGCCTGGAGGCGCGCATCGACAGCCTTGCCTTCTGGATGTTCGCCACCATCCGTTACGGCGTCGTGCTGATCTTCTTCCTGGGCGACATTCTCATGAGCGCGCGCCTGCTCTTCGTCGGAGCGCTGGCCATTGCCGACCGCATCCGGGGCGCGTTGCGTCCGGCCCAGGCCCCCGGCTTCGAACCTCCCATCGCCGTCCTGATTCCTGCCTACAACGAGGAGAAGGTCATCGCCCGCACCATCACCTCGGTGCTCAACTCCACGTATAAAAACCTGCGAATCATCGTGATCGATGACGGCTCGAAGGACCGCACCTACGAGATCGCCAGGACCACCTTCGCCCGGGAGATCGAAAAAGGTAAAGTGCTGGTGCTTACCAAACCCAACTCCGGCAAGGCCGAGGCCCTGAATTTCGCGCTGAAACACGTGACGGAAGAGTTTTATGTCGGCATCGACGCCGATACCGTGATCGCCAGAGACGCCATCCGCCTGCTCATCCCCAACTTCTCGCATGAGAATGTGGGAGCGGTCGCGGGCAATGCCAAGGTGGGAAACCGCATCAACCTGTGGACCCGCTGGCAGGCGCTCGAATACATTACCAGCCAGAACTTTGAGCGGCGCGCATTGGACATCTTTGGGGTCGTTACCGTGGTCCCCGGGGCCATCGGCGCGTGGCGTACCCGGGCAGTCCACGCGGCGGAAGGATACCACCCTAACACCGTCGCCGAAGATGCCGATCTCACCATGAACCTGCTGGAGCAGGGCTACAAGGTCGTCTACGAAGACCGCGCCCTCGCCTTCACTGAGGCCCCGATGGACGCCCGCGGGCTGATGAAGCAGCGCTTTCGCTGGTCGTTCGGCAT
>CAZONJ010000105.1:1186-9944 GCA_964581225.1 uncultured Terriglobales bacterium | reverse complement strand
TAGGTGATCCGCGCCCTGGGGCCGATCTCCGTCTTCTCATTGGTGATGATCATGGGATCGTTAAGGTCGTGCGCGTGCGAATAGACATTGGCGTAATCCGAGATGGAGGAGCCTTCGCGAATGATGACCTCGCCGCGGTCGTCCAGCAGAACGTATTTGTGGATCACGCAATTGTCTTCAATGGTCAGGTTGTAGCCAAAGCTGATCTCGACGCCGTGAAAGATCTTCACGTTCTTGCCAATATGTTTCAAAACGTGGCGCGCCAGCATGTAGCGCAAGCGGAAGCCCAGCCAGTGATTCAATCCCAGCGGGGAGCGGTCAAACATCATCCACAGCCAGATCAATGGCTTGCGTTCGGCGAACCTTTGCGCGTCCACATCGCCGTAGTACTCCGGCTCCAGGGTGGCGTTGCGTGGATCGAAGCCATGGACAAGCGCTTCGGCGCCCATTGCGCTCAGGTCGCGGGCCCCTTCCTTCGGCGGCGCGTATGGCCGGCCAAGATAAATCTGATGCAGGGCATCGCGCACCATTTCGCTGCGGCGGTCGACATCTTTGCTGGCGGCAAACTGCTGGTCGAGTTTTTCTATCCAGCGTAGAAATGTTTGCTCCGCATCCGGTTGCGGCATCAGGTTGCGATAGGGCAAAAGCGGCATAAAAGCTTCTCGAAGTTCTTGAATTTAGGGGACTCAGGAACGATAGCATAGTGTTTGCGCGACCGCTGTGCGCCAACCACACTGGGGCCGCCCACCCGCCTAGCATGAAAACTCACAGCCCGCCCGGCGGTACCGTTACGGGCGTAACAGAATGCTCACGGAATCTCTTGGTGGCCCAGGGTTTCTGTCCTTAAATACCCCTTAAGATGAAAACCAAGAGCATTCTCGCGCTGTTGCTTACCTGTGCATTGGCCGGCCCGCTGTTTGGTCAGCAAAAGATTTACGACTGGGTCCACGCCAGTGACGAAGCGTTGCGGCTGGATCCTTCCTTTTTTCAGGCGACCCGGATCTATCACCCTGGCCTTCAGGGCCTGCACATCCGCTTCGACCTGCGAGCCGGCCAGCCGGTCACGATCGCCATGGCGGAGCTTGCCGATTGGAATGACAAGGTGCAGCATCCCGAGGCCGTGGACAACATGCGCTACTGGTGTGTCCGGGAGCATGAAGTCAGCCTTACTTATGAATGCGACCTTCCGCCCTCGCAGGACCCGATGGTCCTTATCGTCCACGATGAGCGGATGATGAGCCACGCGGTGCTCTCCGGAATCGGGGCTGCATTTGGCGGGCGTGCTGTTGCCCAGCAGTTCATCGCTCCTAACAACGTGCAGATTGCCTATTACGGCTGGGCGTGTATAGAAAACTGTTATCCGCCGGAGTTCCGGGCGGTCCGCCTGGTGAAAGAAAAATACCAGCTTACGCCGATCCTGAAAGTCTATAGCGCGCTCACGCCGGAGTACGATGGCGAACAGCTCTACATCAAGATGAAATCTCCCGTGCCCATGATGGTTGCAGTCCTGCCCTCATCCATCGCCAACAAGCTCTATGACAAGCCGGAGGCGCTGGAAGCTGCCGTGGCCAATGGGGCCTGCCAGCAGCGCGGCGTCCAATCGGTCAATATCGGCTGCAAATTCAGCGCGCACGATGGTCCGCAATCGCTGGTGGTGGTGCCGGAGCAGGGAACCAGCATTCCCGTTCACAAGAAAGCGCAGATCGAGCTGATCGCCTCCAAGTGCGTTGCCAACTGCCTCTCGGGCACAAAATAAGATTCGCACTGCATCTCAAAGGAGTTCACCTCATTAAGCCCGCGAGGTGAACTCTACCAGCAGCTCCAGCTTTTGCCGTGCCGCCCCTGAATCGAGCGAATGGGCCACCAGCGGCATGGCCTCGGTAATGGAATCCACGCGCCCTGAGGCGACCAGCGCGGCCCCGGCATTCAGCAATACCACATCGCGCTTGGGCGACTTTTCTCCCGCCAGGATGTTACGGATGATCGCGGCGTTTTCCCCGATGTCGCCGCCTTCTATCTCGCGCATCGCCGCCCGCTTCAGGCCAAACTCCTCGGGAGTGACCTCATACATTCGCACTTTGCCGTCGCGCAGCTCCGCGATCTTGGTCGGACCGGTGATTGTGATCTCATCCAGGCCGTCGCTGCCATGGACGACCAGCGCCCGCCTGAGTCCGAGCATTTGCAACGCCAGCGCCAGCTTTTCTACCAGATCGTCGGAGTAGACCCCCACCACCTGGGCCGAGGCATGTGCCGGATTGGTAAGCGGCCCCAGCAGGTTAAAGACGGTGCGCAGGCGCAGCTCGCGCCGCGCGGGCTGTACGTAGCGCATCGCCGAATGCATCGCCGGAGCGAAGAGGAACGCGATCCCCACCTCCTCCAGGCATTGCGCTACCCGCGCCGGTGGAAGAGAGACGTTGATCCCCAGCGCCTCCACCACATCGGCGGAGCCGCAGCGCGAGGTCACGCTGCGATTGCCATGCTTGGCCACGCGCACTCCGGCCCCGGCCACGGTTAGGGCGGTCACGGTGGAGATGTTGAAGGTCCCGCTGGCATCGCCGCCCGTGCCGCAGGTATCGACCAGCGCGTCGCGCTCGGTGCCGCTCACGTCCAGGGTGGAATCTTTGTGCAGGACCAGGGGAGTGGCCGCCTGGCGGATCGCCTCGGCAAAGCCCACGATCTCCTCCACCGTCTCCCCCTTCATGTGCAGCGCCACCAGCAGGGCGGCGATCTGCGCATCGGTAGCGCCTCCGGAAAGGACCTCCGCCATCACCTCGCGCGCCGTCTCCCGGGAAAGAGAGGCGCGGTGGTCCGCAATTCGATGCAGGGCTTCAATAATCATGAGTTAAGAGAACACGCTAATTCATAAGGAGGGAAAAAGCCAGATTGCTTGCGAGCTGATTGTGCGTTGTTTCGCGGCTTTGTTTTGAGTGGCGGCCGGAACGGCACATTGGAATTTCCGCGCCAATAAAAAAGCCCCTGGCGAAGGGGCTTTAGACGATTAGGCGGTAAGGAGATTAGCGTTAGGCAGCAGAGGGGCTGGGATCGGGGTCATCCTTCTTCTCCAGTGCTGCATCGGCGAGTTCCAGCCATCGTTCTACAGCCGTTTGATCCGGAGTTTTAGTCAGCGGCTCATCCGGCGTATAGAATTTCGGCTCTCGCTTTTTTTCTTGCGATATCTGCCAGACCTTTCCTTTTTCTTTCGTCATCTCATCCCTTACAGAAATAACATCGCACCACGACGGAAATCATAATACAAAATCTTTCGAGCTGACTCTATTCCACGTCCACAAAATCTACGTACACAGCAGGGTTATAACTTTTCAGTGATTCTGCTCTGAGAACTCCCAACCGAAATCATTTTGATCGATGGCGCGGAGCGCCTGCCTCACATTCTTTCCGATTGACGCAATTTGACGCAGGAAGGGAAGGGCAGAGTCGCGGCGTTTGCCGCACACCGCTTTCGTCCTATACAATCAAGGGTTTTCCGCTTGCATCTGCACACGATTGTGAGAGTCCCGGCGGTGAATCGAAGGGCAATTGAATCCTGCGCAGGCCCGAGGGCCTGTCCTGCTTTGTAAATCAGAATGAAAATTCACGAGTATCAGGCAAAAGGCATTCTCTCGAAATATGGCGTCGCGGTCCCGCGCGGCGAAATGGTCACCAACAAGGACGAGGCGCTGGACGCGGCCAAGCGGCTGATCTCCGCGGGCGCGAAGGGGATTGTGGTGAAGGCGCAGATCCATGCCGGCGGACGCGGCAAGGGCGGCGGCGTCAAGCTCGCCAAGACCGTGGACGAGGCGGGCGAGCTGGCGGGCAAGATCCTGGGCATGCAGCTGGTGACGCACCAGACCGGCCCGGAGGGGCAGAAGGTGCAGCGCCTGCTGGTGGAAGAGACGCTTCCCATCGAGCGCGAGCTTTATCTCGGCATCGTGCTTGACCGCGCGGCGGCGGCCCCGGTCTTTATGGCATCCGCATCCGGCGGAATGGAGATTGAAGAGGTCGCGGCCAAGGACCCCAACGCCATCCTGAAGGAGTACATCGATCCCGCGGTCGGCTTCCAGGCCTTCCAGGCGCGCAAGCTGGCATTCGGCCTGGGACTGAAGCCGGAGCAGATCAATCAGGCGGTCCAGTTTATGACCGCGCTCTATCGCGCTTACGTCGAGACCGACGCCTCGCTTTGCGAGATCAATCCGTTCATTACCACCACCGACGGCCGCCTGTTCGCCCTCGACGCCAAGATGAACTTCGACGACAACGCGCTCTTCCGCCACCGCGATCTTAAGGACCTGCGCGACACCGCCGAGGAAGATCCGCTGGAGGTTGAGGCCTCCAAGTACAGCCTGAACTACATCAAGCTCGACGGCAACATCGCCTGCATGGTGAATGGCGCGGGGCTGGCGATGGCCACCATGGACATCATCCAGTACGCCGGCGGCATGCCTGCCAACTTCCTCGATGTTGGCGGCGGAGCCAACGCCGAGCAGGTCACGCACGCATTCGAAATCCTGTTAAGCGACAAAAATGTCAAAGCGGTGCTGATCAACATCTTCGGCGGCATCCTGCGGGTAGACACGCTGGCCAACGGAGTAGTCGAAGCCGCGAATAAGACGAAGATCACGCTGCCCGTGGTGTTGCGTCTGGAAGGGACCAATGTGGAGCAGGGGCGCGAGATCCTGAAGAACTCCGGCCTGAACTTCATCGTCGCCGAGACTATGAAGGACGCCGCCGAAAAGGTAGTTGCGGCGGCTCGCGGCAGATAAGTTCTTTTTTTGCCGTACAAATTTGGCGCTGGAAAATCCGATAACTCAAAATAGAAACGAATAAAAATGGCCGTTCTCGTAAATAAATCGACTCGACTTTTAGTGCAGGGCATTACCGGACGCGAAGGTACCTTCCACGCGAAAGGCTGCCAGGAATATGGGACCAAGGTGGTCGGGGGCGTCACCCCGGGCAAAGGCGGGAGCACGCACGAGGGCTGGCCCGTATTCAACACCGTGGCCGACGCTATGGAGAAGACCGGGGCCAACGTCTCCGTCATCTTTGTGCCGCCGCCATTCGCCGCCGACGCCATTATGGAGGCCGCCGACGCCGGGATGCCGCTGATCGTCTGCATCACCGAAGGCATTCCGGTGATCGACATGGTGCGCGCCTGGGAATACCTCAAGGGCAAGCGCTCGCGGCTGATTGGGCCGAATTGTCCGGGGATCATCTCTCCCGGCAAGTGCAAGGTAGGAATCATGCCGGGACGCATTCATAAGGAAGGCAACATCGGCATCGTCTCGCGCTCCGGGACGCTGACCTATGAGGCCGTTTATCAGCTTACCCAGCGCGGCATTGGACAATCGACCGCCATCGGCATCGGCGGCGATCCCATCATCGGGACCAACTTCGTGGATGCGCTCAAGCTCTTCAATGATGATCCGGAGACCGAGGCCATCATCATGATCGGCGAAATCGGCGGCAATGCCGAAGAAACCGCCGCCGAGTACATCAGGAAGAGCGTGAGAAAGCCGGTAGTCTCGTTTATCGCCGGCCAGACCGCGCCTCCCGGACGCCGCATGGGCCATGCCGGGGCAATCATCTCCGGCGGGCACGGCACCGCGAAAGAAAAAATCCGCGCGCTCGAAGATGCGGGCATTATGGTCGCCAAGTCGCCCGCCATGATCGGCGAAACCCTGGCGCAGGCCATCGGCGCAAAAGTCTAAACATTTTCAAAAGAGGAAAGCACAGGAATGAAAACTTTGCAGCGTACATTTTCGATCGTGAAGCCGGATGCGGTGAAAAAGGGCGTGACCGGCGAGATTGTCGCCCTGATGCAGAAGTCCGGCTTCCGCGTCATTGGCATGAAGATGATCGAGATCACCAAAAAACAGGCGGAAGGATTTTACGCCGTCCACTCCAGCCGTCCCTTCTTCGATTCCTTGACGACTTTCATGTCGTCCGGCCCCATGGTCGTCCTGGCGCTCGAAAAAGAGAACGCGATCGCCGACCTGCGCAAGCTGATGGGCGCCACCGATCCCGCCAAGGCGGATGCGGGTACGATCCGCAAAAAATACGCCAGCAGCATCGAGGCCAATGCGGTCCATGGCTCTGACGCCGAGGACACCGCGCGCTTCGAGCTGAGCTACTTCTTTGCCGGTTATGAGCTGGCGCGATAGGAGTGAAAGATGCCTCTGGTCCAAGTGACTCTTCTTAAGGGACGCAGCGTGGAGCAGAAGCGCAAGCTGGCTGCGCGCATGACCGACGCGATGGTCGAAGAGGCCGGGGCGAAGCGCGAGGCCATCACCGTGACTTTTGTGGAAGTCTCGCGGGAAGATTACGCCAGCGGCGGCATCCTTCTCGCCGACAAAACGTAATTGCCGGTTTCCGGCCGCCTCTCCGGGACGGACGATCCTCCAATTACTGCGGACATTGTGGCGGCTGCACCGGTCCTGCGGGAACATAGTTCGCCTGATTGCCGCTAAAGCACTGATTCACAAAATCGCCGCTGTAACGCTCGACGACGCTCCGGGGAATGTCCGCAGGCGAGAGCTGTTTGAATTGGAATTGCATGCTCCCGTCGGGCGACACCGTCGCCAGCACATAGCCATAGACATCGGTTTTAGCGATCGTGCTGGCGCTGTGCTCCTGCGGCAGTCGATAGCGGGTAGCGCCCGCCGTGCCCACGATCCATCCCGTCAGAATTTCCTGTTTGTTGGCCCGGCGGCAGGCCGTGTCGTAAACATTGTCCATCACAAAATGGGAGTGGCTGGCGAGCACGTAGACGTGTTTTCGCGTGCTCTTTCGAAAGGCGGCCAAGTCGTTGTAGACACGGCGTCCGCTGATCGTGCCCTGCTCCGACTCGTTCATGCTGTGTCCGGCGGAGACGCTGTCCGGCAGCGCGTCATGCATGCCCACCACCACGCTTCGGACTGCCGGGTTGGAAGCTGCTCTCTTCAGCACGCCTTCAAACCACTGAACCTGATCGCTATCGAACTGCTCCGCAGAGGCATTGTCGAGGGTCACGAAATCGACCCCATTCTGGATCCAGTGGTAGTAGGTCTTCAGCAGGTGGTCGGAGGCATCGTCGCGCAGCCTTTGCGCCTTGATCGGCGGCGCATCGAACCAGTCCGCGAACTGCGCAAGAAATTCGCCGCGCGTCCGGGGCGGGACCAGCTCATGGTTGCCGATCCCA
Source organism: uncultured Terriglobales bacterium (assembly GCA_964581225.1). Classification (GTDB taxonomy): domain Bacteria; phylum Acidobacteriota; class Terriglobia; order Terriglobales; family Acidobacteriaceae; genus CAYTQA01. The sequence continues at coordinate 2,770 of CAZONJ010000105.1, read as the reverse complement.
AGACGGACCGGCAAATCGCCGAATGGGACGAGCTGGTTCTGGATGAAGTCCGGCCACATGCGCTTGAGATATTCATCCTTGGTGAGATTAGGATTCAGCTGATGAATGTCCTGGTCGATATTGGTGTTGGCGCGATAATCGCCCAGATGCCAGTAAAAAGACGCATGGTCGCGCAACGCGCCGGCAGCAATCGCCGGCATCACTACGTCGCCGCAATTGCGCGAGTCTCCCGCATAGGCAAAAGACCATGCTCCGGTGGCAGCTCCGGAATGGAGCGAGGTAGTTTTGCGCTGGCCCTGCGCTGCAAAAAGGGCTGTCTGGAAAACCACTAAACAAAGCACGATGCGCCGGGCTGCCTGCCTCATCTTTCAACCTCCAAAAGTGCTATCCCCCAAAATGACAAATTTTTGCACAAATTGAAACCCTGCGACGGTCGCCAAACCACTTACTTAATCCCACATACGGTTATACAATTTGCCGGCATTTGCTGCCAAATATCTGAAAACAAACGAGGAAAGCCCGGTCTTTTGATCCGCCGGAATCTTTCCGGTTGCCTGGGTGCGCTTTAATCCTTCCGAACCCTACATCTTTGCTTAGCGGAAGAAGCATCGTATGTGAGTAGATAAGCTTGTATTTACTGTCATTTGGGGCCACTCCAATGAGCTTCTTACGCCGAATCGGCTGCTCGCTGCGCAACTTCAAGCGTGAATTGAAGAATGTTCCGGTTATTCCTAAATCCATTGTCCCTTCTACACGTCCCACAATCGGAATTGCGCTCGGCGGAGGATTCGCGCGCGGCCTGGCCCATGTGGGCGTGCTACGGGTGCTGGAAGAGGAGGGCATCCCCATTGATTATATTGCGGGCACCAGCGTAGGCGCGGTGATCGGGGCGGCCTACTGCAGCGGGGTCTCCGCCAAGGAACTCTCCGAGCTTGCCAGTATCGTCCGCTTCAAAGATTTTGCCCGCTACACCCTCTCCCGCTTTGGCCTCTGCACCAATGACCGCATGACCGGATTACTGGAGCGCATCCTTAAGGCCCGCACCTTTGAAGAGTTGCGCATCCCGCTCTCCGTCACCGCCACCGATTTTCTCACCGGCGAGGCAGTGATCTTCCGCAAAGGAAAGCTGATCGATCCGGTGCGCGCCAGTTGCGCGTATCCCGGAGTGTTTTTGCCGGTCCATGTAGATGGACGCATGATGGTGGATGGCCTGCTCGCCCATTCGGTCCCAGCCAAGCCCCTGCGCCAGATGGGCGCCGAGCGGGTGATCGCAATCTACTTCAGCGCTCATTGGGTAAAAGAGGGTGGGCCAAAGCATGTGCTGGATGTGATCGGCCAGTGCTTCTCAATCGCCCAGGCCAACATGGCCTGCCTGTGGCAATCGCAGGCAGACCTGGTGCTCGAACCGGATGTTGCCGCCTACTCCTTCGACGCATTCGAGCGCGCTGCCGACATCATCAAAGCAGGCGAGCAGGCGGCCCGCGCCGCGCTGCCAACCATCCTCTCGTGGTTCCCCAAAGAGGTTCCCGAACCAGCGAAAGAGTTGAGACAGGCGCCCGCAGTGCAGCCCAGCGTTATCCAGCA
>CAZONJ010000105.1:0-1086 GCA_964581225.1 uncultured Terriglobales bacterium | reverse complement strand
TTGAGAAAGGGAACGCTCGCAACCGCTTTCTTGAAAAGGGCGGCGATGCTGTCCAGAATGGCCTGCGGGCCCTCCCGGGAATCGATTGCCACATCCACCGCGCTACCGAGGGCGCCGCTATGGTGCAGGACCACAATGTGGGTATGAGGAGTCAATTGTCTGGCAAGCCACACCAGTCCCAGTCGCTCTTCCATGCGTACCGTGTGGTCGATTACCAATAAATCGATCACCGCTTCGGCGAGGGTGATCTCCGCCTGCGCTTTCCCGGGGGCTTCCGATACGATGTATCCGGCCCGTTTAAAGATCAGCGCCAGGCTGGAACGCAGGATTGGATCTGAGCTGACGAGCAGCATTATTTTGGCAGTAGCGAGCGAGGAGTCGGGCATGACGCACCTTCACTCATCTGGTTCTTGCGAGGTGAGTAGATGAATCTTATCCTAAAAGAAAAAGAAAGCAACAAAAATCAGTGCTGAATTGTGGAGTACACAAGGGAATACCACGCTATTCCCCGCCAACCAACGCCCGCCGCCTGTCAACAGGGCCGTTTTTGATACCTTGTCGATATCTTGAGAACGGCCCTGATCCATAGCCGTTATCTTCAAAAAAACACATTTTAAGTATCGCCGATTGTTTTACAAATGGGCCTTAACACTTGGGGTCTAAGGCTGGCCGGACGAGACTCGATGCCTCGCAGATCGCATCCCGGCCTCCCGGCTGTCGTCACGATTGCCGCCGCTTTTGAAACTGGAAACAGCCTTTCTAAGACCCCCAAAAAGTACGGAGCATGGATGCGGTCCCAAGCTTTCTCATGATGCGCTGCCTGCTTTTAAATGATTTCCATTTTTATACGGTTGTCATCTTGAGCGAGCGCAGCGAGTCGAAAGACCCCGAAAAAGTACGGAGCATGGAGGCGGTTGTAGGCTTTCTCACGATGCGCTGGGTTTGCTTTTGAAACTCGAAACTGGAAACTCGAAACTGCCTTTCTGATGATTTCCAGGCTTTCTCACCGATGCGCTGGTTTGCTTCTGAAACTCGAAACCCGAAACTCGAAACTGCATAAACCACTGATTATAAGGGCCTTACAAT
>CAZONJ010000104.1:0-10399 GCA_964581225.1 uncultured Terriglobales bacterium | reverse complement strand
CTTTTGAATATATCCTGCTGGGGGCGTTGCCGCCAGTCCCGTTATGGGTGCTGGGAGTGGGTATATGATTTGTTCCCCTATTCCGACCCAGGACAGCGCGTGTTGGCAGCATAAAAAGTTTTGCCATGGCCAGCTGCGTCCTGGTTGGTCTTTCCCGATAAAGATTGAAGCATGCTCAAATGTCTCGCTATTTCCAACTATCGCTCGCTAAGGGAATTAATTATTCCCTTGAAAAAACTCAATGTGGTCACGGGTGCAAATGGAACGGGAAAATCAAATCTTTACCGTGCGCTGCGCCTTCTCGCCGATGTGGCGCAAGGCAGGATCGTCTCGTCGATCGCGCGAGAAGGGGGATTGCAGTCAACACTCTGGGCCGGTCCGGAGTCCATCTCTAAAGCAGTACGTAGAGGCGATTATCCGGTAGAGGGAACCAGACGCAAGCACCCGGTCAGTCTTCGACTTGGGTTCACAGGTGACGAATACGGTTATGCCATTGACATGGGTCTTCCCAAGCCGACTGCCTCGGCTTTTATGCTCGATCCCCAGGTTAAACGGGAATGTATCTGGCACGGACTTGTGCTTCGCCCTAGCACCATGTTGGTGGACCGCCGCGGACCGCTGGTCCGGATTCGCGCGGAGGATGACCAGTGGAATCTCATCACAGACCGACTTTCCGCCTTCGACAGCATGATGACTCATGTTTCAGATCCGCGAAATGCCCCGGAGATGTTGACTTTGAGGGAATCTATTCGAGCTTGGCGTTTCTACGACCAATTCAGAACCGACGCCGATTCGCCCGTGCGGTCGCCGCAAGTCGGAACGTGGACTCCTGTGCTTGGCAACGATGGGTCTGATCTTGCTTCGGCAATCCAAACCATCTATGAAATAGGAGATAGCCAGGCACTTGGCGCTACGGTTGAAGATGCGTTTCCTGGCAGCCATCTTCGAGTGAATGTAATTGAGGGGCGATTCTCGCTGGAGATGGCGCAGCATGGTTTACTTCGGCCCCTTGGCGCAGCGGAATTATCCGACGGAACATTGCGATACGTGCTCTGGATTGCCGCGCTCCTGACACCTGAACCGCCGGCGCTAATGATCCTGAATGAACCTGAGACCAGTCTGCATCCAGATCTTCTGGGCGCCCTCGCGCGACTGATTGCAAAAGCAGCCGACCAGACTCAAGTAGTTGTGGTCACGCACTCCTCAAGGCTCATCGCGGCACTTGAACAGCAACCTGGCTGCCATTCGATTATGCTAACGAAAACCTTTGGCGAAACCGCCATTATCGGCGCGGAGAAGCAAGATATACCAGCTTGGCAATGGCCTGCACGATAGAGTTGCTTGTCCGATGCATCTGGTAATTACAACGTTCCTATCACTTAAAAATGCACCTCTCCCGCCAGGCCAAGACCGCCGGGCACGGTGATCGGATTTCCTCCGGCACTCAAAAGGCCGCTGGTAGAGTCGCGTTTCAGCACAGTGATGGTGCTGGGATTAGTTCCGGAGTCGCTATTGATGATGAAAGCAAGCGACTGATCGATCACCAGCGATGTTGGGTTCGCTACCACCGGAACGTCAAATGTCTGGATTGGCGCTAATGTTCCGGTGGTCGAGCTGAAGGCCAGCACCCAGACATTCTCCGGCCTAGGATCGGCAAGATTGGCATCCAGCGCGTAGACGAATTTCCCTGACGCATCGAAACGGAAGCTCCGGGTAAAGTTCGGGGCCGGCGAAGCGCCTGCGGAAGCAAAGGGAGAGCCCGGGACCGGCGTAAGGTCCCCAGTGGAATAATTCACCGAGTAAACGTAAATCTGATTATCGCTGTCACCGCCAATCGCCAGCAGATATTTGCCCGATGGATCAAATTGCAAATCATTGAGGTGCAGGTTGCTGTTTACCTGATGATTTACCGATAACGCGCCGGAGTTCGTGCTGCGGCTAAGCGCCACCGTTCCGTCGGTCTGGGTGCCGGCCTTAAAACTTCCGTTGCTGATGGTCGCGTATGCCAGTTGTCCGTTCGGGCTGAGCGCGAGCGATCCAACACCATCGGCCAAATGCAGTGGAGCGCCTGCGCTGGCGAGGGTCCCATCGGCGCTGTTGATCGTGAATGTAAAAATATCTCCCGTGCCGGTAAGGGCATAAAGATCTTGTCCGCTTGGGTCGGGGAAGAGGGCTGCGGGTCCGCTACGGGAAATGACCACTGTGCCGGTTGGGGCGAGACTGCCGCTGGCCCCATCGGCGCGCAGGGAGAAAACATTCGTGGAGCTGCTGGAGACATTGGCAGTCGAGGTGTAAACAAAATCCTTGCTGACTGTGACTATGCCGCTCTCCGGCCCTTGCTGGGCGAATGGCGATCCGGCAACTTCCGCGACGCTTGCTGTGCCGGAATCAACTTTATACCCGCGAATGGCAGCATTATCGATGGCGACGCCAACATAAAGATAGGTTGCGCCGGTGCTGCTGCCACCGCCACTGCCTCCCGATCCGCCTGTGCCTGTACCGCCTGTGCCGGTGGTCCCGGTACCGCCTGAAGTGCCAGTGCCGCTGCTTCCGCCGGATCCCGGCTGCGTGCCGCCTGCGCTTGGGTCATTTGTGGCAGTGCTATGGGCGTTGCTTCCCATGCCACAACCAGTACAAAGAGCAAGGGAAAATATGAAGAAAAAAGCTGCTGTGGAATAAGCGGTATTGCGGGAAATATGGGAAGTCATGGCTAGCTGCTCCAAAAGCAAAAGAAAAATGGGAATGTACTGTTTTGGATGGGAGCGGCTGGAAGCGGTGTTTGCCTCTAAGTAGAAAAATCGAGAGCTGAAATGACCTATATCCCCGGCGTGCAGGGATTAAGGCGCCATGCCTGAGAGAGCGCCGGCCCTTTATTATCCGAGCTCAAGACAGGCGGCCTTAATCCAGGCTGACCATAATCTTGGTAAAGCGTTGCGGCGACTCGCTCCACTGCTGAAGAATGCTGGGGACCTGCTCCAGTGAAATAATCGTCCCCACAGCTTCCTCCACTGGGAACGCGCCACTCTCAAGCATTTGGATGACACGCGCGAAGTCCGCAGGCAGAGCGTTTCGGGAGCCCAGGATGTCCAGCTCCTTTTGTACGAACAGCCGCGTTTCGTAAGCCACCGGTTCTTTGGCGTAGCCGATATAGACGACACGTCCGGTAAAGGCGACTTCTTCTACCGCGGCGCGAAAGGTCTGCGGCAGGCCGATGGCTTCGATCACCACATCCGGTCCGCGATTTTCGGTGAGTTGCAGCAGGCGCTCGTGCAGCGGCTCGCGCGCAGTGTTCACGGTGTGGTCCGCGCCGGCGCTCCGGGCGATCTCCAGCTTGTGGTCGTCGAGGTCGATGGCGATGGTCATTGCGCCGGCAAAATGCGAAGCTGCGATCGCTCCCAGCCCTACGCCTCCGCATCCGAAGACGGCGACGATGTCGCTGGAGTGCACACGCCCGCGGGCGACCGCATGGAAGCCGACCGTGAGCGGCTCGACCAGGCACAATTCCTTGATGCCGAGCCTCGCCGGATAGAGCTTTTCCGGGGGCATCCACATCCGCTCCAGCAACGCGCCATCGCGCTGCACTCCCAAAGTCTCGTTGCGCTGGCAGGCGTTTGGTCGGCCGCGACGGCAGGAGGAGCATGCGCCGCAATTGGTATAAGGAGAAACCGTGACGTTGGTCCCGGCATTCAACTCAGGGCGCGAGGAATGTGGCTGCAGAATCGTGGCGGCAATTTCGTGGCCGGGAATTCGCGGGAATCGGACCAGCGGATTTTTGCCGCGATAAGAATTTAAATCGCTTCCGCACAGCCCAATCATCCGCACGCGCAGCAGTACCTGACCGGCCTGCGGCTGGGCGTCGGGAACATTTTCCACCACCGCTTCGCCAGGTCTTCGCAGGACGAGTGCTCTCATACGACGACTTAGTGTACTCCGTGAGGCCGATGAACTTGCAATGCACGGGCGAAGAAGGCAAATCTTTTCTTCGCGCGAAAGCGGGCAGGAGTTTCTGCAAGCGGCTTGCGCACTCCGAAGTACATAAATATATTGTGTGCGAGGTCATTCTCGTGCATCCTTTGCGCCGCTGCTGTGTTGTGCTGCTCTTTGCGTTTACCGCGCTTGCCGCTTTCGCGGTGGAAGCTCCCAAACTGGTCAACAAGGACGGCCGTTGGGCGCTCTTCGTGGAAGGCCGTCCCTACCTGATTCTGGGCGGCCAGATTCACAATTCCAGCGCCTGGCCGGCGGAGTTGCCACAAGTATGGAAGGCGCTCGCCGATCTGCACGCCAACACCGTTGAAGCCCCGGTTTATTGGGAGCAGATTGAAGCCCAGCCGGGCCGCTTCGATTTCTCCAATGTGGACCAGCTGGTAAAGGGCGCGCGCGAGCACAACCTGCATCTGGTGCTGCTGTGGTTCGGCACCTGGAAAAACGGCAACATGCATTACGTGCCGGAGTGGGTCAAGACAGACCCGAAGCGGTTTCCGCGCGTGATTAAGCCGGATGGCGAACCGATTGACGTGCTCTCCGCAAACTCGCGCGCAAATCTGGAGGCCGACAAGGCAGCGTTCGTGGCGCTGATGCGTCATCTGAAGGCGCTGGATGGCAGCGAGCATACCGTCCTGCTGGTCCAGGTAGAAAACGAGTCGGGCATCATTGGCAGCGTGCGCGACTTTTCTCCGGAAGCGAACGCGGCCTTTGCCGGCCAGGTTCCGGCCGACCTGCTGGCGATTGTCCACAAGGGACCGGGCACATGGAGCCAGGTCTTCGGCCCAGAAGCGGATGAGACCTTTCAGGCCTATCATCAGGCGCGCTATATCAATGAGATTGCGGCGGCGGGCAAGGCCGAGTTCGCGATTCCGCTCTATATCAATGTGTGGATCAGCTATCCGCCGGCGGAGCTGCCCGAGCGGCGCATCGCAATTCCCGGCATTCAGTATCCCAGCGGCGGGGCGGTACAAAAATTTGTGGGACTGTGGCGCGCGCTGGCGCCTTCCATTGACGCGATCGGTCCCGACATCTATGCCGGCGATTCCGGCTTCGTGAGGGAAATTATTCATGCCTACCACCGGCCGGACAATCCTCTGTGGATACCGGAGACTGGAAGGAGCGACAACTTTGCCAAGTTCCTGTTTTACGCGCTTGGAGATGGGGCGATTGGCTTCTCGCCTTTCGGCGTGGACCAGCCAGGAGCACATGCTGCCGGGGATGAGAGCGGGAAAGGCCATGCCGGCAATTTTGCGCTGCTCGGGCCGATGGGCCGGGAGATCGCCAAGCTGAATTTTGAAGGCAAACTGAAGACCTCCGTAGAGGAACCTGGGCAGGCGCAGCAGGAGCTGGATTTTGGATCGTGGCAGGCGACGATCTCCTATGGCTTTCCTCAACCCGACGGCCGCCGTCCGCCCGGAACCAGCGACACTCATGGTTCCGCTCTTATAGCCCAGCTCGGGCCGGATGAGTTTCTGGTTACGGGAGTTGAAGCGGCCGTCAGCTTTCATCTGCCCGGACAGTTGCCAGGATTGCGTATGCAGATTCTCTCCGCCGAGGAGGGCGCGTACGACAACGGCGTGTGGAAGCCGGTGCGGCTATGGAATGGCGATGAGACTGACCGCGGCTTGCGCTTTCATCAAGCGCCGGCGGTAATACGAATCCGGCTAGGCAGGTTCTAGCGCGGAATTGGCTGCTGCGAGCTGCTTCACGTGTACTTTATAACCCGCCCGATTTGCCGAAAACCGGAAGCTTTGCTCTTCAATGCGCATAGAGAAATTGCGATCTTCCAGGACATCGACAGGAGTTGCTCGGGCATCACAGATAGCAACCTTACCAAGAGAGATGTGGAATGATAAAAGTGATATGCGACACATGTGGCACGGTGAAGGACCACTCCAGCCGCAACCATGAAGCGGCAACGCGGGCGGCGCAGCCGGAGTGGATTATGGGCTACGATCTGCAATCCAGCACTCCCAGGGCGGTCAGCCGGTCAATGTCATTCTTCGACCATTGGGAGCCGGTTCGCATTCTGGAGCGCGGCGCAATCCATTTCTGCTCGCTCGAATGTAAAGAGGCCTACATCGACGCCAATTCCCCGACCAAGAGAAAGGAGCAGGCACGGAAGAAAGCTGCCCGCCGGAAGCATAAAGCTGCCGCGTGAGCTGTTTGTGGTCATGCGGGAATTCCCAACAGTTCAAAGATCAGAACTTGCAGAGGTCGATCATGGTAGAAGTGATTTGCGATAATTGTGGAGCGATAAAGAAATCCGGTGGGGAATGGATCCTGGGCTTCCACTGGGAGGGCCGCTCCCGGCTGACCGGAGCGGTGCGTAGGCTCATTCGCTTCCTGGACCGCTGGTACGATCGCCGCGCGGTAGAGCCGGCGGCCATTCATATCTGCTCGCCGCAGTGCAAGGAAGAGTACGCCAACAGGAATTCGCTGCGTATCATCATCACGCAGAGAGACCTGGGGCTCCATAGTTACTGATACTGATAATGATCTGCCTCCAGTGTCTCGCTCGCGATCAGCAGGAAATCGCGAGCCTGCCAGAGAATTTTCGCGTCGAGATCCCCGACCCGCGAATCTATTGTCAATCCTTCGTCCAGAATGTACCTTCTCTTTGATGCGAAATTGGAAGGTATTGTTTATTGCTCTGGTGTTTCTGCCGCTGCTCCCACTGGCGAATGCGGCGACTGTTCGGGCGCAAGCCTCCACCGATCGCCAAAGCAAGATGTGGAAGGCGCAGTGGATCACCGCTCCCGGCGTCCCGGAGCGCGGCGAGGTCGTCCTTCACTTCCGCAAGATCGTAGAGCTTCCGCAACCGGCGCAGCATTTCATGGTGCAGGTAAGCGCCGACAATCAATTCATCCTGTATGTAAACGGTCAACGAGCGGGCGCCGGCCCCAGCCGCAGCGACCTGGCGCACTGGAGATATGAAACTTACGATCTCGCTCCGCTGCTGCATCCGGGAAGAAACCTGCTGGCGGCAACAGTCTGGAACTTCGGCATGCATGCCGCCATCGCGCAGATGAGCGACCGCACGGGGTTTCTCCTCCACGGCGACGGAGATGCCGAGCGCGACGTCGACACCAATCCGAGCTGGGAGGTGGAGGAGGAGAAGGGCATCGCGACCCTGCGGACCGAAATCCATGGCTACTATGCCGCCGAAGCCGGGGAGCGGATCGATGGCGCAAAATTCGATTGGGCCTGGAACGGCGATTCCCGGAATGGTGATTCCAGCAAAGGGCCATGGATGAAGGCAGTCTCACTGGGACGAGGAGCGCTCCGCGAGGAGAGGGATGCGCCCAACAACTGGCAGCTTGTACCCGATCCGCTTCCGCCCATGGAGATGAAGCCGGTCTCCGCCGGATCGGTTGTCCGCGTATCCGGCATCGCGACGCCCTCCGGCTTTCCGGAAAACGGATTTACCGTTCCCGCGCATACCAAAGCCAGCGTCCTGATCGATAACTCGCAATTGACTACCGGCTATCCGGCGCTCACCTCCGGCGGCGGCGCGGGTTCCACTCTTCGCCTCACCTATGCGGAGGCGCTGGTGGACGATCGTGGAGAGAAAGGAAACCGCAACCAGATCGAGGGCAAGCATATTGCGGGCATCGTGGACGAGTTCCTGCCCGGCGGCGAGGTGGCCCGCGAATTCATGCCTTTGAGCTGGCGCACCTGGCGATACCTGCAACTCGATGTAGAGACCTCCGAGCAGCCGCTGCGCATCGAAGGGCTGCGAACGTGGTTTACCGCATACCCGTTTGCCGAGCGCGCATATTTTCGCTCCGAGGACGCCTCGCTCGCGCCGATATGGCAGATCGGCTGGAGGACCGCCCGCCTGGACGCGCACGACACCTACATGGACACGCCCTACTGGGAGCGCTTGCAGTATATCGGCGACACCCGCATTCAGGCGCTGATCTCTTATGCGGTGGCTGGCGATGACCGGCTGGCGCGGCAGGCGATCCAGGCCTTCAACGATTCGCGCATTCCTGATGGCCTTACCCAGAGCCGCTATCCTTCGTCGCTGGTGCAGATGATCCCGACATTTTCGCTGCTCTGGGTTGGCATGGTGCATGACTTCTGGCTCTATCGCGGAGACGCTGAGTTTGTCCGCTCGCAACTTCCCGGCGCTCGCGCGGTGCTCGATTGGTATCTTCGCCGCCAGCGCGCCGATGGCCTGCTGGAGCGTCTGCCATGGTGGCCGTTTGTCGATTGGGGCAAGGACTTCCGCTCCGGAATGCCGCCGCAGGACGACAACGGCGGCTCGGCGGTCATCACCCTGCAATTCGTCGAGGCGCTGCGTTATGCCGCTGAACTCGAAGAAGCTTATGGCGATCCGCATACGGCGGAAAATTACCGCAACGCCGCCGCGCGCGCCGCCCAGGCAGTGTGGAAGTTGTGCTGGAACCAGCAGCATGGCCTGCTGGCGGACACTCCCGCACAGCAGCATTACAGCCAGCATGCAAACATTCTTGCGGTGTGGCTGGACGTAGTCCCCGCCGCGCAGCAGAAAGATTTGCTGACGAAACTGCTCTCGCAGAGCGATTCCGGATTCACCGCCGCCGGGCCGCTTCCGCCCATGACGCTGGCGACTTACTACTTCCGCTTCTACCTGGCGCGCGCGCTGGAGCACGCCGGCATGGGAGATTCGTATCTGCAACTGCTCGGGCCGTGGCGGCAGATGGTCGCCCTGGGGCTGACCACGTGGGCGGAGTCGCCAGAGCCGACGCGCTCCGACTCGCATGCCTGGAGTGCCCATCCTAATTACGATTTGCTCGCCATCGTCGCCGGCATTCGTCCCAAGACCGCCGGATTTCAGGCGATCACCATTGCGCCCCATCTCGGCGCTCTCAAGCATGTGCACGCGGCTTCTCCAATTCCACAAGGAATGGTCGAGGTGGAATACACGCGCGTTGAGAACAGGGTCGAAGCAGAGGTCAGTCTGCCCGCAGGAGTCTCGGGCGAGCTGCTGTGGAAGGGCCGCTCATCGGCGCTGCATGCAGGTAAGCAAAAGCTGGAGCTGCCGTAGCGTGCGCGTCCGCACAGCACGTGTACCACAGCCGCCCTCGGCTGTGTGTTGGGGAACTTCATGAAAGAAAGAAAATACAACTATCGCCGCAACCTCCCACACATTGAAAAGGCCGGCCGCGCCCACTTCATCACCTTCAACACTCATTTGCGTCGCATCTTGCCGCCCCTCGCGCGAGACCTGGTCCTGAAGCATTGCCCGCATGATAACGGCTGCAAAATGCGGCTGCACGTTGCGGTGGTAATCCCCGACCACGTGCATCTGGTCTTCACACCTCTGTGGAGCGATGCGGCTGAGTTGTACACATTCGAAGAGATTCTGGGCGGGATCAAGGGAGCATCCGCGCACAGCATCAACAAGCTGCTTAAGAGGACCGGCCAGGTATGGCAGGACGAATCTTTCGATCATGTGCTGAGGTGCGAGGAGGGTCTTGAGCAAAAGATCCGATATGTCTGTGAGAACCCAGTTAAGGCAGGCCTGGTGGCTCGGCCTGAAGATTACAAATGGCTGTGGCAGGAGCCAAATCCGGCGCCAGCCAATAGCCACACAACACTGCCAGGGTCGGCTGAACGAGGATCTCCAGGAGGCTAAAAACGGTGGCTTTGAGGGCCATGAAGATGGGGCCGTCGATCTTCCAAACCTTAAGTATGACGAAAGCAACGGTGACGCTTGCCATGCCTACGAGCAGCAGCAGCTTGAATGCCTTTTGGTCCCAGCGCTTCGTGACCAGATATAAAGCCAAGGCGAGCACGCTGGCGCCCGCGCATACGCCCACCCAGAACCCTACAAGCATTGCAGGTACCGCCTCGCCGATCCTGACCGTTGCAAACAGCAGTGTCGCTACCTCCGCTGCCAGCACGGCGATGAAATAAGAAGCCGCCGCCAGCAGCCAAGCGAGCACAGAGCGCCACCAGGATGGCCTCAAGCCGATCCAGTTCTTTGTAGCGGAGATGGCCGTGGCGGCGAGCAGGGCGGTGGCAAAAAGGCCATAGTGAAACAAAAATTTTCCCAAGCCAGAATCCATGGTCAAGCTAAACTTCCACTGATGAGGGCCGCGAACGCGCTGGCGCCGAGAAAGGTGCTGACGAGCTTGGCATGCAAACGGCCTTGGGGCCTCGCAATAGGGATGGCTTGGGGCATGTCCAGTTTTTATACAGGGTTGGGAGTGTGCTTACAACGGTTGTTGTGGGATCGGACAGACGTTAGTAATAGCTGGTTGCGGGACGTTGTAGAATCTACAGGCGGCACAGCCGGGGGCGGCTGTGTCACACAGGAATGTGTAGCGCAGCCGCCTCGGCTGTGCAGGTCCCTTTCGTCTTCTTCAAGGAGATCACAGAGATGGGCGAGCGCGGCCTTCGATTTGCTGCTGTTCTGCTGCTT
>CAZONJ010000103.1:0-10496 GCA_964581225.1 uncultured Terriglobales bacterium | reverse complement strand
CGATGTATTCTGGTCTTTGTGACTCAACGACAGACATTGCGCATTGCCCGCATCTTCTGGACGCTGACCTTCCTGTTGTTTTTTGCCGGAGTTGCCGCCAGCGAGTTGGGCGCGAAGATCCAGATTTTACGGATGCCGGCGGAGTGGCGCGACCGCGCGGACGCAACGCTGCTTAAAAGTCAGTGGGCCGCCCGCAGTATCCCGCTGTTTTTGTTGAGCGCCGGCTGTGGCGTGGCCGGAGTGGTCTTCAGCATCAAGGCCTCTCATCGGGAGAGATAGTCCCCAAGGCGGAATCTTCGGGCCTGAAACTTCCCCGCGCCAACAGGTACAATAGGAGCTTCCCCCAAGCTCTGTAATTGCATTGGAAGGGCCTGAAATCCGAGGAAAGCATGTATCGCATAACCGTTGAAGACACCTTTGCCGCCGGCCATTACCTGCGCAATTATCGCGGCAAATGCGAGAACCCGCATGGGCACAACTACAAGGTCCGCATTACTTTGCAGGGCAAGGAGCTTGACCCGGCGGGGCTGCTGCTTGATTTTAAGGAGCTGAAGCTGGTGATGAAGCCGGTGATCGACCGGCTGGACCATCAGATGATCAACGATATTGAGCCGTTTACCAGGCTCAATCCCTCCGCCGAAAATCTGGCCAAATATTTTTTCGATGAGACCAACCGGGGGCTCAGGGCAAAAACAGCAGGCCGCGTTTCCGTCAGGGATGTGACCATCTTCGAGACCGACACAACGACGGCCATATACTCCGAGTAGCCGCGGCTGGCAGCAGCAGTTTTCCATGTAAGTCGTTCATGCACGTCGTCACTTATGTACATCATTGAAATTTACAAATCCATTCAGGGAGAATCGTCCTTTACCGGGCTGCCCTGCATCTTTGTCCGGCTGGCGGGATGCAACCTGCGCTGCGCCTGGTGCGACAGCGAATATACCTTCCATGGCGGCCAGAAGATGTCTCTGGACGAGGTCGAGGCGGAGGTGCAGAAGCTGGGACCGGTAAAGCTGGTTGAGATTACCGGCGGTGAGCCGATGTTGCAGGAGCGCGAGCTGCTCCCGTTGATGGAGCGCTTGCTCGGCCAGGATTACACCCTGCTCATGGAGACCAGCGGCGAACGTCCGCTGGGACGAGTGCCCAGGGCTGTACACAAGATAGTGGACGTAAAATGTCCCGGCTCAGGGGAAGGCGGCTCCTTCCATCTGGCGAACCTGCAGGCGATTACCCCCCAGGATGAAATCAAGTTCGTCCTCGCCGATCGCCGGGATTACGAATTTGCCCGGGAATTCATTGAGCAGCACGAGCTGGAGCGGCGGGTCGCCAACGTGATTCTTTCCCCCGCCTTCCGCAAGGATGCCGGGCCCGATCGCGATAGCTCGAATTGTATGCTCGATCCCCGTGAACTGGTCGAATGGATGCTGGCCGATGGCCTGAACGCCCGCCTGGGGCTGCAGATCCATAAATACGTCTGGGAACCGATGAAAAAGGGGGTTTGAGCGCCCCCCGCGCCCCGGCCCGCCCATTGTGCCAGGGGGAAGGCTTACAATTAGCTGGCTTCAGGTAATTAGCTGTTTTGGGCAGCCGTTATGCCCGGATTCTCATCTTAAGCAGGGAGTAACACTGTCAAAAATGCTGTCTTTTCGGAACGCTGGTAGAGGCCGCGCCGTCGTCTTGCTGAGCGGAGGGATGGATTCGTCTGTTTGCGCGGCTCTGGCAGTACGCGATTGCGAAGCTGCCGCCTTGCATATCAGCTACGGACAGCGTACCGAGGCCCGGGAGCGGCAGTCCTTTGAAGCCATTTGCGACCGCCTGGGCATCGAGCGGCGCATGGTTTTAACGACCGAGGCGTTAGAACGAATTGGGGGCTCGGCCTTGACCGACTCCAGCATCTCTGTTCCCATTGCTATGGACCAGATCGGCGCCGGCGTCCCGGTCACCTATGTTCCCTTTCGCAACGCCCATTTCCTGGCTTCGGCGGTGAGCTGGGCGGAGGTGCTGGGGGCGGAAGAGATATATATTGGCGCGGTAGAGCAGGACAGCTCCGGCTATCCCGATTGCCGTCCTGAGTACTACCGGGCCTTCAATGAGGTGATTCGCGCCGGCACCAAAGAGGGCACAATCAAGATTGTGACTCCGCTCATTCACATGCGCAAGGCGGAGATTGTGCGCCTTGGCCTTGAAGTGGGCGCGCCCTTCGATTTAACGTGGTCTTGTTACAGCCGCGAAGACCGGGCTTGTGGAGAGTGTGAGAGTTGCGTGCTGCGCTTGCGCGCCTTTGCCGCCGCCGGCGCCGGGGACCCACTCCCCTATGCGGTCCAGGTCTTTAAATGAAAAGTTTTTACGTGAAAAATTACACCTGTGCAGGTGTTACCAGGACGGGAGAATTTATGAAGAGAAAGCTTTGGAGTTACGCGCTTTTGCTGTTTGTGATGTTCAGCGTTGTTCCTGTGTTTGCGCAGCTTGCGACCGTAAAGGGCACCCTCAAAGATGCTGAAGGCAAGCCTGTCGCCGGCGCAAACGTCCAACTCTACGACAAAGAGACAGGGCGCAAAATCAATTTCAAGTCCGGTAAAAACGGCGAGCTGCTCAATATCGGCGTACCTCCTGGCAGCTACAAAGTCACGGTGACCAAAGATGGCAAGACGCTCTTTGAGGCGGACGGTTTCCCGGTAAATTTCAAGGGAGAATACAACGCGCTCGACATCGACTTGAAGCCGCAACAGCAGCAGGCCCAGCAGCCGGCGGCAGCGCAGCAGGCCCCGCCGCCCACTCCTACTCCTGCCCAGACCAAGGGCCTGACCGCGGAGCAGAAGAAAGAGATGGAAGAGGCCCAGAAGAAGAACGCGGAAATTCAAAAAGAAAATGCCAAAATCGGAAACCTGAACACCCTTTTGAAGCAGGCCGAAGCCGACCATGTGGCAAACAACGATGCCGAAGCGGTGAACGTGATGAAGCAGGCGACGCTAGCCGGGCCTAACTATGACCAGGTCTGGGGACTGCTTGCCCAGTACCAGAACGCCGCCAAGCAATATGACGATGCCGCCGTCTCCGCCAAGAAAGCCGTCGATCTGGCTACCGCTTCTACCGATCCCAAGGCCAAGTTGCGGCTCGGAGCATGGCAGAATATGCTCGGGCAGGCGTATTCCAAGCAGAAAGGTCATGGCGACGAGGCAGTCGCCGCTTATCAGGCTGCGGCCCAGGCCGATCCTCCCAACGCTGCAATGTATTACTACAATATGGGAGCGGTCCTTACCAACACCGGAAAAATCGACGCCGCGAATGCCGCTTTCGATAAGGCGATCGCCGCCGATCCGTCCAAGGCAGACGCTTATTATCAAAAAGGTATCAACCTGATGCAGAAAGCGACGGTGGACTCAGCGGGCAAGATCGTGCCGCCTCCGGGCACCGCCGAAAGCCTGAATAAATATCTGGAGCTTCAACCCAATGGCCCTCACGCGGGAGATGCGCAGCAGATCCTGGCCAGCCTGGGCGAGAAGGTCCAGACCTCGTATGGGAAAGCTAAAAAGAAGTAAGTCCTTCCGATGTTTCAGAAAGGGCGGCCCGCAATGGCCGCCCTTTCTGTCTTCTGGCCGCCACAAGTACAATCTGAATGCGTGCCTGCTTCCTCACAACCGGATGTTCACGGTACGGTGCTTTCCTTTCAGGATGCCCGCCGCCTGGTGCAAGCTCACGCCAACGCGCTGCGGGGCCTGGCGAACCCATCGCTTGAGAAGCTTGCATTACTCGATGCCCTCGGCCGCACTCTTGCCGCAGAGCTTCTCGCCGACCGCGACTTGCCGCCGTTTCCCCGCGCGACCCGCGATGGCTACGCGGTCCAAAGCTCAGACCTGGCGCCGGCACGGACCAAGCTAAAGATCGTCGGGCAAATCCAGGCGGGAGGGCCACCGCCTGCGGGATTTACCTGCTTGCGCTCCGGCGAAGCTGTGGAGATCATGACCGGCGCTCCGGTGCCTGAGGGGGCCGACGCCGTGGTCATGGTGGAACACACCGAATCGCGCGCTGCCGGCGAAGTCATCGTTCACCGCAAAGTTTCGCTTGGCGAAAATATCGTTCCCCAGGGAGGCGAAGCGAGACAAGGGCAGCTCCTGGCGCCGGTTGGGACGCGCCTTGATTATCCGCACATCGCGCTCGCCGCCTCGGTGGGGGCGGTAATGGTTGAGGTATTCGCTCGTCCCCGGGTGGCCATCCTCACGACTGGCGATGAAGTTGTGCCTATTACGGTAATTCCCGGCGAAAATCAAATCCGGAATTCCAACCGGCATTCGCTGGCGGCACAGGTCATGCTTGCCGGAGGCGAGCCGGTGTATCTCCCCATCGCCCCCGATGAGCCGCATCGGCTGCGCGAACTGATCGTCGAGGGACTGCGTTGCGACCTGCTGCTGATTAGCGGCGGGGTCTCGATGGGAAAGTATGATTTCATCGAGCAGGTCCTGGCGGAGCTTTCCGCCGAATTCTTCTTTACCGGATGCCGGATCCAGCCAGGCAAACCCGTGGTCTTCGGACGCATGCGCCTGCCGGAAGGTCCAGCGGCAGCCGCCCCGCGATACTTCTTCGGGCTGCCCGGCAATCCGGTCTCGACCATGGTTACCTTCGAGTTATTTGTAAAAGAGTTCATATTCGCCCTCTCCCATACCGATTCCGGGCCAGTGCGTTTTGCCCAGGCAAAGCTGAAAAAGGGCTTTCCCACGAAAGGCGGCCTGACCCGTTTTCTTCCCGGGGTGCTGGCGGGAGACGACCGCGAGCAGCAGGTTGAGCTGTTGCCCTGGCAAGGCTCCGGAGATATTGTGACTCTGGCGCGCGCAAACTGCTATGTTGTAGTACATCCGGAGCGCGAGCGGTATAAGACCGGCGAACGCATAACCATCCTGCTGCGTTGATTCAAGATGCCCAAAAAACTCTCTCATTACGACTCTGCCGGCCGGGCCTCCATGGTGGACGTTTCCGCCAAAGCGCCGGCCAAACGCGAGGCCGAGGCCTCCGCCTTCGTCACTATGTCGCCCGAGGTCCTGAAGGCGCTGCCGCAGAACCCCAAGGGCAATCCGCTGGAGGTGGCGCGGATCGCCGGCATCTCCGCCTCAAAGCGCACACCAGAGCTAATACCAATGTGTCACTCCCTGCCCCTTTCGTTCGTTGATGTCCGCACCGAGGTATGCGAGAATGGCGTCGCGATTACCTCCCGCGTGAGCACCACGGCCGCCACAGGGGTAGAGATGGAGGCCCTGGTTGCTGCCAGCGTGGCGGCGCTGACCGTCTACGATATGTGCAAGGCGCTCGATAAAGGCATGGAGATCCGGCAGATCGTCCTGGAGCGCAAAACCGGAGGCAAGAGCGGCGATTACCAGCGGGCGCAGTCCCCGGCAGGCCCTTCCCTGAAGTCCCGCGGGAAAGAGAAGAAGTAATTACCCAATGCCCAGCAACGTAAAAGTACTGCTTGTGGACGACAATTTTATGGTCCGCGAAATGCTGCGTAAGGCGATTGCCCCGTTTTGTACGGTGCAGACCGCCAACGAGGCCGCCGACGCGTTGACTAAGATTGCGGACAGCCCGCCCGACCTGCTGATTTCGGATTACCAGATGCCCTCCATGAATGGCCGCCAGCTGCTGGAAAAAATTAAGGGCGGACCGCAAAGCGCAAAGCTTCCCGTCATCCTTCTTGCCAGCAAGGCGGAGCTGAGCGAAGGCCTGCGCAACCTGCAGGACCAGGTGGAAGAGTTTCTCGAAAAACCGTTTTTTTTGAAGGAAGCGGCGGCCCGCATCAAGCGCGTCGTGGACAAGATCTCGCTCGAGAAGATGGCCCGGGAGGCCCCCGGAGACGCGCACGTGCGCGGCAATCTCATGCAGATGAATGTTATGGACCTCTTCCAGTCCCTCGAACTCGCGCATAAAACCTGCGCGCTCACGCTCAAAAGCCAGAACGATAGCTGCGAGCTCTTCTTCGCCGACGGCCAGATCAACCATGCCGTCTATGGCAACCTCAAAGGCGATGATGCGGTCTTTAAAGTGCTTACCTGGAAAGAAGGCCAGTTCGAAATCGACTTCAGCCGCAGCAGCTCTGAACACACCACTACCCGCTCCACCCAGGGCCTGCTGATGGAGGGCCTGCGCCTCATCGACGAAGCTAACCGCGATTCCGGAGAGAACATTCTGGAAAGCTAGCGCGTCTCTATTTCAATTGACTTCCATATTTAAGATAGAACTCATTTTGGAAGAGTTCCTGAGGATCGTACTGCCGTTTCAGGTGAAAGAAACGATCGGCTTGCGGATATGCGCGTTGAAATTGTTCGGTTCGCGCGTGAAGGCGATACGGGAGATAGTAACGCCCACCGCTTTTCAGGGCGGCATCAATCAAATCCTGTGTCATCGCCTGCATTTGACGGTCGCCTTCTGGAGTGCGCGGCTGACTGAAGAACATCACGAATGCAAACATGTGCTGGTCCGCGTACTTGAGGAATGAGTCCTCGTCCGTCTCCACGTCGCGCACGGTCACATTTAGCAGGTCGGCCTTGTGACGCCGGATGATGCTTCGGGCCTTCACCAGAAAGGGGCCGATCCCTCCGCGAGGCAAAAAGTATTCATGCAATATGTCTGTGGTGCTGGGAGAGCGATCAAGATACCAGTCGGCGCTGTCATTCATCAGCTCATTGCGCGAGAAAACCTTTCCGGAGAGATAGGGCTGGATCTGCGTCTCCGCCGACCAGCGCAGCTCTTTCCCATAATCGCTATTGGCAGAGCCGCGGAAGACCGCTCGCGGCAACCAGCGCGAACCCGCCTCCATCAAGGGTGGCAGGGGACCTTTTTCCGGATAGAACAGGTTCATAAGTACTTCCTGGAACATTCTGCTCGGGGTGATATTCATGCGCGCGTAAACCATTTGAACACCGGGTTTTTCCCGAAGCTTGCGTTCGAACGCGTCTAGAGCGCTGTCCAGGGGAACGATGTATTGTTCCAGCCGCAGGCGCTCATTAGCTACGACATGCAGGTCTGTGTCGAGAATGATGCCGAAAAGCCCATATCCTCCGAGCGCCAGCGAGAATAGCTCCTTGTTCTCCGAACGGCTGCACCGCACCACTGTGCCGTCGGCCTTCATGAGGTGAAAGGATTCGACCGTCGACGCAATCGGAGGACGGCCATATTGCCAGCCATGACAGTTGACGCTGAGCGATCCCCCCACAGTGAACGAATTGTCCGACTGCATCACTTCAACCGAGCGGCCATGACGGTCGAGATAGGGGATCACCTCTGCCCACTTTGCCCCGGCTTGCACGTGCAGCAAGTTCTTGCTTTCATCCAGCTCCATGCCTCTCAGCGGAAGCATGTTGATCCTAATACCACCCGGATAGAGGGTCTGCCCGCCCATACTGTGACGCGCACCGGCAATTGAGACGTGCAAGCCTGCTGCCTGGGCCCTTTGCAGCAGCTCGCGCAGGCGCAATTCAGCTTTCTGCGGATCATTCGGGATGTCCCAGGACTCCGCGACCGCTGTTTTGTTCATCCGGCTGACGTCATCCGCATAGCCAGGCGGCAACTTCTCAATCCCGTTTCTATCCACATACGCCGTTCGGGCCAGGTGCAGGATCGGCCTGCTAAGGCCAATCAGAAAAATCGCCACTGAAAGAGCTAAAAAGGAAAGTATTTTGTGTCGACGCAGCATGAACATTCCTTATATATTCCCTATATAAAGAGAACCACAATATCACGCGCACCTGCAGCGGCTTACGGGTCCTTGATCTGGCCCTTGCCGATCCTCTCGCCGATGTTGCATTCTCAAGTAGATGGAGCTTACCGCCGCGGTCCTGATTGTCAGCGACTCGTGTGCCAACGGCACGCGCCAGGACCTCTCCGGGCCGGCGCTGCGCCGGACGCTTGAGGCAAAAGGCTTCAGGATTACAGCGCAGGAGATCGTTTCCGACCAACGGGAGATCATCAGCCGCAAGCTGCAGGAGCTGGCAAAGCAGGCGCGCTTCGTCGTCACCACCGGCGGTACCGGCATTGCGTCACGCGACGTCACTCCGGAGGCCACGCGCGCGGTATGCGACCGCCTGCTCGACGGCGTTGCCGAACTCATGCGCGCCGAAGGGCTCAAGCAAACTCCGCTGGCCCCGCTCTCTCGTGGCGTTTGCGGCACGCTCGGCAAGTCGCTGCTGCTCAACCTTCCCGGAAATCCCAACGGCGCGGAACAATCCCTCAATGCGGTGCTGCACCTGGTCCCACATGCGCTGGAGCTGCTCGACGGCAAAACCGCGCACTAAACCGTCCTGAGCGGATCTCTGCCCGTGAGCGCGGTGTCGCACAGGTAAAATAATCTCTTGCGCCTGATAAAGAAATTTCTCGCCAAATACACCGCATTCGTCTGGGCGATCCTCAAGCCGCTGGGCTCGTGGGGGGTCTTTGGGGCGGCGCTGCTGGATTCGGCGGCATACGGCATTCCCATCGATCCTGTCGTTGCGAGCTATATCTACACCCGGCCCGCCGGCATCTGGCTGTTCTCAGTTATGGGCGCGGCAGGCTCGGCGCTGGGCTCGCTGGTCCCTTACGCGATTGGGCGCGCCGGGGGCGAGTTGCTGCTGCTGAAACGAATCAATCGAGCGAAGCTGGAACGCATGCGCGACCGCTTTGAAAGCCAGGAGTTTCTCGCCATCGCCCTGCCTGCGCTGCTGCCGCCGCCCGCGCCTTTCAAGCTGCTGGTAGTTGCCGCCGGGGTCTTCGAGATGCGCGTAGCCCTCTTCCTGATCGCGATCTTCGTGGGCCGCTTCGCGCGTTTCCTGCTGCTCGGTTATCTCACCATCCACTACGGACCCCAGATTGTGGAGATTACACTGCGCGCTGCGCGCCACCATCTTCCGCTCATCCTGATAGGGCTCGTCGTACTGCTGCTGGCGGTCTACCTCGCCATGCGCTGGCGTAGAGGCAGCTCCAGCAGGAGCGCCGCGCTGTAGCCGATTAAGAAGTGGTCGTTCGTAAAAATGCTACCCTTCCGATGGACAGCTCATGGATGAAAAAGGCGATCTGCGAATCTCTCCGGCGGCGGTCGACGGCTGGAGGTCGCGGCAGCTTCTTGCGGGATGGGCATTCGTCATTCTGCTGGTGGCTGCAGGTTTCCTCGTGCGCCTGTGGCCGATGTCTCGCGCGCACTTCTGGGATGAGGCCGTTTACCTCCAGAACGCTGAGGTCATTTGCTGCGGCAAAACCAACTACTCCGAATTGGACAGCCGGCCTCCATTGCTCTCGCTGATCTTTGCCGCGGTATTTCTGCTGTGGCACAGCGTCTATGCGGCAAGCGTCGTCACCGCGCTGATGAATGCGCTTGGACCGGCCTTCCTGTATTTCAGCGGCCGTATTCTAACCGGACGGACCGCCGCCGCGATCGCCTCTCTCTTGCTTGCCTTCTCGCCCTTCTTCGTGGGCGTTATCCCGGAGTGGTTCGCAAGCGACAACACCGGCAACAGTCTGCTCTCTGACTGCCCTGCACTCACCCTCGTGCTGCTGGCATTCTGGCTGCTCCTGCGGGCGCTTCGCAAACAGACGGACCTCCGGTTCGCCTCCGCGGGTTTCGTCCTCGGGCTGGTGGTGCTGATGCGCTTTGCGTCCTTGTCGAGCGTAGGAGTGCTTTCTCTTCTGGTCTTTGCCGCGCGCCGCTGGTGCAGGGCCGCGCTGGCCTGTGGCATTGGATTCGCCGCCGGCCTGGGACCTTATCTATGCTGGTCGCGCCTTCGTTATGGCGGTTTTCTCACTACCTTTCGCAATGGATGGGGGAACTTTAAAGGTCCTGAAGAGCCGTTGCTTTACTACGTGAGCAACTTTGGAAATATCTTCTGCTGGATCACACTGGCTGGGCTGGCGCTATGGATTGTCCGCTGGCTCTGGGAATACCGCAAGCGGAGAAGCGGGACAAGTGAATACCGCCTCACAGGGAGCGAGCGTTTTGAAGGAAGTTCTTCTCGCGGCTTCGACCTCTTCCTGTGGGGATGGGCGGCGGCGGTCCTTCTGGTATTCAGTGGCTTCCATCATAAGGAGCCGCGCTACATCATGCCGCTTGCGCCGCCCTTATTTCTGCTGGCGGGGAGCGGACTCAGCGTGCTCCTGCGCGGCCGCCGCGCCGTGATGAAGATCGCCGGCGCCGCCGTTCTGGTTGGCGCCCTGGCTTACAGCTTTCATCCCGTGCTCAGTATCTTCGAGTCACCATTCATCAACAATGAGCTGGACGAGGAGATGCAGGTCTCCGATTTCCTGAACCACAACCTTTCTCCCGGCACGGTGCTCTATACCAATTTCAATTATCCGGTCTTCGCCTATTACACCAACTTCCCGGTGCATCGTCTCTCAGACGAGGTCCCCGATATTTATGACGACCTTAACAATCTGCCGGAGGAAGGTGTCCTGATCGCCTATAAAGAAGACAACATCCAGGACCCGCGCCTGGAGTGGCTGGACGCGAACCCGCATTTCCAGCGTCTGCGGGAATTCCCTTC
>CAZONJ010000102.1:0-10501 GCA_964581225.1 uncultured Terriglobales bacterium | reverse complement strand
GAACCTATGACTTCCACCGTGTGAAGGTGGCACTCTACCGCTGAGTTAAGCGCCCAACATGCGGTAAAGCCATCATAACACGCCAGTTCCCCTCCCCTTTGCGACCGTGCGATGAACTGATCGCCCAAAATCGCTCCATTGGATTCTTGAAATTTCACCAGCAGAGGGAATCGGGTGACCTCGCCATCGGGCGATATGGCCAATGGGTGTTGTTCTAACCAATGGGCATGTGGCCACTGGAGCCAATGGGTGATACGCCCATTAAATCAGATTCATTCCAATCGCCAGTTGACGCGATCGCCCAATGGCCAAATTCTTCTCTGTGTCTCTGTGGTGAATCTTCTTGCAATCTGCCGGCATTTCGGTTTACATATGCGCGCCCCCGGCTGCCAGCTGACATCTGCCTGCTGCCATCCGACAAAAGGTGAACGTGGTGAACATTGGTGAACATCGGGTTTTGCAATGTTCACCGCCGCAAGCTGATGAAAGCACATGGCTTAGACACAAAAGGTGAACGTGGTGAACATTGTGGCGGGAAGTTGGGTTTTTCGAACTTCACCCCAGAGACATAGAGGAATCGGGTGACCTCGCCATCGGACGATATGGCGGTTTCTGAATGTTTCAAATCGCCAGTTGACGCGATCGCCCAATGGCCAAATTCTTCCCTGGTGACTGAGTATTTTTCTATCCACTTGCTTTGATCCAGGGGGTAGAATCCTCTGGTCAGGGCAGGGGCAAGTAGCTGAAATGGAAGGGGAATTGCTCGTTAGATAGGGCATGAAAGACCAGTTCACATCCGCAGGCGAGCGTAATTCCCAGCCCGGTATCCGGTCTGACGACCCCCAGAAAGCCTCGCCGGAGGAGGCCCCGGAGGCACAACTTTCCGCCGGGGAGCGGGTTAAGGAGGATGTGGGGACGATCGCACTCAAACCCGGCTACCTTCCCGGAATCAACAGTGCTGGGCCGGCGAGGGGAAACAACGGTTCGCCGCTCTTGGGCCAGGCTGGATACCAGGCCCTTACCGATGCCGAAGTCATGCTGCGGGCGGGGGCGGGGGACGATGCGGCCTTCGACTATCTGGTGGATAAATACCGCCGCCCGATCGTCAGCTTTATGTATCGCATGGCGCATAACCAGGCGGTGGCCGAGGAGCTGGCGCAAGAGGTATTTTTGCGGGTCTATCGTTCGCGCGCCTCGTACCATGCGGAGGCAAAATTTACCACCTGGCTTTATCGTATTGCGACCAACCTGGGCGTGAATCATGCCCGGGACACCCGCACCGAGCGGATGGCAAATACGGTAAACGTAGACGAGCCGGACCCGGAGACGGGCATCGCCCCCGACGTCCCCGACGCGCGGCCTTCGATCGAGCAGAGGCTGCTGACGCAAGAGCGTCTGGCGGCCATCCGCCAGCGGGTGATGGAATTGCCGGAGCGCCAGAGGATGGCGGTGCTGATGCACAAATATCAGGGATTGGAGTACCGCCAGATTGGCGAGGTACTAAAATTGAGCGAGGCGGCGACCAAGTCCCTGTTATTTCGCGCCTATGAAACCTTGCGCGAGCGGTTAAAAGAATTTGTTTGAGTTGAATTGTGGAATATTGCGATGAACTGTAAAGAAATACGAGAAGAGATTTTAGAGTCGGCGATTTCGAATGGCCCGGCGCGCCCCGAAATCCAGCGGCATGTAGGCGGTTGCCCCAGCTGCCGCCAGCAGTGGGAGAGCATGCGCGACACCATGACGCTTCTGGATTCGTGGGTGACGCCCGGGCCCTCTCCTTTCTTTGACACCCGGCTGCGCGCCCGCTTGCGTTCGGAATCGGAGGCGGCGCCCTTCGGGTGGCGCGAACGCCTGCAGGCTGCGGTTTTTGCGGTGCGCCAGCGGCCTTTTGGACGGCGCCCTTTAACCGCGGTGGCCCTAGGGCTGGCCATGGTTGCAGGCATCACCCTCTATGAAGGCTACCGGCCGAGCGCTCCGCCCCAAACCGAGGCTTCGGCGGTTGTGGACTTGCAGGCCTTCGACAAGAACCAGCAGTTGCTGAACGATATGAGCGCGCTGGACCAGTCCTCGGATTCGGCTGAAGCCAGCGCCAGCGAATAATCCATCTCAAACAGTGTGAACCGGCCCTCACAATTCGGCCCTGCGCTACTGCTTGCGGCATCGCTGGCCGTGCCCTGCTCCAGTTCGGCACAACGAAGCGCACCGGGGAATGGCCCGTCAGGACGCCAGCCTGCGCCCCACCCTGCTCCACAACAGGCTTGGATGCCGGGGCAGAGCCAGAGGCAAAATAACCGGGGCGGAGCGGAAGCTCGCAACGGTCAGAATAACCGTCGCCCGACCGGCAAGTGGCTCGAAGAGCACAGTCATCTTCCTGCGGCAGAGCAGGAGAAGGCGCTGGAAAATGATCCGGACTTCCAAAAGCTTCCGGCGCAGCATCAGGAAAGGTTAAGGGAAAATCTGCGCCAGCTGAACAGTATGCCTCCGCAGCAGCGCGATCGGACCATCAGGCGCATGATCGCCATCGAGCAGCTCCCTCCGGAGAAGCGGGAATTGCTGCGCTCTTCCTTGCAACAATTGCAGGGCCTTCCGCAAGACCGGCGCAAGACGATATGGAAGACATACCACAGCTTGCGCGCTATGCCTCCGGAGCAGCGGGAGCAGGTTATCAACTCCGAGCAGTTTAAAAGCACTCTGGATGAAAACGAACGCTCTGTCCTGAATGGCTTATTGAACTCCGGGCTGAATGTGCCGCCGGAGCAGAATGCCCCGTCCCCTGCCGCGCCGCAGCGCTAAACTCCGGATTCAGTTGAAGGTCGCCAGCCGCCGGCGGATTGAGAGCGCGATCTGGCGGATTTCGTCCACGTCCGATGCCTCAGGCGACATTTTAAGATAGAGATCGAAATCCTCGAGCGCGCGGCCGAGTTGGCCGGATTCATTTCGCAGGACGGCCCGCTGCTTCACGTCTTCCGGAGAACGCGGATAGATTGCGAGGATCAGGTCCACGATTTGCAAGGCTTTGCGAAAATTACGGCGGGTAAGGTAGGTGGAACGCAGGTTGTTCAGCATGCGCATCAGGATCTGGCGGCGGGGAAGCGTCACTAGAAAATCGGATTGTAAAGTAAGCTGGCCGGAATAGATCTTGTCCAGACGGCGCTGGCAATCGGATGCGGAGACGATTTTGCCGGCTTCGAAGCAGTCAATCAGGGTTTCGCGCCCGTCCACGTCATAGTGTTTGAGAAGGAAATGCCCCGGCATTCCTACTCCAAACAGTGGAAGGCCGACCCGGCGGGCCACCTCCATATAGATCACCGCAAGGCTGATGGGCAGACCGAGCTTGCGGTCCAGAACGTCGTTGAGGAAAGAATTTCGCGGATCGTAATAATCTTCATTGTTGCCCCGCAGCTTTTCTTCCTCGTAAAGAACACGATTGATTGCCTGGATGGTCGACGCGGTGTCATAGCTCTCGGGAATGTAGGCGCGCACCCGGACTGCCAGCTCCTCGATGTGCCGGATATAAAGCTCCGGCCTCAGTTGCGGATATTCGGTCTCGGCGATAAGCAGCGAGCCCAGCAGAAGATCGATCTTCTCATCTTCATTGCTTGTTCCCACTACCTCCGAGAAGCGGTGGACCAGCGCGAGGCGCTCACGATTGGTCGCAGAATTGCGGACTTCAGCCACAGCTACATGCTAGCAGAAAACAAAATACCTCAAAAATAGCCGCCTGTAGGTTGATTGCGTGCCAGATGGAATGGCGCGGAAGCTAACAGATGGCCCCTTCTATCGCCAGCTAGGTTCGAAAGAGGTTTTTGGCGATAAACAGCGCGTTTGCGGGGCGCTCCGCCAGCCGCCGCATTAAGTAGGGATACCACTCCATGCCGAAGGGTATGTAGACCCTCATGCCGTATCCCTGCCTGGCCAGCTCTCTTTGCAGGTCGCGGCGTATTCCGTAGAGCATTTGGAACTCGAAGGCCTTAGGCGAGATCTTTTCCGCCTTGGCAAAGTGGATTGCCGCCGCGATCATCTTCTCATCATGAGTGGCGATGCCGTGATAAATGCCGCTTTTGAGAAGCAGCTTCATCAGCTTCACGTAATTCGCGTCTACGTCGGATTTCTTCTGGATAGCCAGCTCAGGCGGTTCTTTGTACGCGCCTTTACAAAGCCGGATGCGGATGCCGCTGGCCAACAGATTTTCTATATCTTTCTCGCTGCGATACAGATAGGCCTGAATCACCGCTCCAACCGCTCCCTGGTTCCCCGGCCGGGCATGTACTCCATGGACGAAGTCCAAGGTGCGCTGGGTGTAGGGGCTTCCTTCCATATCGACGCGCACAAAGTTTCCCCTCTTCGCGGCGTGGGCCACCAGGTTGTTCACAATGTCGTACGAGAGCTTCTCGTCAATATCCAGCCCCATGTGCGTGAGCTTCAGGCTTACATTGGCGGCAAGCTTGAGCTCCTGGATTTTATCGAGGATCCGATGATATAGCTCCGCGCTTTGCCGCGCCTCTTCGGCGTTGGTGACGTTCTCCCCCAGGTTGTCGATGCTGACGCTCATGCCCGCCTGGTTCACTGCCCGGGTGGCGGCAATCGCTTCTTCTACCGTGGTGCCGGCAACGAAGCGGCTGGAGAGGCGGTGGCCGATGGCCGATCGTTCGGCAAATCTGCGCAACGCTCTATTTTGGGAGAGAGCGATAAAGCCGGCCCTAAGCAAGCAGATGACTCCCGCCGGAACACATACGTTGAAGAATCGAGGGGCGCGCTATGATTTCCCGCTGGAATCCATAATTATGCATGGGCAAGGCTCAAATAGATAAGGTCTTCAAATATTCGCGGAAATCGTCTTTCAGCTCCGGACGTTTCAGGGCGAACTCCACGGTCGCCTTCAAGAAACCCAGCTTATCGCCCGCATCATGGCGTTTGCCCTCAAAGCGGTAGCCATAGATTTTTTCTTTTTGCAGCAGGAGCCGGATGCCATCGGTAAGTTGCAGCTCTCCGCCCGCGCCCAGCGGAGTGCAGTCCAGCATCTCGAAAATTGCCGGAGTGAGAATGTAGCGCCCGATAATCGCCAGGTTGGAAGGGGCCTCTTCCATCCTCGGCTTCTCTATCATGTTTGCGACTTCATAGAGGCGGGCATTCCCATTCACCGGCTTGGCATCGAGCACGCCGTAGTGGGAAATCGCAGGGCCCTCTACCTCCTGGGTAGCGAGGATGGAAGAGCCGGTCTGGTCATGCACATCCATCATCTGCTTAAGGCAGGGCACGCTGCTGTCAATCACGTCGTCCGCCAGGAGGACGGCGAACGGCTCGTTGCCGACCAGCTCGCGCGCCATGAGCACGGCGTGACCTAATCCCAGGGCCTCTTTCTGGCGAACGTAGGCGATGTGGATCATGTCCGAAATCTGCCGGACGATGGTCAGCAGCTCGGTTTTTCTGCGCTCCTCGAGCATCTTCTCCAGCTCATAGCTCACATCGAAGTGGTCTTCAATGGCGCTCTTGCCGCGCCCGGTTACGATGATGATCTGGTCGCAGCCGGCAGCCAGCGCTTCTTCGACTCCATATTGAATGATGGGCTTATCGACGATCGGAAGCATCTCTTTCGGAAGCGATTTGGTGGCGGGCAAAAACCTCGTGCCCAGACCCGCTGCCGGAAAGACTGCTTTACGAACTTTTTGTGCCATTCCTCGATCCTGAAGCCCGTTGAACGAGCGGGGAATTGTATGCGGAATTCCTGATACTGACGCTCTGCGCAGAAGCTGACGCAGATTTTCTATTATACAGACGACAAATTTGCAACCTGCCCTTACCTCAGGCCAACACGCGCCAATTCTCAAAGAGTAGGGCTGCTGTCTCCCAGCATGGCGGCGCGGATGATTCGAATCGGGGGAAAGCCCTGCTGCATGAAACGGTCATGAAAATTCTGCAAAGTAAACTGGGCGCCGACTTTCTTTTTGTAGTCTTCCCGAAGCTTCAGGATCTCCAGCTTGCCCAGCGTGTAGTAGAGATACGTCGGGTCGGAAGTGCCGCGCTTGGTTTCACGCAAGGAGTTAGCCGGGGACTGATAGCCCTCTTTTTCAAAGAACGCGACCCCCTCGTCGATGGTCATTTGGCCGGTGTGCATTTTAATGCCTACGATGTAGCGGGCGTTGCGCAGGAGCGCGTCCTGCAACTGCCCCAGGCGCAACATAAGAAATTTGGTGTCTTTTTCTTCCGGAACTTCGGGCGTCCTGCCATAGCCCTCGTCCAGCATCATCTGTTCGCTGTAGTGCGCCCATCCTTCGGCATTGGAGCTGCAGCCCAGCAGTTTGCGGACCTTGGAATGGACATGTTGCAGCCAGAGGAACTGGACGTAGTGGCCGGGATAAACCTCATGAATCGCGGTGCTGATGACGGTGCCGCGGTTGAATCCGGCCATGTGCTCTTCGATCCGCTCCGGCTGCCAGCTCGCCTCCGGCAGGGTCACATTAAAGTAGGCCTCTTTTGCGACCCGCTCGTAAGGTCCCGGAGTATCCATGGAAGCCATGGTGAGCGCCCGCATGAACGGAGGCGTTTCTTCGAGGATCGGGAGCACCGGCGAGGGCACGTCGATGATGTGCCGCTGCACGATATAGTCGCGCAATCCTGCCAGCCTGTTGCGGAAGGTTTGCAACAGCTTATCCGGCGCAGGATGGTCGGCCTCCAGTTGGCGCAGGATCTGCTCCGGGGTCTTGTTGGGGTCGATTTCGCGGGCGACGCGTTTAAATTCATCCTGATTCTTGCGCAAATCGGCCATGCCGATTTCGAGCAGACGGTCGAGCGGAATGTCTACCATTTCGTCGTACAGCAGCTTTTTGCGGTAATTCTCTGCTCCCAGGCGAAAGTCCCCTTTGGATTTTGGCTGCAGCTCTTCCTGAAGGAACTTCTGGTATGACTCCAGCGCCTGGATGACTTGCTGGTTGGTTTGGGCGAATTCGGCCAGCAGTTGGCGGTCTTTGGCGGCTTTGAATGCCTCCGGAACATCTTTCTTGAAAAAATCGACGATCCCCGGCAGCTGTTCAATGGCAATTTCAGTGTAAATGCGCGGAGGATTCTTCAGGTTCTCGCGGGCGGCGGTGAACACCGCGGGCATTTGCCGCTCTCGGGAGATCAGGGACTTCAGCCGCTCATCGGGAGGGGCAAACTGGCGCGCCATGATCACAAACGCGCTGCTGGCGATTCCGCTCGAATAGACGTCGGGGTTCTTCTCCCAGGGGCGAATATCCTGCAGCGTGAGCAGCCTGGAATTGATGTCCGAGAGGACCAGCTCCCGGTTTGCCATGTCCTCCTGCGCAGACCCGGCCATATTGAGCTTTTCCACTTCAGCCTGGAAACTTTTCAGCGCGGAGATCTGGGCATCGATCGACCGGCGTGAATAGTCCTCAAGCTGAGGATCGTATTGGTGGAATCCGGCTGCGGTCCCGCTGCTGGGAGAGAATTTGAAATAGACTTCGTCAAAGTAGCGGTCGGCCAGCCGATTGAACTGCGTGGTCGAACTCTGGTCAGAGGCCCGTTGCATGGTGGAGGCCCGTTTTCCATCCTGAGTGTGGGTTGTTTGTGCGAGGCAGACAAGAAATGCGGACAACAGCAGGAAAACCAGCAGAATAGGTTTCATTACTCTCCTCGCTAGCATTGTGGCACAAATGAGGAGGACGAGTAACGCAGTCCCGGGCTATTTCTTTCCGGCCTTGGCCTTCAGCCTGACCTGCCCATTTTCCATCTCAATCGAATATTCAACGGCACTGCATTTGTACTCGCTGCGGATCTGCTCCGTCTTCTTTTGCACGAAGGCCTCAAACGATTCGAAGTTGCCGGCCCCGCCGCCAGCGTTTCCGGCAAGTTTTCTGGCTTTTACCATGGCATCAAAGAGGGCCCGGACCTTGTCTTTTTCCGCGGCAATATCGGAAAATTGCAGGCTGAAGTGGTGCGCTGCTGCTTTTTCGGCAGGAAGCTCCTCATCGAATTGACGTACCCCTTGCACCGATAACCAGGCATCCTGAGGGCGGCGGTAGCCTTCCTCCTTGATGCGGACCTTTTGCTGCCAAAGATTATTGAATAGGGCGTACCGTTGGGAGATGGTGCCGTAACGAAAACGTTGGGCAAAGTTCATGCGCTTGCCGTCGCTGTATTTCTTGATCAGCGACTGCACACGCCATTCCAGATCGGCCGGAGGTTTCTTCGATCCGCCGCCAAAGAAGACGTCATACTCGATCTTCAGCCGGCGCAGGCTGTCGTCCAGCAGGTTCAGCTCTTCGTCAACGGTCACGCATCACCTTTCCCGGCCTGAATGTCTCAAAACCGGTTTTGGCCGGGCCAGACAAATTGGGGTACAAAGTACCTCTCATTTTGGGCCGCTTTACGTTAGGCTGTCACGGCGAACGTATCCCGCATCTAAACTAAAGTTATGGTACAACCCGGCTCGAAAATCAGAGTTGTTATTGCGGACGATCATGCGGTACTGCGCGAATCTTTAGCTGCTTTGCTGGCGACCCAGCCCGATTTGCAGGTTGAGGGAACTGCCGCCAATGGCCAGGAGGCGCTGGAGCTGGTGAAGCAGCACCATCCCGATGTTTTAGTTCTCGATCTTTTTATGCCGACTTTTGACGGCTTTGACGTGCTTCGCACTCTGGACCATGCGGGAAACAGGGTAGCCACCGTCGTTCTCACCGGCTCGGAGAGCGAAATGGACTACGTGCAGGTGGTGCGCCTGGGGGCACGCGGATTAGTGATTAAGAGCGATGGGCCGGAGAAGCTATTTGCCGCCGTTCGCACCGTAGCATCCGGGGAACTCGCGTTTTCCGAAGATCTGGCCAAGCAGGTAGTCAGCTCCATGGCCATGGAGTGGCACCACGAAGTCCCCAAGGTAAACTCGCTGGCCCGCCTCTCCGAGAGAGAGCGGCAAATTGCCTATGCAGTGGCCAGAGGACTCAAAAACCGGGATATTGCCGGACAGCTTTCGATTAGTGAGAACACCGTGAAGCGGCACCTGCAGAGCATCTTCGGGAAGACCGGGGCCCGGGACCGCCTGGAGCTCGCAGTTCTGGCACTCAATGAGGTCGCAAAAGCAGCGTAGCTTCGTTTCTTGCTTCTCATTCCTCGCTGGATCCAACGGAGCTGCTGGCGAGAACTTACCGTCCTGCGCCAGCGGCGAACTTCTTTACCATCGAGAGCAGCAGCTTTCGATCGGTATCATTCAGATTAGTAGAATAGCGGCGGATTTGGGTGAGGAACCGTACTTCGTCCTCGCTCAGTTGCGGGATGTTCTTGGCTGAAACCGGGAGCACGCTGTTGCTGGTAAAAAACTGGGCCAGCGGAAGGCTCATCGCCGAAGCGATTTTGGCCAAAGTGTCCAGGGACGGGATGGTATGTCCGTTTTCCACGCGGGACAAATAACACCGTAGCAACCCAGTGCGCTTTTCGATATCGCCCTGCGACATGCCTTTCTGCGTGCGGTATTTGCGGATGGTCTCACCGATCTTCATCATGGGAAGGCTTTACGGACTCCAATCCTAATTTGGGGCTGATGGATAGTAATAAGAGTAATACTCCTGCGCAAGGACAAACTTTGTCACTTTGCTAATAACTACTTTGGTTACCTTGGTGCCAAAAAAATCATGCAGCACGTTGCCCCATCCGGCGCTCCCATCCAATAACTACAATCATCTCTTCAAGTTTGAGGCCAGAAACTCCTGAATGCGCTTGCTTGCGTCAGCGGTATCGGCAGGGCGGTATCCAGCTTTATTCTCTGGGTTTTGGAAGGCATGACCGGCATCATCATAGATTTTTATT
Organism: uncultured Terriglobales bacterium; assembly: GCA_964581225.1. Taxonomy (GTDB): domain Bacteria; phylum Acidobacteriota; class Terriglobia; order Terriglobales; family Acidobacteriaceae; genus CAYTQA01. The sequence continues at coordinate 703 of CAZONJ010000102.1, read as the reverse complement.
TCCACCTTTTTATTGGCCTGCTTCAGCGCTGTCTCGAACTTCTGCACATCGGCTACCGGAATCCCCTGGTCTTGCGCCCCAAAGATGCCCAGGATGGGGGCATGGATCTTCTGAATTGCGGCTGGGTCGCTTACCAGATGGCCATAATTGATGACCGTAGCTGCCAGGGTTGGGTCGTGCAGGGCCAAATCGAGGGAGTATCCTCCTCCCATGCACCAGCCAATCGAGCCGATCTTCGCCGGATTTACATTCTTTTGCTGGCGCAGGAATGCCGCTGCTCCGAGCAGATCGCGTGTAGCGCGGTCGGGATCAAGTCCTCTCATCAGTTCATGGGCCTGCTCCGGCGAGGTAGCTATTTTGCCGCGATATAGATCGACCGTCAAAGCTACATATCCCTGATCGGCAAGGTTGGAGGCCTGCTGCTTCACCCAATCGTTGAGTCCCCACCACTCGTGGACCACCACAATTCCCGGCAGCTTTGCTCCCGCTTTTACATGGTCCGGCGTGAAGAGGAGCCCGTTTATGGCTTCATTGCCGCTTTTATAGCTCACCGTCTTGCTGGTGGCAGCGAAAACCGGACTCATTAACAGAAACAACAACGCACCCAAGGCTATTTGTTTCATTTTTTTCATCTCCATCGGCCACTGCTGCCTGAAGCAGCTGCCGCTTCGAAATTTTTCAGATTCAGCTCCAGGAAGATCGC
>CAZONJ010000101.1:4838-10511 GCA_964581225.1 uncultured Terriglobales bacterium | reverse complement strand
TTTGCCGGCGTAATCAAGTCCGGCGGCAAGACCCGCCGCGCTGCCAAGATGGTGATCCTCAACATCGACCATCCTGATATCGAAGACTTCGTCGACTGCAAGATGAACGAAGAGAAGAAGGCCTGGGCGCTGATGCGCGAGGGCTATGACGGTTCTACGCCCGATTCGCCTGCCTACTCTTCCATCTTCTTCCAGAACGCCAACAACTCGGTGCGCGTCACCGACGAGTTCATGCAGGCGGTGTTGCGCGATGGCGAGTTCCACACCCGCTCCGTGCGCGACAATCGTCCGCTGAAGTCTTATCGCGCCAAAGACCTGCTGAACAAGATTGCCGAGGCAACTTACTATTGCGGCGATCCCGGCATGCAGTACGACACCATCATCAATAAGTGGCACACCTCCAAGAACACGGCGCGCATCAACGCCTCCAATCCGTGCTCGGAGTACATGTTCCTCGACGATTCGGCGTGCAATCTTGCCAGCCTGAACCTTTTGAAGTTCTACGTGAACGGCGTGTTCGATATCGAAGCCTACCGCTACGCCTGCGAAGTGCTCATCACCGCGCAGGAGATCCTGGTGGACAACTCGGGATATCCCACCGAATCGATTGCGCGCAACTCGCACGATTATCGTCCGCTGGGCCTCGGCTACGCCAACCTGGGCGCGATGCTCATGGCCGCCGGGCTGCCCTACGACTCCGACGCCGGACGCGACTTCGCCGCCTGCCTTACCGCCATCATGTGCGGCCAGGCTTATTACCAGTCATCGCGCATCGCCGAGCTGTGCCCGCCATTGGAGCCGGCAACGCCGCTCACCCAGACCGCGGAAATCGGCGGGGGCGCCTGCCCTGGCTTCTATGTGAACCGCGAGCCGTTCCTTGACGTGATCCGCATGCATCGCGCTTCGGTCAACAATATCGGCATCAGCCTGAACCAGACTGCCGGGGTCTCCTCCGTGGTCACGCAGCTTCCTAAGCTCATCGAGGCCAGCAAAGAGTGCTGGGACCAGGCGCTCGCCCAGGGCGAGAAGCACGGATACCGCAACGCTCAGGTCACCGTGCTCGCCCCCACCGGCACCATCGGCTTCATGATGGATTGCGACACTACCGGCATCGAGCCTGACCTTGCGCTGGTGAAATACAAGAAGCTGGTCGGCGGCGGCATGATCAAGATCGTCAACAACACCGTGCCCAGCGCGCTCTTCCGCCTCGGCTATTCCAGCGAGCAGGCGGACCAGATCGTCAGCTACATCGACGCGACCGGCACCATCGAAGGCGCTCCCGGCCTTAAGGAAGAGCACCTGCCGGTCTTCGATTGCAGCTTCAAGCCCTCGAAGGGGACGCGTTCGATCGACTACATGGGGCACATCAAGATGATGGCTGCCGCCCAGCCCTTCCTCTCCGGGGCCATCTCCAAGACCGTCAACCTGCCCAACGACGCCACCGTGGAGGAGATCGCCGAGGCATACATCGAGGCCTGGCGTCAGGGGCTGAAAGCCGTGGCCATCTACCGCGATGGATCGAAGGGCTCGCAGCCGCTCAACGTCTCTGACGGCAACAAGGCCAAGGACGTAAAGGGCGCGCCGCAGTCCGGGGCTCTCGCCCAGGCCAGCGTTACTCCCGCGCCGGTGGTTCAGGAGCAGGACCAGAACGCGCCGCCCAAGGCCGTGCGCCACCATCTGCCCGATGAGCGCATCAGCCTGACCCACAAGTTCTCCATCGCCGGACACGAGGGCTATATTACCGTCGGCCTCTACCAGAACGGCCAGCCGGGCGAGATCTTCATCCGCATGGCCAAGGAGGGTTCCACCGTCTCCGGGCTGATGGACGCCTTTGCCACCAGCATCTCGCTCTCGCTGCAGCATGGCGTGCCCCTCAAGGTGCTGTGCGAGAAGTTCGCGCATACCCGCTTTGAGCCCAGCGGCTGGACCAGCAACTCCAGCATCGGCTTCGCCAAGTCGATCATGGATTACATCTTCCGCTGGCTTGAATTGCGCTTCCTCACCCCGCAGCAGCAGGAGCTCTTCCAGGGGCTGCACACCCACATCCAGGGTGGCGCGGCAGGCGGGGCACAGGCCTCTCCGGTGATTGAGACCTCGTTGGAAGAGACCCAGCAGGGCATGGGACGGACCCGCGCCCCGCAGGGCGGTCTGCCCAGCGATATGCCCTCGCCCGCGGAAACCCGCAGCCTGAAACTCGAAGCCGCTCTTCCTAAGGATCGAGGGCTTTACCATGCCAGCGATGCCATGCGCGAGTATGTCGATATGGGCGACGCGCCCAGCTGCCATGTCTGCGGGGCGATCATGACCCGGAATGGCAGTTGCTACCGCTGCATGAGCTGCGGAAGCACCAGCGGTTGCAGCTAATCCCGGATGTACCAGCGGCGCGGGCTTTCAGCCGCGCCGCTGACTGCGAAAGCATCACGACTTTGCAGTTCGATTTGGAATACGTATCAGGGCTGGGCTTTATGCCAGATTTGCTGCGAACGTATGTATCAGGGCATGGCTTCAGCCCTGCCGCTAAATGCCCTAAATGTAATCCTTGAGCAGGTGTGCAACCGCACACCTGCCCAAGGCGACAGCTTTTGACCAAGCACTAAAAGGAGATCTCATGCAAGAGCGTATCCCCACTCCTGAAGCGGCCTACACCCCCGCGGACGAACAGTCCGTCGCGGCCTTCATTGAAATGATGTGTGGCAGAGTGAATGAATTGCTGGAGCCTATCTCCTCTCCCGGCACGGGCGTGCCGGGCTACAGATGGTGAACGTCGTTTGCGGCTGAAAGCCGCGCTCTTCCACCTGCTGCGCCAGCGAAGAAGCAGTTTCGAGGTTCAAGTTTCCAAAAATCGTTCCGTGCAGCGCCAGAGGCGCGGTAGAGGTTAGCCCAGCGCGCAAGCGCTGGGAATGCTTGCATTACAAACGTGAACCCTGGAGGGGTGGCACATACTCCATGAACACAATGCGGGCTTTGGACAAAAATTAAAAAAACGTTATCCTGAGCGCAAGCCGAAGGACCCCGGGAATGTCTCGTCGATAATTGCGGCATCAAGCTTTTCAACTCGGATAAAAGGCGGCGGACGGCAAAGCTGAAGAAGAAAGTTGCTTCAGAACTCCAGCGCTGAAGCGCTTCCTCATTGATCTTTTATTCAGCGGCCTAGTGAATGCAGGCTGTTGGCCTAAAACCTAGCTACTCTGCTAAAGTAGCGGTTAGCCCCACAACCCCTGAATTCCATGTCTCCGGATTCAAAGTCCTCCTCTTCGCTGCGCGCCTCATTGAAGGACCAGGTCTCCCTGGCCGCTTTGATCACCGATTATGCTGCGGAAGGGCTTTTTCTGCTCGATGACGCGGGAAACACTGTCTTCATGAATAAGGCAGCGGGGCAGATCCTGGGCTTTGATCCTAACGAGCTGCTGGGCAAAAATTTTCATGAGAAAGTCCATTACAAATACCCCGATGGACGGCCTTTTCCGATCTCCGAATGTCCCCTGCAGCAGGTCTTTGTCCGCGGCGAGGTACTGAAAAACCACGAAGACGTCTTCTTCCGCAAGGATGGGACGCCGGTTTCGGTGGCCTGCTCCAACGTGGCTATCATTGAAGCCGGCCATGTGATCGCGGCAGTCCTGCTGGTACATGAGCTGACCGAGAGCAAGCGGATCGAGTCCGCGCTGGCCGAGAGCGAGAGCAAATTCCGGGCGGTGGCGGACACTGCCCCTTGCGCGATTTACATCCATGACGCAAGGAATTTTCTCTATGTGAATTCTGCGGCGGAGAAGATCAGCGGCTATACCAGCCACGAGCTTATCGGGCTCGATATCTGGCAATTGGTGCATCCCGAGGACCGTGACCGGGTTTTGGAACGTGCCTTAAAACGGTTTGCCGGGGAAGCCACGCCTGATCGCTATGAGTACAGGATCGTCCGCAAGGACGGCGGCTTCCGCTGGGTCGATTTCAGCGGCAGCATGGTCCAGTTTGGCAACAACCGCGCGATTCTCGGCACCGCCTTTGACATCACCGAGAAGAAAAGCGCACAAGAGGCGCTGCGGCTCTCGGAAGAGCGCTTTCGCATGATGGCGGAGCAGTCTCCGTTGAGCGTGCAGATCCTCTCGCCCGACGGCCGCACCCTGCGTGTCAATCCCGCGTGGGAGAAGATGTTTGGCGTGACCCTTGAGATGCTGGGGGATTACAACATCCTGGAAGACCAGCAGTTGGTGGATCGCGGCATCATGCCCTGCATCCAGAGGGCCTTCGCCGGCGAAGCCTGTATGATTCCCACTATTCCCTACGTTCCGGACCGCGGCCTCTTTATGGGCCAGAAACGATACATGCGCGCCTTCATTTACCCGGTGATGGTGAACGGACTCATCCACGAGATTGTGCTGTCGCACGAAGATGTGACCGAGCAGAAGCTGGCCGAAGAGACGCTACGCAAGACCGAAAAGCTGGCCGCTGCGGGAAGGCTGGCGGCGACTGTCGCCCATGAGATCAATAATCCGCTGGAGTCGGTCACCAATCTGATCTTTCTGGCCCGCCAAAGCATGGGCCCGGATGAGCTGCATCGATATCTCGCCCTGGCCGATGAGGAGTTGGCGCGGGTAAGCCACATCGCTAAGCAGACGCTGGGCTTTTATCGCGAGTCCACAAAACCCGCCGACTGCGACCTGGCGAAAATCACCGAAGATGTGCTCAATCTCTATCGCTATGAAGCCCGGGCCAAGCGGATCCATATTGAGAGCGACCTCAAAGCCGCGCATGTATTTGGGTTTTCAGGCGAGTTGAAGCAGGTGATCTCAAACCTTCTGCGCAATGCCCTGGAAGCGACACCCACCTCCGGCAAGGTCGTCCTCCGTACCGGCCCTCGCGGCAAAGGGGCGTGTTTTTCTATCGCCGACACCGGCGCCGGCATCCCCGAGGAAGCGCACGGCAAAATCTTCGAGCCCTTCTTTACCACCAAGAAGGACGTTGGTACAGGGCTGGGGCTCTGGGTCTCCAAGGAAATTGTCGAGAAGCATGGCGGCAGCCTTGAATTCAGGACCAGCCAGCAAGCCGGAAAGTCCGGTACCAGCTTTGAATTTACTCTCACTGGAATTGAGCGCAAAGAGCTGTAGAATCAAGTAGATCGATCCAAAGCTTGGCAAGGTGATTGCTGATTTTCGGCCTTCGAGTTGCCTCTATTTTTCTTTTTTATTTCTTCGATTTCCCTCGGTCTTTGGTGTTCGCTGGCCTACAATTATGTATCTAATTGGCAAGCGGCAGTTCTGCCGGAATTGTGAATCGGAGGAGAAGCTGAGTGCTGACAAAACTTAAAATCTTTGTTTTGTCCGGCAGCTTCCTGGCGCTCACTTTTTACGGTTCTTCTTCTTTCGCCCAGAGCCCTACTCACAGACATTGGCCCCGGCTGGTTTCCTTCCAGGAAGGGAAAGCCATTGTCGAAGCGGCGTGGCAGAGTCGTGTTTCATTGGATTACAAGCCTGACTGCTCGCACCTGGTGCATGAGGTCTACTCCCTGATCGGGCTGGATTACGACTACCTGCCCTCCCGCGAACTTTACAAGGGAGCGGCGGATTCCTTCCAGCGCGTCTTCAAGCCGCAGCCAGGTGACCTGATCGTCTGGCTGGGACATGTTGGGATCGTGGTTTCACCCCAGGAGCACTCTTTTTACAGCTCCTTGCGCTCCGG
>CAZONJ010000101.1:0-4738 GCA_964581225.1 uncultured Terriglobales bacterium | reverse complement strand
TGAGCGCCCGCGCGAGGCGAGCTTGCGGGCCAAGCGCAAGCCGAAGGACCCCGAAAATCCCTGTCAAAATAATCGCCGCTTCAGGCTTTCTCTATAGACAAGCTTAAAAAATTAAGGGATGCGCCGCATGACTGGCGCATCCCTTCGGAGTGTACCTGGAGGGATTAAAGCTTCGGAGCAGTGGCATTGTTATTTACATCCGATTGCGGGTTCGCCTGAGGGGCCTGCTCCTGGGGCTGCGCCTCTTCCTTTTCGGCTGGCGGCCGCTGATTGCTGACCGGGGTATTATCGCGGCGCTTCAGGGTTACCGGGCCACCCTGCATTCGGCGCTGCTGCACCTGCGCCCGCAGACGGTCTTCCACTTTGGTGTCGTTATTGTCGGCTACCTCTATCACGCGCTTGCCTTCGGCGTCCCGGCGGGTGGCCACCGTGACCTTTGCATTCTTGCGGTCGGCCTCTTTGGCCTTGCCGTAGTAAAAGTCGGCGGTCTCGCGATCGCCATCCATTTCGGCGACATAGCCCATATTGTTGAGGGTGAACGCGTCATCGGGGGCAAGCTTATAGGCCTGTTCAAAGTCCTGGCGCGCGCTCTTGCGGTCATTGCGGTTCAGCGCAGAGACGCCGCGCAGGTTGAGGCGGGCGACTTTGGCCTGGGTAGTCTCCGCAGTGCGCAGCGCCTTGCGGACCTTCTGGGCATTGCTCGAAGCGATCTCGCTGATCGGCTTTCCCCGCCAGTCCCTCTTTGCGGTCACAATGACCGGATCTTTCGAGTTGAGGGCTGCGGCTGCGCTGTAATAGCTGAGCGCCGCTTCCAGCTCGCCTTCCTTCTCTTTGGTATAGCCGAGATTGTTGAGGGTGAAGGCATTCTTCGGATCGAGCTTCAGCGCCTTCTCCAGCAGCAGGTCGGCCTCAGGGGCGCGATCTTTATTCAAAAGACCCAGCGCCTGGACATTCATCACATTGATTTGCACCCCGCCCTGCTCCGCATGTCCGGCGACGGAGGCGACGCTCCGCCCCTTCACATCGTCGTTGCTGGCTTTATCTACCACCGCGTCGGAGTTCTGGTCCTGGGCAAGCTCGTAAAAGCGCTGCGCCCGGTCAACGTCCCCTTCGAGCTCGGAGACATATCCCAGATTATTCAAAGTGAACGGATCATTGGGATCGAGCAGGTAGGCTTTATAAAAGAGCTGCTTGGCCTTCTTATAATCGTGCTTTTCGATTGCGCTCACGCCGTCCCGGTTATATTTCTGCACCGGTGTGGGCTTGCTTTTCTTGGGAAAGTGCAGGCGCACCCCCTTTTCTTCGCTTCGGGCAGGGCCTGCCAACACTAAAAGACAGAACAAAAAGGCAAAAAAAGAATGTTTCCTGAGATACATGAATCCTCCGCCGTTCCGGCGTGAATGAGAGCGGTCCGCTTCTAGTAAATGGAGTAGCAGCACTGGATTTAGGTTGTATCGCCTTGAAACAAACTGGCTTTTGTTTGGATGGAGCAATCGGCAGCCTGCCTTTTTGCATCCAACTATGCTTTGGGAACAGAGCTGCCGGTCAGCTCACATTCAGCAGGAGCAATCATGTTGCGCTTTCATTCGATGTTTCTTGCCGGGGCCGTGGTCGCGGCCTCGTGCGCCTTTGCTGGAGCACAGGCAACACCCTCGGGACTTCCGAATACTCCGCCCGGCAATAAGCCTGCCTTGGGCAGCTCATCCGCTACCGCAGGACGGGGCAGCGCCGATACCACGCCTCCGGCAGGGGTAACCGGGGCAGCGGCCTCTTCCCCATCGAATCCACCGGCCTCAAGTACGGCGGCCACCGGAAGCTCGAACCCTACCGGCTCCACATCGAATTCGGCGGCCGGCAGTACAGGCAACAGCACGACCAGCGGCAAAACCGCCTCAGGGACGGAGCCTGCAACCTCCAGCCCTTCGACCGCGCCGGCGACCCCCGCCGTGGCTCCGCCTATACCTACTACCACTATGCTGCCGGGTGCGAACGGACAAAAGGACCCGACCGATGTAACCGATCTGCTGGCCCCCGGAGAGCTGCCAAAGGACAAGCTCTCGCTGATTGGCGGAACGGTAAAGAAGATTGACCAGATAGCCGATCGCATCGTGGTAAAGATCTATGGCGGCGGGACCATGAAGGTGGCCTTCGATCAGCGTACCCGCTTCTTCCGCGATGGCCGTGAGGTCACCCAAATGGCGATCAAGCCCGGCGACCGCGTCTATCTTGACACTCAATTGGACAAGGACCAGCGCATCTTCGCCAAGAACATCCATCTGCAGACGACTTCAAGCCCAGCGGATGCCAGTGGACAAATCGTCGCCTATAACCCCAAGAGCGGCATCATGACCCTCCAGGACGACCTGTCTTCCCGTCCCGTCCGCTTCCGGGTTGCGCCTTCCACCAACATCGTGAGCCAGGGAAAGAAAACGCCTTCCGCCTCTGTCGGCAGCGATCTGCGGCCGGGCGCCTTGGTCGCGGTGAAGTTTTCTCCAATGCAGCAGGGAGGGGCGGTTGCCGAGCAGGTCTCGATTATTGCCGAGCCCGGCAACTCATTTACCTTCTTCGGGCACATCACGCATCTCGATCTGCGAAACGGGCTGCTGGCGATCGAAAACCAGACCGACGGAAAGACCTATGAGATCTCATTCGACAGCTCTCGCACTCCGGTCAGCGATCAATTGACGGTTGGCTCCGAGGCCACAATCGTCGCCACTTTTGAAGGCAATGGCTATACTGCGCAGACCATCAACATCGTTGCCGGTCAGCAGGCCCAGAGTGGGTCGCCGCAATAACCTGTTTTCCAAGTAAAAGAGAAAAGTCCAGCGCCTCCGGCTGGGCTTTCTTTTTGGATACTGTGCTCCGTTATCCCCTGCGATTGAGAAGGATGCCGGCGATAAAAGCTACCGAGGTCGCGAGCAGCCACTCGATGCGCCATATCTGGATCGCCTGCCAGTCCACCAGGGTATTGGCCGAGAAGATAAAGCCCACCGAGATCGCCGCCCCAAGGCAGCCAATCCCAATGATGAGGCAGACCAACGCCGCCGTGCTCAGGTTCATCTTTCGCCGCAAGAAGCGGAAATCCAGCTTGGTGTTGGTTTCCAACTCGCTCACTTGGTAGTTTTCGGCGCGCCAGCCGCACATACGGCAGAAAGGAGAGCGGACGACGAACTCCGTGCCGCAGTGATGGCAAATGTCCCTTCTCGGCTCCGCCGCATCTCCCCTTTCGGCCACCCCTATGGCGGGAGGGTATTCAGGGCCTTTGCGGCCTGGATTGGAATCTTGGGAAAGCACGGGCTTCCAATAGCTCTCTTTGGAACTGTTGCGCAGGGGGACGCCGCTCATAATTGCTCCTGCAATGATTGTTCGCAAATGGCAGGCCAAACCCTGATTTTTTGTAACATACTTGTTTACAAGCACTTAAAGAGGCGTGCCACCGGGCTGGATATGCCGGATCAGGCAAGAATTACGCGATGGGTGTGCCGGTGGGGGGAGTATCTCTTTCAAATCAGGCGCTTTTAAGCGCCGCGATAGGGCATTTGGAGCACCTTGTGGTCGACCGGCCCCCGGTCCCAAAACTTGAGCAATACCAGATCGGCGGCCCGGAAAGTGACGTCGGAGGGCCGCTTGCTGCCGTCGTTGAAAATATTTCTGTCCAGAAGCTGATGCAGCCGCTCCAGGCTGATCCCCAGCGCTGCTGCTGCTTCCGATTCAGAGAAGAATTCCTTGTGCGGCTTCAATGCGTTATTCATGAAGTGGCTTTCTTACGAGAGCTCCCTGTTAGATTCTGGCGCACTGTCTTTTTACCTTTTAAGCTTCTACTCTGAAATCGGGTAAACCGCGCAAACCTGTTCAGCATGGGGCCTTACCTTTGTTCCCAAAGGGGTCGTATGCTCCTCCCCGATTTCCTAAGCATTTTTCCCGGTGATGGCTTAGTAACCCCCTCTTCCGCCAGCAATCCGACCCGGAAAGCAGTTTCGAGTTTCAGGTTTCAAGTTTCAAAAAGCCGGCCGGGGCATCGCCAGAAAGCCCAGAAGCCAATCCAATGCGGCGCACTTCTTCGGATCTTTCAGGCGGCCCGGCGAACCCGAAAAACCGCAAATTTTCCTTGCAATGCTCGGTCCTTCCGGTTTACATATGCGCGCCGGGGATTTCGAGGTTGGCTCTGCTCTCTGAGAGCTGTTTGCATACGGGTGGGGTGGAAGCACCCGACTTTAGTCGGGCGTAAAGGACGCTACGGGCGAGGCCATCTGAGAGCTGCTATTTGCTTGTGCACTGGTTATGGTGCAAAAAGGTGAACGTGGTGAACATGGGTGAACATAGGGTTTTGCAATGTTCACCTCTGCAATCAAATGAAAGCAGAAGGTTTACAAACCAAAGGTGAACGTGGTGAACGTTGTGGCGGGAAGTTGGGTTTTCTGGCGCCCGCCTTGGCTGCTAGCTGCCATCTGAGAACTATCAGCTGCTAAAAACTGCCTTTAATTGTTGAAAAGCTTAATGCTGCAATCATTCACGAGGCATTCTCGGGGTCCTTCGACTTGCGCTTGGCTCGCAAGCTCGCCTCGCGCGGCGCTCAGGATGACGAAATTAGGAGAGCAATCCACTGACACCCCAAATTGGCAGAGCAAATTTTGTCCTCTGAGCGAGCACAGCGAGTCGAAAGGCCCCGGAAGATTAAGCAGCCTGGATGCCGTTCCAGGCTTTCTCTCGATGCCCTGGTTTGTTCTTGAAACTCGAA
>CAZONJ010000100.1:0-10666 GCA_964581225.1 uncultured Terriglobales bacterium | reverse complement strand
CTTCGGCAGAGCGGTACCCGATTCCGATACGATTCGTTTCGGCAGGAGTAAACTCCTGCCCTGACACGTGATCTAGAGGGCCGAAACCCTCCTGATATGTGACAGAGGGTTCACCACGGAGACACAGAGAAGACCGGGTTATTTGGCGATGGGTTCAGCTGGTGATTTGAAAGATTCAGAAATCGCCCTATCGCCCGCTGGCCAGATCATCCGATTCTTCATGAGAGTTTCTGCTAACCGTCATCGCCGTCTTTTACTCAGGGAAGGCCGACCCGCCGTAGCAGTTCGCTGAATTGTGGATTCGAGCGCAAACCGTCGAATTCCGGGTCCACTTTGAGAAACACCAGATCGTTCGCGCGCTCTTCATATGCTCGTTGCAGCCACTGCAAAGCAGAAGCCGTGTCTCCCAACCCGACGTAAACCTCGGCCCGGTGGACAGGCGAGACATAGGCACGCTGACTCGCTGCTTCCATCTGCTTTAAGATGCTCTTAGCTTCGGCGTACTTGCCGGCGCGGGCATAAACATATCCCACAGGACCGAGCACGAGTGGGGCATTGCCCGAAAGTTTGGCCGCGGTTTCGAGCTCGTTGATCGCAGCTCCAAATTCGCCCTTTTCTGCGTATGTCTGCCCCATAACCCGGTGCGCGAGCACGCAATTGGGGTCCAGCTCCAGAGTGGTCCGTAGCTGTGCGATGGCTTCATCGTAGCGACGGGCAAAATACAATCGCCAACCGAGACTGAAGTTGATGCTCACAGACATAGGATCGAGATCCCTTGCACGAGTCATTTCCGCGATTGATTCTGAAAGATGGCCCATCGCAATCAGATAAAGCGAATAGCGCTGATGAGCGGTAGCATAATTTGGATCGATTTCTATCGCTCGCTTGAGTTCGCGCTCGGCCGCAGGCCAGTTCCAGTCATAATTGAAGTTCATTGTTGCCAGCGAGGTATGAGCTTCGGCGAGGCTATCATCGAGCTGCACCGCCTTTAAAGCGGCTTCTTTCGCCTTCGGATAGGCATCCCGCTTCGGAACCGCTTCCACGATTGCGGAGGCAAGGACGTCATAGGTATCAGCCAATCCCGCATAGGCGAGGGCGCTGTTAGGATCCAGACGGATTGACTCCTGGAAGTACGAAATGGCGCGTTCCAGCCCGTCAGCCGTACGCTTGTTCCAGTAGTAACGCCCTTTCAGATACGCCTCGTACGCTGCAGCGTTCATCGTTCGCGTAGCGAATTCATGCTGCTCTCCAGGCGTGAGCTTTACGTGAAGTTCTTTGGCGATGGCGCGTATTACATTCGCTGAACTCGGCAGTATATCGGCCAAATCTGTGTCGTAGGTTTCTACCCACAGGTGACGGTCGGTCGAGGCTTGGATCAGTTCTGCGGTAATGCGAATACGATCGCCGGAACGGCGCAAGGTCCCCTCGACCACTGCATTGACATTCAGCTCGCGAGCGATCTGAGGGAGTGATTTGCGCGTCTCCTTGTATGACATCGCTGAAGTGCGTGAAATTACCCGCAAGCTGCGAATCTTGGCCAATCCGGCGGTGAGTTCGTCAGTGACTCCGTCGGCCAAATACTCCTGCTCTTTGTCTCCGGTGAGATTTTCGATGGGCAGCACGGCGATTGACTGCATGCCCTCGTCAGCACTGGCAATCCCATGCCTGCGCACGGACAACCAAAGACCCGCAGCAGCGGTGAGCATAATGGTGAACATAATAAGGATGCTGAGTGCGATTAGCCGATCATGTTTCCGAGGTCTGCTGCCGGTTTGCTCTAGCTGCCGCGCCGCCTGGGGCTTCTCAGGCTCAGGAGCGGCAACCGGCGCCACGGCTGCTGACTTGTTCTGCGCGTGATTAAGTGCCAGATCGGAGACCACTGTCGCTGGTTCCGCGCTTACCGGCGCGAGGAACCGGTAGCCACGTTTCGGCAGGGTCTCGACAAAGCGGGGACTATCGGCGGAGTCGCCGAGCGCTTCGCGGAGGCGCATAACCGCGCTGGCCAGGCTGTGGTCGAAATCAACGAAGGTGTCCGAAGGCCAAAGCGTCCTGCGGAGCTCTTCGCGTGTGACGACTTGGCGAGGGCGCGAAAGCAGAATCGTAAGGACCTGCAGCGGCTGCTCCTGCAATTTAGTCCGGACGCCCCGCTTACGCAGCTCTCCGGCGGAAACATCGAGCTCGAAATCTCCGAAACGCAGGATCGTGCGCGGGTTTTCCACCGAGGCGCTCAAAACGAGTTCAGTCTATGCCGATGCCTGAGCACGGTCAAGCTCCACTTTTCCGGCTGCGGCGCGTGATCGGGCGAAGCTAAGCCCTTGCTGGTGCAGGAGATGACGAGTGATTCACATTTGATAAGCAGGTGATGAGTTTTGCATTGCGCGGTTTCAATGCCTCAGGCACTTTTGCTGATGCTGGCGCTCGGACCTGGGTGGATGACGCCTCCTAAGAGGCGCTCGATCAGGTGGCGTGTCTTGGACCGCCACCATGAAGCTCTTCATTTGGCTGGGAATTGGAGTGGCTTGCTGCAAATATTGCAGTCCGAGTAATCGCACACATACGTGTGAAGAAGAAGGGGAGGGTTGTATGTTGACGCAGAGGATCTCTGGGATATTGGCAATTTGTCTGCTTATGACATTGCTGGCAGGTGTGGCAGCAGCACAGGTCACAGGCGCCACTTTATCGGGCACGATCACAGATGCCTCGGGCGCAGTGATTCCCGATGCCACGATTTCGATCAAGAACACCGGCACTGGAGTGGTGCGGGAAGTCACTTCGAACAAGGACGGCTTTTACACCGCGCCCAACCTCTTGCCCGGAAATTATGAAGTCAAGGTGTCAGCTCGCGGATTCGCCACAGGACTTAACAAAGATCTGGGCTTGAACGTCGGCGCTCAGCAGATCCTGAATCAGGTCCTGCATCTGGGCAATGTTTCCGAGGTGGTGGAGGTCACAGGCACAGCGCCGGCAGTGCAACTGTCCTCCTCAACCATCAGCGGCACTGTCGATTCCACCACGATCCGCGAGCTGCCCCTGAACGGCCGCGACTGGACGTCACTGGCAACTTTGGAGCCGGGAGTCGTGAGCATTCCCACGCAGGCGGCGACCACATTCAACGCCAACAAGGGCAATCGCGGTTTTGGCAACCAGCTGAGCAACGGCGGCCACCGCGCGAATGAGAACACCTACCGCGTGAACGGCATCGATGTGAATGACTACTCCAACGGAGCACCCGGCGGCGCCACCGGTCTCAACCTGGGAGTTGATGGGATCCAGGAATTTTCTGTCCTTACCAGCAACTATACCGCCGAGTACGGGCGCACCTCCGGCGCTGTTATCGATGCCATTACAAAATCCGGGACGAATGCCTTCCACGGGACAGGATTTTTCTTCGATCGCGACAAGATCTTCGACGCAAAAAATTTCTTCGACAATCCTAATAAGCCTATCCCGCCTTTCCGGCGCATTCAGTTCGGCGGATCGGGCGGCAAAGCCCTCGTGAAAGACAACACCTTTATATACGGCACGTATGAGGGAGTTCGACAAAATCAGCCTATCTCCAGGGTTATCCATGTGCCGTCAGCAGCGACACGGGCGTTGGCGGTGGCCGCCGTTCAACCGTATCTGGCTCTCTGGCCAAACGCTCCTGCCGGTACGCCGATTGACAGCAACGGAGTCACCCAAAGTTTTGGCGTGTCGATACCCGGCATCGCCAATGAGAACTATTTCACAACCAGACTCGATCAGAAAATCTCTGCTGGAGATAATTTTAGCGCCAGCTACTTCTGGGATTCCGGTCCGCAACAGCAGCCCGATCCCTTGCAAAACGCCATTCATCAGGTCTTCTCGCGCAGGCAAGCAGTTACAGCGGAAGAAACTCACGTCTTCAATCCGGGACTGGTCAATACATTCCGGGCGGGTATCAGCCGGCTGCGTGGCGATATTAATGCACCCGTTTCCGGGGACACCGTTGCAACCAACAAGTCCCTGGCCATAGCTCCCGGAGCGATCGCCACACCACAGATTTCGGTCACGGGTTTCACCACCGCTGTTGGTTTAGGCGGTCTGAATCAGTTCCTGCATCGGTGGACCTCGGGTCAGGTATATGACGACGCATTCCTGACTCGCGCCACCCATTCCATCAAGCTGGGATTTGCCTTTGAGCGAATGCAATACAACGTTCTCGAAAAGTTGAGCCCTAATGGACGTCTCAGCGCTTACAAGAGCGTGGCAAATTTCTTGAATAACGCTCCTATCCAGCTCAATGCGTTGGCGCCGGGACGGTCGCATGAGGTGGGAATCCGGGAGAGTCTCTTCGCCGGCTATGCCCAGGACGATTGGCACGCTCGGTCGAACCTTACCGTAAACGTTGGTCTGCGCTACGAGGCCACTACGTTGCCTACGGAGGCCAAAAACCAGATTCAGGAAATCACGACCCTTTCAAACTGCACTGCCAGCCCTACAGCATGTACGGCAGCGCCGGTCTCAAGCTTCATTGCAAGTAATCCCACGGTAAAAAACTTCGAACCCCGCCTGGGCTTCTCCTGGGACCCGTTCAACTCGGGTAAGACCGCCGTTCGCGGAGGCTTTGGCATTTTTGACGTGCTGCCTCTCCCCTATGAGTTCGGCCTGAATACTGCGGCCACGGCGCCCTTCCAGATTGTTGGTGCAGACAAAAACGCTACTCTGGGCAGTGGGATCGATAACAACATCAGCTTTAATCCCTCGCGAGTCCGGAACCGGTTCGTGCAGCAGAATCCGAAACGTGCCCTGGTCCTGAACTGGAATTTCAATATCCAGCAGGAAATCACTAAGAGTTGGACGGTCTTTGTCGGGTATGTGGGTTCTCGCTCTACCCATTTGTCGGTGGCTGGGGATGATATCAATCTGGTCCAGCCTGCTTTGACCTCGGCTGGCTTTCTGTTTCCCATCAATGGAACGCGGATTGATCCTAACGCTGGAGGCAGCGCTGGAATCCGGCCGGTCTTGTTTGATGGCGCCTCCACCTATCATGCATTTGAAGCGCAAATCAAGAAGAAGATGAGCCATGGTTTTCAAGGCCAGGTTTCCTATACTTTCGGAAAGTGCCGCGACACGAGTTCGTCCCCGGTCACCGGCGACACTTACGTAAATTCCATCGCGGTACCGTTGTTGCTGATCAAGCAATACCGGGTTGGCGCGTGCGATTTCGATATCCGGCATACCGCTGTGGGTACCTTCATCTGGGATGTTCCTTCTCCGCGGTCCATTAGCGGATTCGCTTCTAACTTTGTCAAGGGATGGGAGCTGGGCACGATACTTAACGCCACCAGCGGTTCACCTTTCACGGCGACCCTCGGCGCGGGTGGAGATCCTCTGGGCACGGGCTACAATGGGGATTTTTCCATGGACTTCCCGATCCGGGTCCCAGGGTGCAACCCCATCCATGGGGGCGTCAACTATCTGAACGTAAATTGCTTTGCTCTGCCTCAGTCCACAGCGGCGATTGCCGCGCAATGTGCCGCTTTTCCCGGACAGCCCGGCACCTGCGCAAACCTGCTGGGCAACGCAGGTCGCAACACCCTGTATGGCCCAAGGCTCACGACGCTTGATTTCTCGATTTTCAAGAACAACCGTTTCACCAGGATCTCCGAAGCATTTAATGTGCAATTCCGGGCGGAATTTTTCAATCTATTGAACCATCCGAATTTCGCGGCGCCCAATTTCCTGAACGACGCTAACAATTCAATCTTTGACGAAACCGGAGCGCGGCTTGCCAATGCCGGCGTGCTCGCCTCCACCGCCACTCCTTCGCGCCAGATTCAATTGGGGGTGAAGCTCATTTGGTAGGCGGAGGAGCGCCAGCAAACAACACACGGTGATCGAATGAAATCAGTCCTATATTCAACCCGTTTGCTCATATTGATTCTCCTTGGGATGACGGCGTCAGCATCCGCGCAAAATATGGCTTCCCTGCGCCTGGTGCAGAGGATCTCATTGCCCAATGTCAAAGGGCGGATCGACCATATGGATGCCGATATCAAGGGCCAGCGGCTGTTTGTCGCCGGTCTTGAAAATGGCTCGCTGGAAATCGTGGATCTGAAGGCTGGGAAATGGGTCCAGAGCATCCCTGGCTTCAAAAAGCCACAAGGTGTTGCCTACGTTGCGGCACTGAACAGGTTATTCGTGGCCAGTGGCGATGATGGCATGCTGAGGGTTTTACATGGCGACACATTGCAACTCGTGAGCGCCATCCATCTTGATCTTGGACCGAATCGCGTGGCCTATGACCGGCACAACAATCTCCTCTACGTTGGATATGGCGGCAAAGATGCAGGAAAAGATTATGGCGAAGTGGGCATTATTAATGCCAAGACGGCCAAACACATTGGCGACATCAAAGTTGCGGCCCACCCTGCGGAGCTGCTATTGGACCGAGGCGGGCGAAGATTGTTTGTCCTGATTCCTGTGACCAGTCAGATTCAACTAATTGACACCGGCAAACGCGAGGTTGTCTCAACTTGGCCGGTAAGCAGTAAGCGTCCCGGCGACGGGGCGTTCGATGAAGCGACACAGCGGCTGATAATCGGCACGCGGAAGCCGCCCACCATGACGGTGCTTGATTCCAATTCAGGGAAAGAAGTAGCCAGCCTGCCGACCGTCGCCGGAATGGATGGCGTGTACTTCGACGGTCTTCATAAACGGATCTACGTCTCCGGCGCAGGCACTTCCCACGGTGGTTCGGTATTTGTCTACCAGCAGCAGGATCCCGACAAGTACGAATTTTTAGAGGAAATACCGACCAGCCCAGGCGCTGGCACTGCGCTTTGGGTACCGGAATTGAATCGCTACTATATTGCGGCCCCAGCGAACAACGACCAAGAGGCCGCGATTCTGGTGTATGAGCCTGCGAGATAGCGGGAAAGGAACCAGGGCGATGAGGCAGGCAAGATCAATCGTTGTTCGAAAGGAAGGGCGAATGAAGACACAGTTAATTGTGATCGCGGTTGCCATGGCCGCTATCGGTCTCTTAATTGGAAAGAATACCCCTGCCGCAGCTCAAGCACCATCAGGCCGCGAGGTTGCGCCTCTACAACTGGAAGAGCAGATTCCCATTCCCGGCGTCGCGGGGCGTCTCGACCATTTTTCCGCCGATGCAAAACGCAAACGCCTGTTTGTTTCTGCGCTGGGAAACAACAGCGTAGAGGTGATTGATGTGTTTGCCGGCAAGGTGATGCAGAGTCTCAAGAGCCTGAGTGAGCCGCAGGGCATTTTGTATGTGCCCGAATTCGATAAGTTGTTCGTTGCCAATGCAGGCGACGGCAAGGTCAACATCTATGATGGCGCTATGTACCGCTTGCGCAAGACCGTAGATTTTGGCGCAGATCCCGATGCCATTCGCTATGACCCAGCAACTAAAAAAGTGTTGGTTGGCTATGGCGAGGAAGAGGGCGGCATCGGCGCCATTGATCCGGCGACCGATGAGCGCGCTGGCACTGATTTTAAGACACAGGGCCATCCTGAATCCTTTCAAGTCGAAGCCTCCGGGACCCACATCTACGTCAATGTCCCCGACGCCGGCAATGTTGTGGAATCAATCGATCGTAAGACGGGCGCAGTCACTAAGTGGGCACTCAAAGGCCTGCGCGGAAACTACGCGATGGCGCTCAACGAAGAAGACCATCGTTTGTTCACGGTGACCCGCAAAACACCGATGCTGGTTGTACTGGACACGCAAACGGGTAAGGAGGTCACAAGGCTGCGTGCGGCAGGCGAGTGTGATGACGTTTTCTTCGATAGTGCGCGCAAACGCGTCTACGTGATTGGTGGCGAGGGCTTCATCAGCGTCTTTCAACAGAATGATCCCGATCATTACGAGTTGATCGCGAGTGTCCCGACGGCGATCGGCGCGAGAACAGGGTATTTTTTCAGCAAGCGCGATCGCTTCTATCTTGGGGTCCCCGCGAAGGGCAATGAGCCCGCGCAGGCCTGGACTTTTGAAGCAGAGGATTAGGTTTATCCGATGCGGGGGGTCCCTAATCATAAGGTTTGCTGTTCCCGATGTGGGAGGCTGGCAGGGTGTCCGAAAGACGGGCTATGCCACAGCTGCCGGATCAGATCGCGACCGAACTCTCATAAACGATTCTTCTGGACATTTGAGCTGGACCAGATGCTCATCCGTGCCTATCAGCAGGCGCGTACGCGCCGCGAACTAAGCGAGAACCTCGATCGTTTCCAGCAAAGGACCGCATTCACCCGTGTCGTGGTTCTCTCGCGGGCGGCTAGCCTTGGTTTGACTTCCAAGCGCAAGAGATGGACGCGCGAGGAAGTCGAGCAGGTGGCCGAATGGGCCGGAACTCTTAGCATAACTGCTATAGCCCGGAAGCTAAGGCGCTCTTACTGGTCGGTGAAGGCTGAACTCTTGAAATTAGAGCTCTCTGCGCGTGTCACAGAAGGGTACAGCCAGGCCGACTTGATGTATCTGCTCGGTGTCAGCGCGCGAATGCTGCGGAAATGGCTAAGTCTGGGATGGCTTCGCGTACAAGACAATCGCATAACAGAGGCCAGCGTGGCCAAGTTCCTTCGTGAACATGCGGAAGAGTATTCGCTGAACCGTGTGGACGAGGCATGGTTCAAGGGACTTCTCTTTCCTGGGTTCGGAAAGAAGAGCATTGAGAGAAAATCCGCCGCTCCGGTTATCACGTTCCCAGTACACGCCAATCCTGGCCTGGAAATCTGATTGCGGGCATTGAAACGCGTCGTTTGGTTTGAGGCCTGAGCGGAAAATCGAGGTAGATGCTTTACAAAGGCTCGGCCCGAATCCAGCAGGTGTAGAGCAGGAGAGTGGAATTCTGGGAGCAGAAACTGTTTTGATGAGCAGACGTTCAACAATCTGGTCCGTCGTGCGGGTTGCGAGCGGAAATTTCCTGGAGATGTACGACTTCATGATCTTCGGTTATTACGCGCCGGAGATCGCGAGTACCTTTTTCCCGACTGCCAGCCAATTCGCATCATTGATGTTGACCCTCATGACCTTTGGTGCTGGATTCCTCATGCGACCGCTGGGCGCGGTTCTCTTGGGAACTTACGCCGATCGCCATGGCCGGCGAGCCGGTCTCATCCTGACGCTTGCTCTGATGTCGGTGGGCATCATTTCCATCGCTTGTATGCCTGGATATAAAAAGATAGGTATGCTTGCTCCACTGCTGGTGCTGGCAGGCCGGTTACTTCAGGGAATCTCAGCGGGCGCCGAGCTTGGCGCAGTTTCCGTGTATTTGTGCGAAATCGCTACACCAGGACATAAGGGGTTCTACGTCAGCTGGCAGTCGGGCAGCCAGCAATTGGCTGTGATGTTCGCCGCTCTTCTCGGTGTGCTGCTTCACTCGCGCTTGTCGCCCGCGCAGATGATCGCCTGGGGATGGCGTGTGCCATTGCTGGTCGGCTGCACCATTGTGCCGGTACTCTTCCTGATGAGGCGCTCTCTTGAGGAGACCGATGAATTTAAGGCTCGGAAAACTTCTGCCGGCATTCGGGAGATCCTTAACTCCCTGGCAAGAAACTGGCAGATAGTCGTCATTGGCATGTTTCTCACCACGATGACCACGGTCTCTTTTTATATGATCACGGCCTATACACCGACTTTCGGCAGTGCCGTGCTTCATCTGGCAGCGCGGGACAATCTGATAGTCACCCTCTGGGTAGGCGCCTCCAATCTGTTCTGGCTGCCAGTAATGGGCGCCTTCTCAGACAAAGTAGGCCGACGACCGCTGCTGATTATATGCACAGTGCTCGCGCTGGTCAGCGTTTATCCCGCGCTGTCATGGCTGGTGGCAGCGCCCTCCTTTTCTCGATTGCTCGCGGTCGAACTCTGGTTGTCTTTTCTATACGCAAGTTATAACGGGGCAATGGTTGTTTTTCTCGCCGAAATCATGCCCCTCCAGGTCCGGACCTCCGGCTTTTCTCTTGCCTACAGCCTCGCGACTGCTATTTTTGGCGGGTTCACTCCCGCCATCAGCACATATTTGATTCATGTGACAGGCAACCGTGCTATTCCCGGATTGTGGCTCTCGCTTGCGGCGGCTTGTGGACTCTTTGCCTCGCTGCTTGCCAGACCGAAGACAAAAAATCTGGCACCGGCCAACGTGGCGGTTTCGGTGGAAAACGTCCGATAATGGCCCATGTAAGTACAATTCTTGTGGCGCCCGTTCCCTAGCGGAATTTTCGGTAATTCAGTCCACTCGGTCGCAGCTCCGCCAGCCGGAGTTCTACATGATGAAATGCATAGGAGAACCCATGCAAATGCGCAAGAGCTCGCGCCTATCTTCCTGCTCGTTCCGATAATATTCAGTCTCATGTCCAGCGCACAGACGCGGAATTCATTGCCACCCAATAGACCGGGACCCGACTCTGCCTCCGATAAAGCAAGTATTTTTCCCGGGATGGGTTGCGGCTTCTTGCTTCCGCGGCGAGCAATTATGTTCATTGCCATGTGCTGGTGGTGGACGGCGGACGCGTGGGCAGATAACTGGGAATCGGAAAGGAACAATAACGTGCAGCAAGGTCCCTCTCACATCGAACAGCCGTCATGCGCGCCAACCCCGGGAGGGGTCGATGCGGCCATACATCCTCGCGCGAACGGTAACTACCGCTGGGTGATATGTGCTCTCCTCTTCTTCGCCACCACGATCAA
>CAZONJ010000099.1:0-10768 GCA_964581225.1 uncultured Terriglobales bacterium | reverse complement strand
ACGCTACGCCGGCTGCGAGGTTGGGAGCGGCTGGAGGGCCTTCATCGCGGCCTGCTCTCCACTGCGGATGCAATCGGGAATGCCAATGCCCTGATAGGCATTTCCGGCGAGAGAAAGATGCGGCCTCTGCTGCAGCAGCCGTTGAATCTTGCTGACCAGTTCCAGGTGCCCGACTTCATACTGGGCCATCACGCGCGACCAGCGATATGCGCGGACGATTTCCGGCCCGGCCTTCCAGCCCAAAATCTCATCAAGCTCCTGCCGGGCGATGCGCAGCAGCTCGTCGTCCGGCGCGTCGATCAGCTCCTGGTTGCGCCTTCCTCCGAAAAAAACGCGTAATAGGAGATGGCCCGGTTGCGCGCGGTCCTCGAATTTTTGATGGACGAAGGTGCAGGCCATCATGCGCTTGCCTGCGCTGCGCGGCACGAGCAGGCCAAAGCCGCCGGGCAGCGCGGGCCCGGAGCGTTGTGCATCTTCTGCCTTGTATCCCAAGGCAACTGCGATAGACGATGTGTAGTTGATGCTGCGGAGCTTGCCAGAAATTGCAGGAGAGGCCTCCTCCAGCAGCGCCGCCGCCGCATAGGCGGGGAGCGCGAGAATCATCTGGTCGAATTGCTCCTGCTGGCCGTTGGCCCAAAGAGTCCATCTCTGTCCGTCATGGCTGATGCGCTGGACGCGGCTGTTCATGCGCACCGAATTCGCCGGCAGCTTTGCAGCCAGCGCGCGCACCAGGGCCTCCATCCCGGGGCGCAGAGAGGTGAAGAGCGGCGTCTTTGAACCCCCGCCGGGCGAACGTTTTTTAGAAGCCAGCACGGCGCGGACCAGGCTTCCGTGCTCCTCTTCCATCTTCACCATGCCCGGCAGCACCGCGCGCGCGCTCATAGTGGAAGCATCTCCGCCATAGACCCCGGCAAGCATCGGCTCCGCTAGATGGTCCACCAGCTCCCGGCCAAAATGACGGGTGACGAATTCCTCCACGCTCTCATCGTTAATTTTGCCTTTTACTTTCTGCGGACGAAGCCACTCCTCGGCAAAGCGCAACTTCGTCTTTACGGAAAAGAGCGGCGAGGTCATCACGGCGCTGGCGCGGGTGGGCACCATAAACTGCATGCCGTCGGGAATGGGGACGAGTTTGTTGTTAACCAGAACATAGGTCTTGCGCTCATGGTCGCGTGAGTAGATGAGCTGATCGCCTAAGCCGAGCTCCTCGCAGAGTTCGCGCGCCCAGCTCTTGCTGGAGAGGAAAGAGTCAGGGCCGGCCTCGATGGTGTATCCGCCTGCGGTTTCGGTCTGGATCACACCACCCAGGCGGTCGCCCGCCTCATAGAGGGTATATGCCAGAGGCACGCCGGCGAGACGCTTCTTCTCTAAAAAATAAGCTGCGGCAAGCCCGGAAATTCCGCCGCCGACAATCGCGATTCGGGGCATTACTCGGCCTGGACCGCCGGAACCGATGTGGAGGCAGAACCATGCAGGCGCGATTGGACGAGCTCCGCCAATGCGGCGATCAATAGCGGGGAGTCGTTCAGCGAGGGCGCTCGCCACAGCTTCATGCCTTGCTGCTGGGCGAATTGCCGGAAGCCGATGTCGATGTCATAGAGCACTTCAACGTGATCGCAGACGAAGCCGATCGCCTGCATCAATACGCCCTTGTGGCCGAGGGCTTTGAGAGCAAGGATGTTCTCTTCCACTGTAGGACCAATCCATGGGCCGCCCGACATCCCCTGGCTTTGAAAGGCAAAGCGCCAGCCATTTTCAGGGATACCCGCTTTGCTGGCGACCAGCGCCGCTGTCGCTCTGGCCTGTTGCTCATACGGATCGCCGTCGGCAACTGTGCGGGTGGGAACGCTATGCGCGGTAAAAAGTACGGGAGGCGCCGCTCCAAGCTGCTGGCGTGCCGCTTCGTAGGCGGGCCGCAAGCTTTCGGCAAAGGCGCGTATCAGCAAAGGATGGTCATGCCAGTCGTCGATAAATTGGATCTCCATCGGATTGCCGGCTTCGGCGTAGGCGGCGCGCTTATACAGTCCGACGCTGGTGCGGGAATTGTGGGGCGCCATGCAGATTGCGATCATGCGCGTAATCCCAGCCTCGCGCATCCTGCGCACTGTATCGGATATATAAGGGCGCCAGTTGCGCATGCCTACATAAACCGGTATGCCAAGCTCATTTTCAAGCAGCTCAGCCTGGCGTTCAGTAATTTCGGTGAGGGGCGAATGTCCGATGAGCGAATAACGATGCTTCACCTCGTCCACAACCGCATCGGGCAGAGGGCGGCCGCTGGTCACATTGCGCAGGTACTCGGGAATCTGCGCGATTGTCTCCGGCGTTCCGTGCGCCAGCAGCAGGACCGCAGTTTTAGGATTGTCGGTCACTTCATGAATTCCTGAGCGCGCTTTTTTTGCGCGGATTACCTCATTGCGCCAACGCGGGCGGCGCTGAAGGCATGCACCTCTTCCACCAGAGCCTTCACATTCTCGACCGGCGTCCCCGGCAGTATGCCATGGCCGAGATTGAAAATATGTCCGGGCCGTCCATTGGCCTGTTGCAATATCTCTCTGGCGCGCTCCCGCACCAGGCGCTCCTCGGCAAAGAGCAGCACCGGATCCATATTGCCCTGCACCGCGCAGCGATGGTCCAGCAGCTCCCATCCCTGGGCCAGCGGGATGCGCCAGTCCAGTCCGATCACGTCCGCCGCGGTTTCCTGCATAGAGGGGAGCAGGGTCGCGGTACCGGTGCCAAAATAAATTACCGGAACGCCGGACTTTTTTATCTCCTGCACCAGCAGCTTGGTATGTGGCAGGACGAGCCGGCGATAATCCTCCACGCTCAGCGATCCCACCCAGCTATCGAAGACCTGGAAGGCGCCGGCGCCGGCGCGCACCTGCTCCAGCGAATACTCCACCAGCACGCGGACCAGCTTTTGCATCAGCTCGTTCCATAGCTGCGGAGAGCGGTACATCAGCTTCTTAGTTTCGATATAGTTGCGCGATCCGCCGCCTTCAATCATGTAACTCGCCAGCGTGAAGGGCGCGCCGCAAAAGCCGATCACCGGAAGCTTCCCGGCAAAATGCCGCGCTACCTTGCGGACCGACTCGGCCACATATCCTAATTCGTAGGCGCGATCGGTGCGCAAGGCTTTTACGTCCTCCGCGCTGCGCACGGGGCGATGCACCACCGGCCCCTCCCCCGCCTGAAACTCGAATGGAAGTCCCATGGCCTCAAAGGGCAGCAGCAGGTCGGCAAAGATGATGGCGGCATCCACTCCGAGGACCTCGGCGGCGGTAATCGTCACCTCGGCGGCCAGCTCAGGAGTCCTGCATATCTCCAAAATAGAATGGTGCTGCC
Source organism: uncultured Terriglobales bacterium (assembly GCA_964581225.1). Lineage (GTDB taxonomy): Bacteria > Acidobacteriota > Terriglobia > Terriglobales > Acidobacteriaceae > CAYTQA01. The sequence continues at coordinate 7,423 of CAZONJ010000099.1, read as the reverse complement.
GCACCGCGCGATACTCAGCCATATAGCGGCCTGCCTGGCGCATCAGCCAGACTGGAGTGCGCTCTACAGTTTGCCTTCGGCAGGCACGAACAAAAATGGAATCAGGAGCGGACATTCGCTGCTTCGACTCTAGCATCTCCGGACAACTTTCGTACGTGGCAAGCCTCATTCAGCATGATGTGCTCAAAAAATCCGGGGCAGATGTTCATGCGACAACAACCGGAGCGGATTCTTTCAGGGCCGCACGATCATGACCTCAGTCGCTTTGATTAAAGCCACCGCAGCCTCGCCTTTTTTCAGTCCAAGCTCGCGCGCCGCATCGGCGGTAATGATGGCGACAATGCGCTGCTCCCCAATCGAGAGCACGACCTTGGCCAGAAGCCCCTCGATTTGCAGCTCCACGATTCTCCCTGCCAGCTGATTGCGTCCGCTGATCTTTTTTTGGCGCAGCGCCCGCTTCTTATCTTCTCCTCCGGCGCTGAGGCTGCGGCCAAGATACGCATCAAGCGCGCTGGTGGGGACCCGATGGTGCCCTCCCGGGGTCTTGATGGTCCTGATCTTGCCGCGAAGGATCCATTGCTTAATGGTGGGAAAGCTGATCCCGAGCGCAGCAGCGGCCTCGCGTGGCGTAAGAAGTGGGTCCTGAGTGGGCATATCCAAAGTTTAGAACGGCACACGGAGGGTGAAAACAAGATTGTGATTGTAGCTGTGGAAGCGCGAAGCGGCGATCTGCATGCCCGCTCCTAACGTCAGTCCGACGCGCTTATGCAGGGGGATACGCCCGGCTACCAGGCCGGGAGTAAGGAAGGTCTGCTTCTTTCCGTCCTGGGCGCCACCATTGTAAAAAGTCGAGTTCACCTCGAATTCCGGCCAGAAGAAGCGGTGGAGATGATATTGAAATGCGGTGTTGAACAGGACTGGATGTCCAATGATGGCGGCATCATCCACAGGAAGGTTGACTCCCAGCGTGGACTGAACACTGAATCGTCCCAGCCCCTTGCCGGCGGCCAAAGTGGGCGTGACCACCGCGGAAGTGGAGCCGTTCTTGTACGAACCGGTGGGGATGCTGGCCCCAAGAAAGGCGGTCACAATGTAATTGCCGTGCTCTTCATTCTGCGAAAGCAGGCGATATTTCAGGAGAAAAGTAGTGTCGCCGAAGCCATCGTGGAGCCGGGGATTATTGTGGACGAGATAAGGGGGAACGTTGAAGATCAGCTCGACATGTTCGGAGGGTATCAGCTCGAGGCCCTTGCCCCCGCCGAGGTTGAGCAGATCGTGCCCGGTCGGCATCTGCTGGCGATAGAAGTCATAGCGGAACTCCTCTTCCAGCCGTGGCGTTACCGTGACCAGCGGGGTAATCCAGTGCGGTTGCTCGCTCTGCGTATGAGAGACGCGATCAAACCAATCTTCAAAATAGCCGTCTTGCGCGGAGGCGAATACGGGAAACGCGCAGAGCAAAAAAAGCAGGATGGTGCGAAAAAGTATTGTCATTATGATTTCGTTTCCGGATGGAATTTACTCCGGGATATTATAAATCAACACAGATGTAGGGAGAATACTAATATGGATCAATACAGATGAAGCGGAGCTTGCCTCGCATGAGGAGCCACGCGGAGGAGAGATCAACAAAATGGCAGGCTGATTGAGCCGGAGACTACGGCAACGAGAGCCAGATGCGGGCCATCGAGATCAGGGTGATAAAGAGGCCGAGTCCGAAGTAGATGTTATGCGCCTGGCTTTCGCTGGGAGGCTCGGGAAACCGGATTCCGCGGCAGCGCAGAATATGGTCGAGCACCCGCTCGCGGGCCATAACGAAGTTGGCCAGGGGGCGGTGAAAGAGCACCACTATCAGTCCGAGCGTCAAACGGGCGAAATCCGCTACCATGGATAAAGTGTAGTGAAGACCATTATTCGTCTCAATCGGGCGAAAAACCTAATCAGTACATGTTAAAATTTTTTTATCCTTAGATTTTCTCAGGTGAAATGAATCCCGACCTTCAGCAACTGATCGAGCTCGAAAAGGTTGATCGCGAGATTGGCCACCTCAACGAGGAGGTTTCCGCTCTGCCCCGGCGCATCTCGGAGATCGAGCACAAACTTTCCGATGCGAAGGCCCAGGTGGAGCAGGCGAAGAATGCGATGCGCTCCCAGGATGCAAAGCGCCGCCAGCATGAATCGGAGATACAGTCCCTGCAGAGCAAGATCAGCAAATTCCGCGACCAGTCCCTGGACGTTAAGACCAACGATCAATACCGCGCATTGATGCATGAGATCGAATTTGCCGAGCGTGAGATTCGGGGGAATGAAGACAAGATCCTGGAGATCATGGAAGGCAACGACCTGCTTGACCGTCAGGTGAAGGCGACGGAAGCCGAGTTGAAGCTGCAAAATCAGGCGATCGAGAAGGAAAAGGCGGAAGCGCGGACGCTGACGGAAAAAGATGAGAAGCGCCTGGCGGAGCTCAAGTCCGTCCGCTCCGGTTTGCGTGGAGGGATCGGCGAAGAATCGCTGGCCCTCTATGATCGCGTCTCCCGGGCGCGCAAGACCGGCCTGGCCGAGGCCAGAATGCAGCTTTGCGGCGCCTGCAACGTAATGCTGCGTCCGCAAACCTGGAACGAGTTAAAAACCAACGAGCACATCATCACCTGCGGCAGTTGTGGCCGGATCCTGTTCTACGATCCCGCGCATGAGCCGCCTCCGCCTGAGCCTGTAGCGAAGAAAAAATCCAGGAAAGGCCGCAGCGAAGAAGCCTTTGCAGCCGAAGCCATTCCCGCCGCGGCACAGCCCGAGCACCAGCACTAAACACCGAGTCTTCGCTTCCCCGTTCATTTCCCTCTTCTACCGAATCGTCCAGCACCTCTGCGCTTGCGAGGAGCATATTCCTCCATTTACCTTGAACTTCTATGGCCACTGCTGGAGTGTCGTTGTCCGCCGCCGGAAAAGTAGCCATCATCACCGGCGGTTCTCGTGGAATTGGCGCTGCGGCGGTGAGGATGTTCGTCCAAGCCGGCGCAAATGTCGTATTCAATTATCAGAAAGCCAAGGCCGAAGCGGCGGATCTGGCGCGCGAGTGCGGCGGCGAATCCAGATGTGTTGCCGTCCAGGCGGAGCTCTCTTCCGCCGATGCAGCGCGTCCGCTGGTGGAGACGGCAATCCAGAAGTTTGGCCGCGTGGATTGTCTGGTCGCAAACCATGGCATCTGGCCGCCGCACGATGCCCCGATCGACCGCATGAGCGAGGAGCAGTGGAGGCAAACTATGGCCATCAACCTGGACAGCGTTTTCGGGCTGATCAAGCATGGTGTAGCAGCGATGAAGCGCCAGGGGCGCCCTGCCTCCGGGTCGGCTGCGGGACGCATCGTGATCATCAGCTCGACCGCCGGCCAGCGCGGCGAGGCCTTTCATTGTGATTATGCTGCCAGCAAAGGCGCGGTGATCAGCATGGTAAAGGGCCTCAGCACGGAGCTGGCGCGAAACGGGATTTACGTGAACTGCGTCGCCCCGGGGTGGGTCGCCACTGACATGTCGGCGCCCGCATTGCGCGATCCAGCTACAAGCGAGCGCATCTTCTCTACTATCCCGCTGGGTAGGGTGGGCACGCCGGAGGAGATCGCGGCCCCGATCCTCTTCTTATGCACCGAGCATGCCGGATTCATTACCGGCGAAATTTTGAACGTAAACGGAGGCGCAGTGCTGGTGGGTTAGACGAAGGACAAGCTCCAGGCCCATTCAACTGACGTCGCCTGCGAATGGCAAACAGCTCTCTTTTTGCATCTAAGGTTTTTGCGCCCAAATCCAAAAATGATTAAGACAGCGCTTCTCATCGTACTGCTCTCATTCGCCGCGCGAGCCCAGAACCCGGGGCCCGCAAACGACAGTCCATCACAACCCACCCCCAGCGGCAGTCTGGCGAACGATGCTGCGCCGAAAGACCCCAGCGCGCAGCGGGCGCAGCAGGCTTTCCAGCAGATGGTACAGGCCCTGGGAGGCGATGCCTACCTGAACCTGCGCGATATGGAGCAGCAAGGCCGAAGCAGCAGCTTTTATCATGGCCAGGCCACTGGCGCAGTAGTGCCTTTCTGGCGCTTCATCAAGTTCCCCGATAAGGACCGCATCGAGCTTACAAAACAGCGCGATTGGGTCCTGATCTACACCGGCGATCAGGGATATGAGATCACCTATCGTGGGAGCAAGCCGGTCGAGCCGAAAGAGCTGAAGGATTATTTGCAGCGCCGGGAGTACAGCCTGGATAATATCCTGCGAGTCTGGCTTAAAGACCCTCGGATTGCTTACTTCTATGAGGGACGGGCCTTCCTGGAAAATAAACAGGTGGACAATGTGACGCTGATGAACTCGAAAGACGAGAGCGTCACCATCGCAATCGATACCGCCAGCCATCTTCCCATTAAGAAATCATTCAAGCTGCGTGACCCGGAGAGCGGCGAGATGGACGAAGATGCCGAGATATACGCCAATTACCGCATGGAAGACGGCTTTAACACCGCACACGTGATTACCCGGCTGAAGAACGACGAGATGATCGCAGAGCGCTTTCTCTTCAAAGTAACCTATAACAAGGGAATCGACGATTCTATGTTTGTTCCTGGCGCAGGCAAGAAAAAGAAGAAATAACTGCCCCTGACTGGCAGCACCGCAGCCGCTGCTCACATCCTACGTTTATCTGCAGACGTTGGCGACACGGCTGCTCGGGGCTCCTTTCATCATGTCGGAACATGCAATCGGCTCTTTTTTTGTTTTTGTCCTGGCAATCCTGGCCGCCGCTCATCTTCTCGGAAATCTGTTTGCCCGCTTGCGCCAGCCGCGCGTAATCGGAGAAATTCTTGCCGGGGTGCTGGTTGGTCCCTCGGTACTGAAGTTCACTGCGGTTGTCTCCGGCGCCTCAGACATTAGCGCGAAGGCCGCCCTCGATATTCTTTATTGGCTGGGCCTGCTGCTATTGATGTTTTTGTCCGGAGCGGAGACTAAAGGGCTGTTTAAACGCGAGGACCGCAGGGAAGTGGGCTGGTTAGCGATTGTAGGCACCGGCTTTCCGTTTGTGCTGGCGCTTATTCTAGGCTCCCGGTTCTCGTTGGACTCGATGATGGGGACGGTACAGCGGCGGCTGCCTCTGCTGCTGGTGATCGGCATTGCTGTGGCCGTGACCTCGATTCCGGTGATCTCACGTATCTTCTTCGATCTTAAGATCCTTCACACCCGCTTTGCCCGCCTGGTGCTGGGGGTGGCGGTGATGGAAGATATCGGCCTCTGGGCGGTGCTGGCAATCGCTACGGCCCTGGCGCAATCCCACGATGTTCCGGCGCATATGATCGCCCGGCAAATCTTTATTACCCTGGCCTATTTCATCCTGGGACTGGTAGTGATGCCTCGCCTGTTGTCTCGGGCGCATGAGGCGCCCTGGAACACATTTTCAAAGAACTCCCCCACCGCTTATCTATTGCTGCTGATGTTCGCGTACGTGGGAGTCGCGGCGGCGCTCAAGATCAATCTGGTATTTGCGGCATTTCTGGCCGGACTGGTGGTCCCGCATGGCTCGTTGCGCTTCTCCGAGGCGCTCAGCTCGGTCAAAGGGATGTCCTTTGGCTGCTTTATACCGATTTATTTTGCCATTGTGGGATACAAGCTGGATCTGGGAAAGAGTTTCTCGTTAAAAATGCTCGCCTCATTCCTGGTCATCGCCTGCGTGATCAAGCTGCTTTCCGTGCTGATGGGCGCGCGCCTGGCCGGCTTCAACCTGTCTGACGCAATCAACCTTGCGGTCGCGACCAACGCCCGCGGCGGTCCGGGAATCGTGCTGGCCAGCGTGGCCTATGAGGCTGGGATCATCAATGCGGCCTTTTATACCACGCTGATTCTGCTGGCGGTGCTTACCTCGCAGCTTGCGGGGGCATGGCTGGAATTCGTCCTGCGCAAGGGACGTCCGCTGCTCAGCGAGCAGCTTGCTCCCGCCTCGGTATCTCCGCAGCCAGCCGAAGTCGATGTGCTTGCAGCTTAGGAGCCGCCACACCCAGAACTTCCCGCTTGGAGCCGCGCATCCAGCGCGAATTCGCCGGATGCCTGTTGTTCCTGACTTATACTGGTAAGCTGCGATCTGTTCATCCAGCACAACCGACCATTCAATGGGAACCTCCTCTTCACCGGCTGAACTGGCAAGCTCGCGCAAGTTGCGCGTAAAGGCCATGCCCGCGTTTCGTCGCGGCGAGCTCTGGTACTACTTTGGCCCGGCCTTCGTCGCCAGCGTCGCCTATATCGATCCGGGAAATTTCGCCACCAACATCGAAGGTGGCACCCGCTTTGGATACACCCTGCTTTGGGTGCTGCTGTGGTCGAACGCGATGGCGATCCTTATCCAGTATCTGTCGGCAAAATTAGGCATCGCTACCGGCAAGACGCTTCCGCAGAATTGCCGCGCAGTCTTCTCCAGGCCGGTCAATCTGGGGCTGTGGGTAGCCGCCGAATTGGCCGCAATCGCAACCGACCTGGCGGAGTTTCTGGGCGCAGCCCTCGGCTTTTACCTGCTCTTCGGTCCGGCCCTGCTGGCGCGGGGAATGGAAAAACAGCATGTGATGCTGATCGCCGCGCTGCTCACCTCGGTCTGCGTCTTCCTGATCCTTGGCCTCGAACTTTATGGATTCCGCAAGCTTGAATACGGAATCATGATCTTCGTTTTTGGAATTGCGGCCTGCTACGCCTTTGAGATCTTCCTCATCACTCCACCCTGGAAGCAGGTGGCTTACCATATCCTGGTCCCGGAGATCAGCTCGAAGAGCATTTACATCGCGGTGGCGATGCTGGGGGCCACGGTGATGCCGCACGTCATCTATCTGCATTCGGCCCTGGTGCTCGATCGCGCGAAATTAGTCGAAAATAGTTGCCCGACGAATAAATGGATCGCCCGCTTCAAGCACCTGCGCTTCGAGCTGATTGACGTGCTGGCCGCGATGAATGGCGCTTGGCTGATTAACTCCGCCATGATCGTAATGGCGGCTGCGGTCTTTGCCGGCTCAGGACGGGCTGTAAGCTCGATCGAGGAGGCCCATCAGACTTTGGGGCCGCTGCTGGGAAATCTTTCCGCGATGGCCTTTGCCTTGGCGCTGCTCTTCTCCGGCCTCTCTTCCTCCACGGTCGGCACTATGGCCGGACAGGTCATCATTGAAGGCTTTCTCGACATCAAATTTTCGGTCTTCCTGCGTCGCCTCCTCACCATGATTCCAGCGCTGGTGGTCATCGGAGTCGGGCTCGATCCATTGCGCGTCCTGGTGCTCTCGCAGGTGTCGTTGAGTTTTGCCTTGCCCTTCGCCCTGGTCCCACTCATTCTGCTTACGCGCCATAAGCGCGTGATGGGGGACCTGGTCAATGGCGCTACTACTAATGTACTGGCTTACGCCACCACTGCAATCATCATC
>CAZONJ010000098.1:0-10825 GCA_964581225.1 uncultured Terriglobales bacterium | reverse complement strand
GCCCGCAAGCGCAATCGCAAGAAGGCGCGAAAAGAGCAAGAGTAACCTGAAGGGGGCCGCCTGGGAGCGGCCCCCTTGCCATTTTGGATAAAAGTTAAATTTTACGGCAGCCGCCAAAAAAAAATGCGGCATTTTTTTTAAAATTGTTGTACCTTTACCACCGCAACTCCCAGCAGGATAAGTTTTGCAGTAAACCACGTCTTCGGGCGTGGAGGGCCGAACCGAGTATCTGGGGATGTACGAGTTTCCCGCAGCCGGCATTTCACCGCGGCACGAATGCAAATGGAAGATGTGCCAGATGCGGGTAGGGCGGAGGAAGATCTCTCAATGGAATTCCAGGACAAGGTTTTAAAATGCGCCGATTGCGGCTCTGACTTCGTATTCACGGCGGGCGAGCAGCTTTTCTTTTACGACAAGCAGTTCAAGAACGCACCTAAGCGCTGCAAGGCGTGCAAGGGCAAACGGTCAACCTCATTCAGCAATGCGGCCCCGGGGAACGGCCATTCCAAAGTGGAAACCCGCACCGTCTGTTCGCATTGCGGTAAAGAGACCACTGTGCCCTTCAAGCCGGTGCAGGGACGTCCGGTCTTTTGCCGGGAGTGTTTTCAGGAGCGCCGCACCTCTGCAGCCAGCGCCTGATTCACTACCATCTTTGTTGTCCGGCAGCTCAGGCAGCTCTTCTCCGCTGCGCACGGGGAAATACCTGCATCTGGTTACGCCAACTAAAAAGACCTGCTGCACGCAGGCCTTCTTTTTATAATTGGACCGGATTTTAATGCTTGGCGGCGGCGGTTTTATTTTCTCTGCCGCTCTGGCTTTTTTCGTTGATCTTCCTTCTTGAATTGGACGCGCCATTCAGCTTGCGGTCCTCATGCTGGACCAGCAGCGCCTCAATCTGGCGCAGCAAATCGTTGGTGTTCATCGGCTTCACCAGCATGGAATCTGCGCCCTCGTCCTTCCAATCGCTTCCCAGCAGCGGAAAGGCAGTCAGGATGGCCACGGCAGGATCGTAGTTCTCCTTTTTGGCGGCCCGGATCACATCATAACCGGCGGTTTCGGTTTCCATCCGCATATCGGTGATGACCATCTGGTATGGCCCACCTCCAGGCAGCTTTTGGATCGCCTCTTTGGCCGAAGCGGCGGTTTCCACCTCGAAACCGTGAATTTCAAGAATAGCTTTCAGAGTGAGCAGAATCGCCAGCTCATCATCTACCAGCAGGATGCGACGTTTCATGAAGACTCCAGAGGTTAACAATGCCGGGACTTGGGTGAGATGCAAAAACGTCCAGCTTGGGTTGCGAGTATCCCGCCTGAAGCATTCTAGTGCAACAGCCTTGCTTCATCCACCCCAGATTCCTTGTCGGCAATTCAGTTGCTATCATAACACCGTGCCGAATTTTTATATTGAAAACTTCGGTTGCCGCGCGACCCAGGCCGATGGCGCCGCGATCGAACGTCAACTCGAACAGCGCGGTTTCACGCCCGCTGAGGACAGCGCGCATGCCGACGTCGTCGTGTTGAATACTTGCACAGTTACCGCCTCGGCAGATCAGGACGCGCGGGCCGCGGTGCGGCGAATCCAGCGCGAAAACTCCGGCTGCAAAATACTGGTAACCGGATGCTACGCGCAGCGCGCCCCGGAAGAGATTGCGGCACTGCCGGGGGTAAGCTGGGTGGTCGGCAACTCGCATAAGATGCAGGTTGCTGAGGTCATTACGGGCGCATTCCGATCATCAAACTCCGCTTTTGTTTCCCTGGATTCGCTGCGCCAACCTCAACCGGGTTCCGGCAGCCTGCTGGTCGGCGACATCTTTGCCCACACCGAGCTGCTGGCCGCCCCGGTCTTCGAGCTGGGCGCCAGCGCCCATAGGACCCGTCCCAACCTCAAAATCCAGGATGGATGCGATAACCGCTGTTCGTTCTGCATTATTCCCTTGGTGCGCGGCCAGAGCCGGTCGTTGCCCGCGGAGGAGGTGCTGCGCGAGGTGGAAGCCCTGCAGCAAGCAGGTTATCGCGAGATCGTTTTGTCGGGAATCAATCTGGGGCGCTGGGGGCGCGATTTCGCAAAGCAGGAGCGCTTTGCCGGCCTGCTTCACCTGGTGCTGCAGCGGACCTCGATCGAAAAGATCCGCATCAGCTCGGTCGAGCCCATGGACTGGAACGATGATCTCATCGCTCTCATGGCGAGTTCCCCGCGCATCGCCCATCACGCGCATCTCCCGCTGCAATCCGGCAGTGACCGCATCCTGCGGCTGATGCATCGCAAGTACCGTCCATGGCACTACGCGGAAAAGGTGCAGCGAATCCGCGAGCTTGTGCCCGATGCGGCCATCGGGGCCGACGTGATGACCGGCTTTCCCGGCGAGGACGACGACGCCTTTGAGGAGAGCCGCAAATTTATCGAGCGTCTGCCGTTTACCTACCTGCACGTCTTCACATATTCGTCACGGCCCGGCACGCCTTCAGCCACGATGCCCGGCCAGGTCCCGGTGCAGGTCGCCCGCGAGCGTACCAGGATTTTGCGCGATCTTTCCGCCAGGAAGAACCGCGAATTCCGGGCGCGCTTTGCCGGCTCTAGCCTTCAGGCAATCACGCTCACGCAGCAGGACGGCTCATCCACCGAAGCCCTCACCGATAATTACCTGAAGCTGCGCATCGCCGGACGTCACCCGGCAAATCAGTGGATGAAGGTTCACATCGATGGCTTGAGCGGCGACGGCCTGCTCGGAAGCTGCCAGCAGATCTCCTCGCACTCGGCCTGATTCGGGCGCAGCCAGGCGCATCGCGGCGCTCTCGCCACGCCATCGTCCCAATGAATGCAGTGGCTTTAATGTTATACTTAGCGGATTAAGCAGCGCTGTTTCCCGGCCCTGACTTTACCTAGGAGGACTGCATCGATAAGCGTTTAATCCGTACCAATGAGCGCATTCGCGCACGCGAGATCCGCGTGATAGACAATGAGGGCAATCAGCTTGGCATTTTGCAACCCTTTGAAGCGCTCAAAATCGCCCGCGAACGGGGCCTCGATCTGGTTGAGATTTCCCCAAGCGCCAATCCTCCGGTCTGTAAAATCCAGGATTACGGTAAGTTCCTCTATGAGAAAGAGAAGCAGGAGCGCGCCGCCAAGAAGCACCAGAAGATCATCACCGTCAAAGAGGTGAAGTTCCGCATCAACGTGGATGAGCACGATTACCAGACCAAGAAGAACCACGTGCTGCGCTTTCTTGACGATGGGGACAAGGTAAAGGCCACGATCTTCTTTCGCGGCCGCGAGATGGCCCACACCAACCTGGGACGCCAGGTGCTGGAGCGGCTGCTCAAGGACGTCCAGGACAAGTGCATCATCGAGTTCCGTCCGCGTATGGAAGGGAACACGCTTCATGCCATCCTGGCCCCGCTGAAAAAAGAGACGGTGCCTAAAAAGGCCAAGCCTGCGCCGGGAGCGGCCCCAAGCAATCTGCCGCCTGCCGGCAAAGCTCCAGGACAGGCCCAGCCCTCCTGAAATCAGCCATTTGGGCCAACGGGTGCTGGCGCAAATTCCAGCTTTCCCCTATACTTGTATTGCGCCCCAGCAGGGCAACTGCTGGGGATTTTCGTTGATTGAGGACGTAATGCCGAAGCTTAAGACCCATAAGGGAGCAGCCAAGCGCTTCAAGAAGACCGGTACCGGTAAAGTAAAGCGCGCGCATGCTTTCATGCGTCACATCCTGACCTCGAAGAGCACCAAGAAGAAGCGCCACCTCGATATCGATACTTTGGTTTCGAAGGCGGACGCGCCCAAGGTCAAGCGCATGATCCCCTATTAGAGAGACTCCTTTCGGAGGCCCTGTAGATCGATCCGATCCGTTGATAGATTTGTCCGGGGTAAACCAGCGTGTGAAGAGGTTCAAGACCCAAGGTCCTTTACCTCCAGCCGCGTAACAGCAGTTAAAAAAGGATACAAGCCATGCCTCGCGTAAAACGTGGAACCAAACGGCGCGCCAAGCGGAAAAAGATATTAGAGCGCGCAAGTGGATATTTTCTCAATAAATCAAAGCTGTATCGCGCAGCCAAAGAAAGCGTGGAGCGCGGACTCAAGTTCGCCTACAGCGGACGCAAGCAGAAGAAGCGCCAGTACCGTTCAATCTGGATTGTGCGCATCGGCGCTGCCGCAAAATTGAACGGCTTGAGCTACTCGCAGTTCATTAACGGATTGAAGAAGAGCGGGGTCGAGCTGGACCGCAAGATCCTCGCCGATCTGGCCGTGAACGATGCCGCCGGATTTAGCGCGCTGGCGACCCAGGCCAAGGCCGCAATCGCTCAATCCGCTGCGTAATTCAGTTTTCGCAAGATGTTTGAGGGCACGGCCATGGCCGTGCCCTTTGTGTATGCAGGGGCTGACGAGGTGCGATACTGCATTACAGGAATGCCATTCATGGCGAAAAATAAATAATTGAAAGAATGTCATCCTGAGCGCAGCGCAAGTCGAAGGATCTGAAGTTGCTCGTACAGAGAAGTGGATCCAGACTTTCTCGCCAGCAATATCGGGAGAACGCCTTTGAGCGGCATAAAACAGATAAGCGGTGCAGGGGGCCCTCGACTCCGCTCGGGATGACAAAATTAAAAGTAATCGTTCGCAACAGAAATGCAACTCGTTCGGGGAATGAGCACAAATTAGAGATTCTTCGTGACATAAATTAAAAACATGTACACCGTCCACAAACTCGAAGACTGGTCCGCAGCAGCGCTCGACCATGCGGTCGCCGATGTGAAGGCCGCGCTGGACTCCGAAGCGGCGGCGGTCCGCTCCGAATCGGAATGGAAGGCCTTTCGCGACCGCTGGCTGGCCCGCAAAAATGGGATCCTGACGCAGATCAACGATCTCTGGCTGAAGGCTGCGCCCAATGACGCCAAGCGCGAGGCCGGACGGCGGGTCAACGAGCTGAAGAAGATCGTCGAAGAGCGGGTAGCCTCCGCCGAAGAGCAATTGAAGGGCTCCGCCTCGTCCGCGCAGTTGGAATCCGAGCGCATTGACGTTACCCTTCCCGGCATTCGCCGCCCTATCGGCGTCGAGCATCCGCTGATCAAGACCATGAATGAGATCATCGGCGTCTTCAAGGCGATGGGATACTCCGTCGCGGATGGTCCCGAGGTTGAGACCGATTACTACAACTTCGAGTCGCTCAATTTCCCTCCTAACCATCCGGCGCGCGACACCCAGGACACGCTCATCATTGCCGGACAGGAGAAGAAGCCGTTGCGCGAGCGGCTGCTCATGCGTACTCATACCTCGCCGGTCCAGGTGCGGGCGATGGAGAAGCAGGCGCCGCCGCTGCGCGTGGTTTGTCCCGGCAAGGTGCATCGCGCCGATACCGCGGACGCGACCCACTCGCCCATCTTCCATCAGGTTGAAGGGCTGGCGGTGGACACCAACATCACCTTCTCCGATCTCAAGGGCACGCTCGATCGCGCCATGAAAGCGCTCTTCGGATCGAATGTGAAGACGCGCTTTTATCCCTCGTTCTTCCCTTTCACCGAGCCCAGCGCCGATGTGCAGATCACCTGCTTCCGCTGCGGCGGCAGCGGCGCTTATCAGGGAGCTCCGTGCCGCCTATGCAAGCAGAGCGGATGGATCGAGCTGCTGGGATGCGGCATGGTCGATCCGGCGGTCTTCGGCTTTGTGGATTACGATCTGGAAAAGATCAGCGGCTTCGCCTTTGGCATGGGGGTGGAACGCATCACCATGCTCAAGTACGAGATTGACGATATTCAGCTCTTCTACCAGGGCGATATACGCTTCCTGGAGCAGTTCGCATAAGACATGAGAATCAGCCCCGATTGGTTGCGCGAATACGTCGATTTGAAAGCTGGGCCGAAGCAGCTCGCCGATGATCTCACCCTGGCCGGCATTGCGGTGGAAAATATCCAGACGCAGAACGGCCAAGCCATCTTCGAGATGGAGATCACGACCAATCGCGTCGACGCCATGAACCATTACGGCGTGGCCCGCGAGTGCTCCGCCATTTATGATTTGGCGCTGAAGTCCATTGAGCCAAAGTTGCCGCAGGCCAGTGGAAGCAAGAATTTCTCTATCGAAATCCACGATCCGCAGCTCTGCGCGCGTTACACCGCGCGAGCGCTCCACGATGTGAAGATCGCGCCATCGCCGCCCGCAATCGCCGAGCGGCTGCTGATTGAAGATCACCACGGCATCAACAACGTTGCCGATGTCACCAACTACGTCCTGATGGAGATGGGCCATCCCACCCACGCCTTTGATGTTGACCGGCTGGAGGGCGGCAGGATCGTCGTCCGCCGCGCCAAAGCTGGCGAGACGCTGAAGACCCTGGATGGCGTGGAGCGCAAGCTCCATCCCGAGGACCTGGTCATCGCCGACGCAGTCAAGCCGGTGGCGCTGGCGGGAGTAATGGGCGGATGGGAGACGATGATCACGGAAAAGACCAGGAACGTGCTGGTCGAGTCGGCGTGGTTCGATCCCGCAAGCATTCGCCGCACCGCGCGCCGGCATGGCATGCACACCGACGCCTCGCATCGCTTCGAGCGTGGGGCCGATTGGGGAGCGACCGCGCTGGCCTGCGACCGCGTCGCCGAGCTGATACTGCAAACCGCCGGCGGCAAGCTGCACGGGGAACTCATTGATATCGTCGCCCGCAAGCTGCACCGTCCACTTCTCCAGCTCAGCCGAAGCGAGATTCGCCGCATCCTCGGCAAAGATATTCCCGATGCGGAGCTTCTGCGCATCCTGCGCCGCTTGGGATTTGTTGTGACCTCTGGCTCCTCCAGCATCTCTTCTGTGATCACAGAGGCCCCAACTCCCAACGCTGTGAGCGAAGACCCGGGGGCATACCAGGTTGAGGTCCCCACCTGGCGCATGGATGTGGAGCGCGACATCGATCTTATCGAAGAGATTGCCCGCATCTATGGCTTCAACCGCTTCGAGAGCACGCTTCCTTCCTTCCTCGGCGCGTCGGTCGAATTGCCTGAGGCGCAGAGCGAAGCCATGCTGCGCCAGCGCCTGCTGGCCCTGGGCTACAATGAGGCGCTCTCTTCCACCTTCATCTCCCGCGCCGATGCCGAGCGTTTCTCTTCTCTTCCGCCCGTGGCGCTGGCCAATCCCTTGAGTGAAGAGACGCCGTTGCTGCGCAATTCGCTGGCCCCGGGGATGCTCGAGATGATCGCCCACAACCTGAACCGTGGGACCACCGATGTCCAGCTCTTTGAAGCAGGCAGGATTTTCATAGCCCAAGGCGATCCGGCCCAGCTACAGGTAAAAGAAAAAAAGGCCCTGTGCCTGGGAGCGACCGGCAACGCCGTGCCCGGCGGCATCCAGACCCAGCCCCGCGCCTTTTCTTTTTACGACCTTAAAGGAGCGGTGGAAGAGCTTGCCGGCAGCTTCAGCAGCCAGTCGCTCTCTTTCGAGATCCCGGCCGCCACGTACTATCATCCCGGCCGCTCTGCGCTGATCAAAATGGAGGGCAAAACTGTAGGCCAGCTTGGGCAAATCCATCCGGCGCTGATCTCAGAACGCAAGCTGCGGCAGGAGATTTTTGTTGCCGAGCTCGATCTTGGTCTCCTGCTGCAATTTGCTATGCGAGGGCCGCGTTACACCCGGCTTTCGCGCTTCCCTGCCGTGGAGCGTGACTTTTCCTTTGTCCTCGACAATCAGGTGGTCTTCGCGCAAATTGCGCAGGCCGTCCGCCAATTGCAGATTGCCGAACTGCGCTCCATCGAGCCGCGCGAGATCTTTCGCGGTGGCGCAGTCCCTGAAGGAAAATATTCCCTCTTGTTGAGCGCCTCTTTTCAGTCCACCGAGCGGACGCTGCGCGATGACGAAGTCGCGCTCTGGTCCAACCAGATCATCCAGGCAGTGGCGGCCTTGGGCGGAACGTTAAGAAGCAGTTGAACGGTGATGCTCTTCGCACTGCTGCAAAGGATTCCAGGTGATGCTTCAGTGTCCTGCGGGAGAATTCTGAAAAATCCACAACCCGGCGGCGCTTCCGGTAGGTTATACTGCGCGTGCGCCACTCAAAATTTATTGTGAGGTAAACCCACTATGTCTGCCAGGGCGCTTCCTGAGCTTGAACCCAACATGACCGCCGATGACTTCCATTCCCTGGAAGAAAAGGTCTACAAAACCATTGAGCTGTTGAAGTCGGCAAGAGAAGCCAAAGCCGTCGCTGAGCGCGATTCGAAGCGGATGCGAGAGCAGCTGGAAGAGCGTGAGGAGCAGATTGAGACCCTGCGCGGCCAGGTGGTCTCGTTGCGCCGTGAGCGGGACGAGGTGCGCGGGCGCGTGGAAAAGATCCTGAAGCAGATCGATGCCTTGACGGCGGATTCCGAGTAAGCGGCAGGTCCTGATATGACGAATCCCAGCAACAGCAGCGTGCGCGTGGAGATCTACGATCAGTCTTACAATCTGCGCGGCTCCGATGCAGACTACATTCTCAAATTGGCCGAGTATGTGGACGGCAAAATGCGCGCCATTGCCTCCCAGACCTCGACCGTCGATTCCCTGCGCGTCGCGGTGCTTGCGGCGTTGAATATCGCCGACGAGTACCATCTGCTCAAGAAAAAATATGACGGAATCGCCGGCAGCTATGAGGAGCGCGCGCACACGCTTTCCGGCGTGCTCGACGAGGTGTTGCAAGAGGGAAGAAAAGCCGGATAATTCCGCGCTCCACTCCCCATTTCCGCGCCGCTGTTTTTGATTTTGCGCAGGCAATCCGGAGCTCCTGCCAGGTTGCCCATTCGCCACGTATGTCTCTAAAGATTCTTCGCCATTAAAACTTACTTAGTACGGCCGCCAGCCTTGTATTCACCCGCTGCATCCGATAACATCCAGATTGAAAGCCGGCCTGCAAAGCAGGTGTTGCTGGATCCCGTTTAATTGAACCGATATCAATTGAACCGGGGGCTCGACTCGAAAAATTTCGGTTCGGTGTGCGAGGTTCCGCCAGACGGAAATGCCTAAAGAACCGCGGGGAGCTCCCAAACGTCTAACGACGGGTTCAAAAACGGCCCAGAGGACACGGCCCCGTGGGTCGGCTTCTTTCTTCCCTGTTCCCTCCGCTGGTACACTCGTCCTGAACTCCCTTGTTTCCACGACTGATTCAATTCGGGAATTTCTTTCTTCCCACCTACGGGCTCATGGCCGCACTGGGACTGATTGCCGGCCTGTTGACTGCGGTGCGCATGGGCCGGCGCTCCGGCATCGATCCGGACCGGATGTGGAACCTCGGCATCGTCGCCGTTATCGCCGGCATTCTGGGCTCCAAGCTGCTTCTGATCGTGAATGAGTGGGGCTATTACAGCCAGCATCTCAAGCAACTTTTCAGCCTCAGCATTCTTCAAGCCGGTGGGGTATTCTCCGGCGGCCTTCTGCTCTCTGTATTCTGCTGTTATCTCTACGCCGCGCGCTATCGCATGCCCAAGCTGAAGACTGCGGATTGCTTCGCCCCTGGCATTGCCATTGGGCACGCCCTCGGACGTTTGGGATGCTTTGCAGCCGGATGCTGCTATGGCAAACCAACCAACCTCCCATGGGGCGTGGTCTTCAAGAATCCGCTGGCCAATGAGCTGGTGGGGACGCCGCTGGGGGTGCGCCTCCATCCTACGCAGATTTATGAGTTTCTTGCTGAAGCGCTGATCTTCGCGGCGCTGATGAAGCTCTTCCGGCACAAAAGCTTCGATGGAGAGATTGCCGCTCTCTACATGTTCCTCTACGGGACTGTTCGCTACTTTCTGGAGTTCCTGCGCGGCGATCCCGGACGCGGCGAGCTCTTCGGCGGCATCATGAGCGTAACGCAGTTCATCTCTATTCTGCTCGTGATCGGGGCCGGGATCATGTGGGTCGCATGTAGCGGCCGCCGTTCTACTGCGGTGAGGGCCGCCGTCTGAGAGCTATGTCCGGCAAAGCTTCAGCAGTACCAACGCAGCTCTTCCAGGCCACTTCAAAGGATTCGGGCAAGCGCCTCGACCAATACCTCGCGGCAGCGATGGAAAGCGTGAGCCGCGCGCGAGTGCAGGAGATGATCGAACAGGGCAAGGTCCTGGTCAACCAGAAGACGCCGCGCGCCTCTTACAAACTGCGGGGCGATGAGCGGATCGCAATTTCCGGGCCGGCCGAGCGCGCTCCTATCCGGGCCGTCGCCGAAGATATTCCGCTCGACATCGTTTATGAAGACGCGGTGCTGGCGGTGATCAACAAGCCGGCGGGAATGACCGTCCATGCCGGGTCAGGCAGTGATGAGCACAATCGCGGCACCCTGGTAAATGCGCTGCTGCATCGTTTTGCCTCGTTGAGTGGAGTGAACGGCGAAATCAGGCCGGGCATCGTGCATCGGCTGGACAAAGACACCAGCGGACTTATCGTAGTCGCCAAAAACGATGAAGCCCACCGCAAGCTCTCTGCCCAGTTCGCCTCCCGCGAGGTCAGGAAAAAATACCTGGCCCTGGTGCATGGCTGGCCGGAGAAGGCGGCTGGGCGGATCGAGAGCAAGATCAGCCGCGACCGCGTGCATCGCACCCGCATGACCGCGCGCCTCAGCTTTGGACGCAACGCCATCTCCCATTATCAGGTCATCAGGAAAATCGATTCCGCTTATGGCAAGTTTGCGCTGCTGGAGGTGCGGATCGAAACCGGACGCACCCACCAGATCCGCGTCCATCTGGCTTCCCTGCACCATCCGATTGTCGGAGACACGCTCTACGGCGCGCCTGGCGCCTTAAAGCTTCTTCCCGGCAGGCGAAAGCCGGGATTGAAGGGAGATCTCCCGCCCTCGCGTAACTTTCTTCATGCCGCGGAGATTGAATTCGCTCATCCGGT
>CAZONJ010000097.1:0-11349 GCA_964581225.1 uncultured Terriglobales bacterium | reverse complement strand
GGAGCGGAATTGGCGGATTAAGATATCGTTTCCGACCTGCTACAATCTAACCTTAGCCACCAGGAATTGGTCTGGTGCGCTGCCCTGCTCAAGATGAAGTGTCCTTTCTGCGGATTTTTAAACGACAAAGTAGTGGACTCGCGCGAAAGCAAGGAAGGCGAATCCATACGACGGCGGCGTGAATGCCTGCAATGCGACAAGCGTTTTACCACTTATGAGCGCATCGACGAAATCCCCTACATGGTGGTGAAGAAGGACGGACGGCGGGAGAAGTTCGACCGCCAGAAGGTATTAGGCGGGTTGCTGCGGGCCTGCGAAAAGCGCCCGATCCCCATGCCAAAGCTGGAGCATATCGTGGATGATGTGGAGGCCTTTGTCATCGACTCCCAGGACCGCGAGCGCACCACCAGCGAGATCGGCGAGCTCATCATGGACCAGCTGAAAGAATTCGATATGGTGGCATTCATCCGTTTCGCCTCGGTATACCGCGACTTCAAAGACGTGCGGGAGTTCCGCGCGGAGCTCGACCATTTAGCCAATCTTAAAGAAGCCAAAGGACAGAAGAATAAGACGGGCGCCAAAAGCTAGCCCGCGCGATACATTATGGTCCACAAGATTACATTGATCCCAGGGGACGGAATCGGACCCGAAGTGAGTTCTGCGGTAGTACGCATCCTAGAGGCCACCGGACTGAAGTTCGAGTGGGAGAGCATCTCCGTCGGGGCCGGCGCCTACGAAAAGTATAAGGAATACATTCCCAAAGAGACCTACGATTCCATCGAGCGCACGCGTGTCGCCCTCAAGGGACCGGTCACCACGCCCATCGGCGGCGGTTTTACCAGCATCAATGTGACCCTGCGCAAGAAGTTCGAGTTGTTCGCCAATTTCCGTCCCATCAAGAACCTGCCGAATATCCCGACCCATTACCCCAACATCGATCTGGCCATCGTTCGCGAAAATACCGAAGGGGAGTACGTCGGAATCGAATATGAAGTCGTACCCGGCGTCATGCAGGCCATCAAGATCACCACCGAGAAGGCCTCCACGCGTATTGCGCAATTTGCCTTTGCTTACGCTCGCCACGAGCGCCGCAAGCGGGTGCACGCGATCCATAAGGCCAACATCATGAAGATGACGGACGGCCTCTTCCTGCGCTGCTGCCGCGACATGTCGAAGCTTTACCCTGAGATCGAATACAAAGAGCACATTGTGGACAACACCTGCATGCAGCTGGTGAGCAATCCTTATCAATACGACGTGCTGGTGATGGAGAACCTTTACGGCGACATCATCTCCGATCTTTGCTCCGCCTTCGTGGGCGGCCTGGGGCTGGTGCCGGGCGCGAATCTGGGACATAGTTGCGCCATCTTCGAGGCCGTCCACGGATCGGCCCCGGACATTGCCGGCAAAGGCCTTGCCAATCCGACTGCGCTGCTGCAATCGGCGGTGCTGATGCTGCGCCATATCGGCGAAACCCAGGCTGCGGACCGCGTCCACAGCGCAATCGAGGCGGTATATACCGAGCGCAAGCACCTTACCCGGGACGTAGGCGGCTCGGCCGGTACCAGCCAGTTTGCCGATGCGGTGATCGCAGCCCTGGAAGCTCCGGTCGCTACGAAATAGTCGGGCGCTGGAGTCAGGCTTTAATTTTCATCATGCGAAAACCAGTCTTTTTATCTTCAATAATCCTCTGCTTGTCTTTGCTCTCCTGCAATCAATCCAAACCCACTAATTCTTCGCAGAAAGCGGCGACAACTCCCGCAAACTACCTCACCGTGGATCTGGCAACATCGGCAACGATTCGCGGCACTGTTCGCTTCACCGGCAACGCTCCTCAGCCGGTGCAGATCGATATGGGCTTTGATCCGGCCTGCCAGTACACCAGCAGCGGCCCGAATATGAGCGAACAATACGTAGTCCATGACGGCAAGCTGGCGAATGTTTACATCTATGTGAAATCGGGATTGGAGGGTAAGGCCTTTGCCTCCCAGACCACGCCCGTTGTCCTGGACCAGAGGGGCTGCCGCTATATTCCCCACGTGCTGGCCCTGACCGTCAATCAGCCACTTCGCATCGTGAATGACGATCCGGCGATGCACAATATCCATCCCACACCCCGCGCGCCGGGCAATCACGAGTGGAACGTCTCTCAGCAACCTAAGGGTGCGCCGGTCGAGAAGAGCTTTAGCCATCCAGAGATCATGATGCCGGTGCAGTGTAACCAGCATCCATGGATGAAGGCCTACCTCAACCTCTCCGCAACTCCCTTTTATGCGGTAAGCGATGCCTCGGGAAACTTTGAGATCAAGGGACTGCCGCCCGGTGAGTACACCATCGCGGCCGTCCATGAGAAAGCGGGAGAGCGGACGCAGAAGGTAACCGTGGGCGCGAAAGAGTCCAAGGCGATTGAGTTCTCTTTTTCCGTGCCGGGAGGCCAATAGTCCCATAAGCGCGGCTGCCCTCTGTTAGAATGAGCGGTTGTCTTCCAGTGCAGCAGCAATCATAGAACGCCTCAGAAGTGAGCAGGAACCATTGAAGTCCGCAGTCATACCGTCCCAAGCGATCACTTATGATCGAAACCGCCATATTTTTTCCATGGCGCTGGCCAGCCTCATCTTCCTGCTCATCATTGCGGGAGCGCTGGTCACCAGCAACAATGCCGGGCTTGCCGTTCCCGACTGGCCTACGTCGTTCGGCTCGCTCTACAAAATTCCTCCTATGGTCGGCGGCGTGAAATATGAGCACGGACACCGCATGTTGGCGGAATTTGTCGGCCTGCTGACCATTGCGCTGTGCATCTGGACGCTCCGCGTGGAGAGCCGCTCGTGGATGAAAAAATTGGGCGTGGCGATGATCGGCATTATTCTGGCCCAGGGTATTCTGGGTGGGATTACCGTGCTTTATTTTCTTCCCTGGTACATCTCCAGCGCCCATGCCGGACTGGGACAGACCTTCTTCAGCATGGCGGTTCTGATGGCGATGTTCACCGGACGCGAATGGCTGCAAGCCCCATCGGCAGCGGTGGCCGAAGAAGCGACTCCGAGCACGCGCACTCTCACGCTGCTTTCTATCCTGACGGTTTATCTGCAGCTCTTCTTCGGCGCGGGCTTTCGTCATTCCGGCATCGGCATTCTGCCTCACCTGGTGAATGCGGTTTTCACCTCCGCGGTCCTATTCTGGACCGCTGTCCGCATACTTGTTGTGCATGGCAGGAGCCGTGCATTGCGCGTCCCTGCAACCTGGCTTTTAGGGCTGCTCCTGACTCAGCT
Organism: uncultured Terriglobales bacterium; assembly: GCA_964581225.1. GTDB lineage: Bacteria > Acidobacteriota > Terriglobia > Terriglobales > Acidobacteriaceae > CAYTQA01. The sequence goes on along the minus strand of CAZONJ010000097.1, from coordinate 8,080 downwards.
TGGATTAGGATTTGCCGCCTATCTTACCCGCGTGATCTGGGGGAAAGACGCTGTACAGCCGCTGCCCAGCATGGTCTACACCACGGTCGCGCATGTGGCAGTTGGGGCATTGATTCTGGCTACGACCTTCGTGCTTGCCGTCCAGGCGCACCGTAATGGACACCAGCTCTCCGTCCCTGAATCTGAAACCATGGGCGCGCGTAAGGCGGTGACGGCATGAGCTCCTCTCCGCGTCCGGTATTAGTCTGGCGCAAGCAAGACGATCATGAGATCCAGGTAGCGCCGCCGGCAAAGCCTGCTAAGCCCATCGGCATTTTCGGCGATTACGCCATGCTGCTCAAGGTGCGGGTCACATCGCTGGTTGTTCTTACCGCATGGACAGGCTTCTACCTCGGTTGCGTAAAGACCGGCGTCCCATCGCTCTCATGGAAGTTGCTCAGCGCCTTGATTGGAATTGGGCTCGTCTCCGGAGGCGCGGCCGCGTTCAACCAGATCGTAGAGCGAGTGGAAGACGGACTGATGCTGCGCACCCGGCTGCGTCCTTTGCCAGCTAAACGCATGGAGCTTACTCATGCGATGGTGATCGGCATCCTCGCCGTTTTTGGCGGCGCGGCCTATCTGGCCTGGACCACCAACCCGCTTACCGGCTTCCTCAGTGTTCTCACTGCCGCAAGCTATGTGGGCCTCTATACCCCGCTCAAGAAGTATTCGCCGATTTCGACCTTTGTCGGGGCGCTTCCCGGGGCGATGCCGCCGCTGCTCGGCTGGACGGCGATGCGGGGACGCATCGAATGGGAGGCGCTGGTGCTCTTTGCCATCCAGTTCCTCTGGCAATTCCCGCATTTCCATGCCATTGCCTGGCTCTATCGGGAAGACTATGCGCGCGCCGGAATCCGCATGTTGCCTGTGGTCGAAGAGAGTGGCCGCTCCACCGTCCGAGAGGTGCTTGCCTACAGCATGATGCTGGTGCCGGTAAGCCTCTTCCCCGGTTATCTGAACATGGTCCGGCACAGCTACATACCGTTTGCGATTGCGCTCGGCGTCTTCCTGTTGGCGTACTGCATACGATTTGCCCGAGTGCTGGGGGACCCGAGCGAGGCCGAATCCCGCAAATATGCCCGCCAGTTGCTGCGGGCCAGCATTATCTATCTGCCGCTGCTGTTTGGCGCAATGATGGTCTTTTCCAGGTACTGATGACGATTTCTACCAGCCGTAATTTCGCAGATCCTGCTGTGGCAGATCTGCCCCACTCTGAGACCCGGGACCCGGCAAGCGCTGCGATTGAGGTTTCCGCGCTCTCCCATCAATACGACACCCGGCTTGCGCTGAAGGGGATCTCATTTGCCGTGCGTCCGGCGGAGATCTTTGGGCTGCTGGGCCCGAACGGCAGCGGCAAGACCACCCTCTTCCGGATCCTGAGCACGCTTATGGTCCCCAGCGGAGGCAGTGCGCGCATTATGGGCTTCGATCCTGCCCGGCAGCCTAACCTGGTCCGGCAGCAGATTGGGGTCGTCTTTCAGGCGCAGAGCGTCGATGGCAAGCTGACCGCCGCGGAAAACTTGTGGCATCAGGGCCATCTTTACGGGTTGAGCGGCACGCGGTTGAAGCAGCGAATCTCCGAGATGTTGCAGCGCGTCGGCCTTGCGGACCGCGCCACTGAGCGCGTTGAGACCTTCTCCGGCGGGCAGCAGCGCCGGGTCGAATTGGCCAAGGGACTGATGCATCGTCCTTCGGTCCTGCTGCTGGATGAGCCTACCACCGGCGTCGATCCCGGAGCGCGCCGCGACTTATGGCAGTACCTGCAAAATCTTCGCGATCACGAAGGCGTCACCATCATTGTGACCACGCACCTGATGGAAGAGGCGGAGCGTTGCGACCGGCTGGCCATCCTGAGTGAAGGCGAACTGGTGGCGATGGGTTCTCCGGCGGAGCTGAAGTCACAGATCGGCGGCGACGTAATCGTGCTCGAAGCTAACGATGCGCAGTCGCTGGCGGCAAGGATCCAGTCGCGCTTCTCGGTTCCCTGCACTATCGTCGATGGCAAGCTCCGCCTGGAGCGCGAAGAGGGGCATAGATTCATCCCCGACGTCATGGAGGCGTTCCCGAGAGAGATCTACTCCATTTCTGTCAGCCGTCCGACCCTTGAAGACGTATTTATCAGCCGGACGGGACACCGCTTCTGGACAGAGGATGAATCCGGCGAGCGGGAAAAGAAAACAGAGAAAAAACATTAATTATGGCCCAGGCAGCTACCATCCCGATTGTTCCCACGCGCGCAAGCGCCAGCGTCTTCCTGCCCGCATTCTCGCTGTGGTGGCGGGAGATCGTGCGCTTCTACCGGCAAAAGAGCCGCGTGGTTGGGGTAATCGCCTCTCCGCTGCTTTTCTGGGTCGTGATCGGCTCCGGCTTTGGCAGCTCCTTCCGCTCAGAAACCAACAGCAGCCAGCATTATCTGGAATACTTCTTTCCCGGCTCGCTGATCATGATCGTCCTCTTTACCTCGATTTTCACCATGATGTCCGTCATAGAGGACCGCAATAAGGGATTTCTGCTTTCGGTGCTGGTTTCGCCGGTGCACCGCTCCGCGATTGTGCTGGGGAAGGTCCTGGGCGGGGCGACTTTGTCCGCTATCCAGGGGTTGCTCTTTCTGGTATTCGCCCCCGCGATCGGGATCCATATCGGCTTGACGGATTGGCTGCTGGTTGTCCTGGTAGTCTTCCTCATCTCTTTCGGCCTTACCGCGCTAGGATTCGCCATTGCGTGGCCGATGGATTCTCCCCAGGCCTTTCACGCCATCGTCAACCTGTTTTTAATTCCACTCTGGCTGCTTTCCGGGGCGCTCTTTCCCGTGAATGGCGCGGTATCGGGAATGAGGATGCTGATGCGGATCAATCCATTGACCTATGGCATGGACGCGCTGCGCACCGCGCTCTTTCCCGCAACCGCGGCTCAGAGCCAGCTCCCTCTCGCAACCTCGCTGGCTATCGAAGCCGCTTTTTGCGCGGCGGTCTTTGCCTGGGCCTATCTGGCGGTCAATCGCCGGAGCACCAAGCCGGCTGCATAACCGAGTTTCCTTGCAAGGGAGCAATGATGATTGAATCCGGGTCGTCAGGAGCGCAAGCGCCGGCAAGCCGCTTTCAGGTGCGGATTTGAATTACAGCGTCCTGCCCGCGGTCAATGCCTCCCTGAATGGGACCAGCGCCGTGCTTCTGCTGATCGGACACAGGCTCATCCATAGCAAGCGGGTGGCAGCCCATCGCCGCTTCATGATCGCCGCTTTCACGGTCTCCAGCTTATTTCTGGTTTCCTATATCTATTACCACGCCCACGCCCGGGTGGTGCATTTTCTGGGTACAGGGTGGATACGCCCGGTATACTTCTCGATCCTGGTATCGCACACTATTTTGGCCATTTGCGTGGTCCCGCTGGTGCTGGTCACGCTTGCTCGGGGCTTGCGCGGCAACTTTGAGCGCCATCGCGCCGTCGCCCGCTGGACTTATCCGATATGGCTCTACGTCTCGATAACCGGCGTGATCGTATATGTGCTGCTCTTCCGGCTATACCCGCATAGCTAGGCTTACCGGGATGGCCGAGACGGCGCTTTTAAAATATCCGGCGGTTTTGAACTTCCATGACCGCGAATTTGTTATATTGACGGCACCACTGATTGGAGCAAATCACATGGCCAAGAGCGTTAATAAAGTAATCCTCGTCGGGAACCTCGGAAAAGATCCGGAGGTCAAGTACACCCCCAGCGGCGTTGCCGTCGCAAAATTCTCGCTTGCCACCAACGAGCGTTTCAAAGACAAAAGTGGCGAGTGGCAGGACCGCACCGAGTGGCACAACATCGTTGCCTGGCAGCGTCTGGCAGAGATTGTCGGTGAATACGTGAAGAAGGGCAGCAAGCTGTATATCGAAGGCAAGCTGCAAACCTCTTCATGGGACGATAAGGAGAGCGGGCAGAAGAAATACCGTACCGAGATTGTCGCCAACGATCTGGTCCTTCTCAGCGGACGCGGTGAAGGAGGAGAAGAAGGCGGAGGCGGCTCGCGGTCGTTCTCCCGGGGCGCGGCTTCGTCCAATTCGTCCTTCGATCAGCGCTCCCCTGAGGGCAATTTCGCACAGGCAGAGATCACCGACGACGATATTCCCTTCTAAGAAAAATTTGTGCTCCCGGAAGCAAAAGGTCCAGCTCAAGCCATGCCTTTTGCTTCGTCGGGAACCCCTCTATCTATTCCCGTCTTATCCAACGTTCCGGGGCCTAAGCTCATCCAATAAACCTGAGCTTCTGCTTTTAACCCAGTTTTACGGAACGTGCATGAATACACGCAAGAGCCATTTTTTTTTCTTAATACCCCTGCTGACGATCGCCCTCGTCCTCCTGTCGCTCTCCGGCTGTGCCGCGCAGCAGAGAAATATAAGCCGGACGCTGCACAGCAACGTCCAAACCCCGGAGGGCAGCCCGGTCCTGCTGGCCGCTTATCAGCCCTGGTTCGGACGCAAGGGACACATTGATGTCGGTTATTCCACCCAGGACCCTGACGTGCTCGCGCAACAGATTGCCCATGCGCGGGAGCTGAACATCTCGGGATTTGTGGTGAACTGGTATGGTCCCTCGCGCGATTTCGAAGACCGCAGCTACGCCCAGTTGCAGCGCGCCGCCAGCCAGAGCGACTTTAAGACGGCCATCATGTACGACGAAAATGTGGACGACCCGGGGCGCTCGACCGAGCAGGCAATCTCGGACCTGCAGTACGCCTACGAGCGCTATATCGGCCCTCATGCCAGCATCCCCCGCAGCGCCTACCTCACTTACAATAATCGTCCGCTCATCTTTATTTTTCCCAAGAGCGGGGACACGCACTGGCAGCAGGTCCGGCAGGCGGTGAACAGTTGGGAGCAGCCGCCGCTGCTGATTTACCTCTACAACGCTCCGGAGCGCCCAATCTACAAGGAGTTCGATGGCCTCTTCGCATGGGTCTCACCCGGCGATAAAGGCTGGGCGCACGACGGCAGCAACTGGGGCCATGATTACCTGCAAAGCTTCTATCGGACCATGACCCACGAATATCCTGACAAGCTCGCGGTAGGCGCGGCCTGGCCGGGCTTTGACGATTCCAGGGCGGAGTGGGGCGAGGGCCGCAAGATGAGCGCCCGCTGCGGCAAGACGCTCGAAGATTCCCTGCACCTCTACCGGCACTTCTATCCGGAAAATAATCCATTGCCTTTTCTCATGATCGATACCTGGAATGACTATGAGGAAGGCACCGCCATTGAACGCGGCTTGGGCAATTGCGGCGATAAGATCGGCGAGAGCCTGCGCGCCGCCCGCCAGTAATCGAATCCGCGAGAGAAAAGCCACGGTTTTCCGTGGCTTTTTTTTGTTAAAGAATGCAACGACCTCAGGCCTCGGTAACTTTCTTCAGGGAATCGTAAAATTCCGGGAACGAGATCTGCGCACATTCGGCATGGTGTATAAGGGTATCGCCCTGGGCGCGCAGCGCGGCGATGGAAAAGGCCATGGCGATGCGATGATCGTGCTCCGAGTCTATCTCCGCCCCATGCAGCTTCTGCTGGCCAGGGACAAAGAGGCCGTCATCATATTCCTCAACCTTGGCGCCCATGGCGCGCAGATTGCGCACCACCGCCGCAATGCGGTCCGACTCCTTCACCCGCAACTCGCGGGCATCGTGGATCTCAACCCCTTCTTTCGTGTAAGGCCCGATGGCGGCCAGGACTGGCAATTCGTCGATCAATGCGGCCGCTTGCGCGCCGGCAATCTTCAGGCCGCGCAAGGCGTTATGCTCCACTTTGACCGTCCCCATTAATTCCCCATGATGCTCTTCCACGTTGATGACCGCCACCCGGGCTCCGAGGGCGGTGAGCACGTCGAGCAGCACCCCACGTGTGGGATTCAGTAACAGGCCTTCCACCACAAGATTGCTCTCGGGAAACAGGGCGGCGGCGCACAGGAAAAACGCCGAAGACGAGATGTCGCCCGGCACCACCGCTTCGATTGCCTTGAGCGATTGTTTCCCCTCCAGCGTGATCTGGTTTTTCTGGCGCGTGAACTCGACGCCGAAGGCCCGCAGCGCCTGCTCTCCGTGGTCGCGGGTGCGCACCGCCTCTTCAAACACCGTCTCTCCTTCCGCCTGCACTGCGGCAAACAGGACCGACGATTTAACCTGCGCGCTGGAAACCGAAGGTTTATAGGAGATCCCTTTCAGCTCTCCCCCGGTAATCCTCAACGGAGGACGGTTGTTCTCGTCGGAAAGAATGTTTGCCCCCATGCGCGTCAATGGCTCGATGATGCGCGCCATAGGACGGCGGGAGAGCGAGGCGTCGCCGAAAAGTTCGCTGGTAAATGGCTGCGCGGCGAGTATGCCGGCGATCATGCGCATGGTCGAGCCCGAGTTGCCGCAGTCGAGCGGCTTTGCCGGCGCATTCAACTTCCCTGCGCGTCCCCGGATCTCGAGCGTCCCATCCTCTGCCCGCTTTACCTCCGCGCCAAGCTGGCGAACGCATTCCACGGTGCTCGCGCAATCCGCTCCGGTGGAAAAATTGCGGAACTTGCTTACTCCTTGCGCTAATGCGGCGAGCATGGCATAGCGATGCGAGATACTCTTGTCGCCCGGGAAGCGGATCGAGCCCAGGACGTTGCGAACAGGATGAATTGTGATATCGGCCATGAATCGGTTGTGATTGCCTTTCGGGGCAGGGCTGCCAATCGGGGCCGCTGCCCATAAAAATTTTAAACGTCAACAGGATATGCAGGAGGACAAAAACTGCGATTTCACATCGTGATGCGGCGAGGGGTCCGCATATCAAGAAGCTAGACGAAGCGATGGAATCTGTAAACTGCCCTGCAATTATCGAGCTGTGGTCAGCCGGAGAGAGTGAGCGAATCCAGAAAGCGGCGGATTATTCTTCCCGCGACCTCCGGCTGCTCGAAAATTGCATAATGCCCGGCATGTCGCAATACCTCCATGCGGCTTCCCGCTATGTGGGAGCGCATCAGCTCAGCGTCGGATACCGGCGTCACCGTATCTTCCTCTCCGGCGATGATCAGCGTAGGGACCTGTATCGTCTTCAGGGTCGGCACCGAATTCGGACGCTCTGCCATTCCCTGCTGCGCTGCGGCGATATTCTCCGCCCCCATGGGCTCCATCAGCTCCCGCGCTTTGGCGACTAAATCCGGCCGGTTCCTTCTGGCGCTCTCTCCCATCAGCAGCTGGACTTGAGTATTGAGGAAGCCCGCGGGCCCATGCTGCCGTGTGTCCTCAATCGACGCGAGCCGTTTCTTTTTGCCTTCTTCGGTATCGGCTGTGGCCCGCGTATTGGCGAGCACCAGCGCCGCCACACGGTCGCGATGCCGCCGCCAAAACTCCAGCAGGATGTAGCCTGAAATCGAGACTCCGACGAATGCCGCCCGGGAAATCGACTCCGCCGTTAGTATCTGGAGCAGGTCCCCGGCGTGCCGGGCCATCGTGGCCGCGCCTCCGCCAATCTGCGAAAGACCGTGAGCGCGCAGGTCAGGAAGAATGAGGCGGTACCGATCGATAAGCTGCTGGGCCGCAGGCAGCCAGAAGCCATGGCTGGCAGGAAAGGGATGCAGCAGCACCACCGGAAAGCCCTCGCCTAATACCCGATAATAGATCCCGGCATCGCCGCTTTGAACGTTCATCCTGCCCTGAGTTTAACAACTTCCGGCAGGAGCGTCTCTCAGGAGCGATGCTCCGAAGGGGTGGGCGCCGGAGTTGTCACAAGCACGATTTCGGGCTGCTCCGGCATGATGACCCATGCTGCAATGTACGCAATGACTCCCAGCGGGAAGGTAATGATGCCTAAAATCAGCCAGAAAACCCGCATGAGCGTAACGTCCATCGCAAAATATTCGGCAAAACCCACACATACCCCGGCGATCTTCCGTCCGGTCCGGGGACGCTGCAATATCCGCTTACTCACTGGGGTCCCGATGCGGCGCCCGCAATACGCGCAGTGGATGGCTTCGTCCTGCATCTCTTTGCCACAAAAATTGCAATACATGGTCTTTCTCCTGTCCTTAGCTACGAATTTGCGC
>CAZONJ010000096.1:0-12051 GCA_964581225.1 uncultured Terriglobales bacterium | reverse complement strand
GGATCGACGCTTTTCGGCAGGGTTAAAACCCTGCCCTGACACGTGTTTTTGAAGGTTAAGATCCTTCGGGAAGATAATCACCACAGAGAAGAATCTGGTCATTTGGTGATTGGGTCATCTGGTGATTTAAAATCAGGGCTTGGAAATGGCCATATCACCCGTTGGCCAGATCGCCCGATTCTTCCTCTGTGGCTCTGTGTCTCTGTGGTGAATCCTGCTTTCCGTCGCCTGCCCTGAACGATTTACAATGAATCCATGGATTCCTTAGTGATTGCCGGGCGGCAATTCAGGTCGCGGCTGATCGTCGGGACAGGTAAATACAGAAGCGGGCAGGAGACGGCGCGCGCCATCGAGGCCTCGGGCGCGGAGATGGTCACCGTAGCGGTGCGGCGCGTGAACCTTGACCGCTCCAAAGAATCGCTGCTCGACTTTATCAATCCGAACCAATATTTTCTGCTCCCTAATACTGCCGGATGCTATACCGCCGACGAAGCTATCCGGGCCGCGCGGCTGGGACGCGAAGTCGGCCTCTCCGATTGGGTGAAGATCGAGGTGATTGGCGACGAGAAGACGCTTTATCCCGATGTGCAGGCCACGGTGGAAGCCACGCGGGTGTTGGTGAAGGAAGGCTTTACCGTGCTTCCGTATACCTCGGACGATATCGTAATCGCCAAGCGGCTGCTCGATGCCGGCGCGAGCGCGATTATGCCCCTGGGCGCGCCCATTGGCAGCGGCATGGGAATCCAGAACCGCGCCAATATTCAGATCCTGCGGGAGATGATCACCTCGGTGCCGCTGATCGTCGATGCCGGAGTGGGCACCGCCTCCGACGCTGCCATTGCCATGGAGCTAGGGGCCGACGGCGTGCTCATGAATACCGCCATCGCCCAGGCCGCAGACCCTGTACTGATGGCGGAAGCCATGCGCTACGCCGTGATTGCCGGACGGGATGCCTACCTCGCCGGACGCATGACCAAGAAGCTCTATGCTAGCGCCAGCTCTCCGCTGGAAGGCGTCGTGCGCTGATCAGGGCTAAGGCCCTTTTCTTTTATTACGTCTTTACGGCACGGATAAATCCGTGCCCTGACACGTGTTGCATGGATGAGTGCTTTCTGATGCGAACCACATAAATAAATTCGTGCTGATGCGAATGACATGCAGACTCCGTGGCTGACACAAGAAAGGTACAGCGACGCTAATTACTTTACCTGCGCCGCTGAAGTATCCAATTTAACGGCCTTCAGTTCGCTCAATTCCTGTTGGAGCCTCTGCCATTTATCGCGGTGGCGCTGAGTCGCAACCGGCGCATTCGGATTGGAATAAAAGCGCAGGATATTGTCGCGTACATCCGGCGCCAGATTTGCGAAGTGCTTCTCGGCAAGCTTATCCAGCAGGGTGGCGTAAGAGTCGTCGGTAAGCTTGTATTGGGCGGCGCGCGTAGGCTCTCCGGTATCGAAGTTGTCGTTGGGAAAGCTCAGGTCCCCTTCCTTTACCTGGGCCAGCGCCTTGCGGTAGGCAGTAACTGTGGCGTCAACGCTCTTCAGGTAAAGGTCTTCGGTCTGGGTGGAGGGGGTCTTGAAATTGATTGCCTTGAAAGGGCCGACCTTCGGAATCAGCCGGAAGAAGAATGCCAGGATGCGGGCGCCGACTCCGGGACGCTCATATCCCCTGCCCCATTCTTTTTCATAGTCCGCGCGGCTGAGATTGTAGACAAACTTCCTTTTTGCCGCGGTATTCTTCTCCGGGACCGCGACATTCTGCTTTGTCAAAAGCGCCACCTTGGTCATCTCCGGAATAATGGTGCTGATGGAACGACGGTAGGTCCCGATCGAGAGATCCAAGGTTTTAAAAACGTCGGTCATCTGAATGCCGTAGGTCTTCAGAAATGCGCGCTCCAGCACCGGCTTCGCGACTTTGAATCCAATGAAGTCGTGATAGGCCTTGGGGGCATAGCGCATTTTGGCTACCTGGGCCACATCGAAGCCGAATTCGGTGCGAATATGCGCTTTGGGGTCATCTTCGTAAGTGACTGAATCTCCATATTTCCGTTTTAATTTAGGGAACTCCATGGCTACCGCGCGGTTGACCGCCGGATGCCCGGTGACGTCAGAGGAGTAGTGGGCCAGCGCTCCCAGCGCAAAGGCGTATTCATTTACGTCCTGGGATTCCTCGATCAGGTTCCTGATGAAGTCCCCGCTGCGCACATAATGCACCAGGTCGCTGAAGCGCTTGTTGCCGAAGGGATAATAGCCCATGTCCTGGATCACGCATCCGCCATAAGCATAGGCATGGGCATCGATCAGTTGGTCGGGAGTGGTGGCAGGATATTTCGCCAGCAATAACGGCTTGATCCCCTGCTCCCAGGCGAGGTCAACGATCTCTTCGTGGGTCAATACAGAATATCCATTGCCGATCTTGGCAGTGATTAAAAGAAGAAGCAGCAGAGCAATAGGCCGGAAAGAAGGCCGTAAAAAGATTGAATTTGGAGATTGCTTCGCGGTGTCGGACATGCAATTTGGCGTTCGCCAATTGTACTCGAACTCGGCACAGCATGGCCTGAATGTTGTATAGTACAGGCCAATTTGCGGGATTATTGTTTTACCGGAGGAGGAAAAATGAAGGCCCATCGGTTTTCCAATTACGAAGAGTTCTTCGATTTTTATCTCCGGCAGCACAGCGATCCCCGCAACCGCATGATGCACGCCTGCGGGACCTCTCTCGGCATTCTCATCGCGCTCCTCGCCTTCGTCTTCGGTCATCCCTGGTGGGCGCTGCTATGGATACCTATCGCCTATGGCTTTGCCTGGACGGGGCACTTTCTGCTGGAGGGCAACACGCCTGCAACCTTTGGACACCCGTGGTGGTCATTCATCAGCGACTTCCGAATGTTAGGGCTGATGCTGCGAGGGAAACTCCGGAAATTCCCCTCTAAAGAGAAATCTCCCTCGCGGAGATGAAATATGACAGGTGTAAGGCCGCCAATCAGGATTGGGTTGCCGACGCCGTGCCATCGGTCACATAGACGCGCGATGGGCCGCCCGGCTTGATTTTATTTTGCTCAAAAGAAGATTTAATCTTTCGCCGCAGCTCGCGGGAGACGGCAAACTGCTCTCCCGGCCGGACCTTCACCAGCATCAGGTAATCGACCTCCGGGCCCTGCACCCGCTCGATGCCCGGCACCTCCGGCTCGGCGACGATGACATCTGCGTACTGAGGATCGTTGCGCAGCTCGGCGCCGATCTCCTGCAACAGGCCGATGATCTTGTCCGATGGTTCGCTGTAATCGACAGCCACGGTGAGCGATACCTGCGACCAGTCGCGGGTGAGGTTCGAGACAATCTTGATCTCGCTGTTGGGCACCGAATGCAATGTGCCGTTCACATCGCGCAGGATGGTCTTGCGCAATGACATTTCTTCCACCGTCCCCGAGACCCCGGCCACCTTCACTGTATCGCCAATCGCGTATTGGTTCTCCACCAGGATCAGAAAGCCGTTAATCACGTCGTGGACCAGCGTCTGCGCTCCAAAGCCGATGGCCAGGCCAACGATGCCGGCGCTGGCCAGCAGCGGCTTCACGTCGATCTGGAAGAGCGGCAGGATCTGCAGCAAGGCGACAAAGATCACTACAAATGTCCCCACGCTGTTGACGACGCTGGCCAGGGTGCGAAGCTGCTGGGAGCGGAAGCGGGTAGGGAGCTGGTCGCTGTTGCTCAGGCGAATGAGTTTTCCGGTGACCGCATGAAGCAGCCGCACCAGGACAAATGCCATAATAAAGATGACCAGCAGCTTGGGCACGCCATGCCGTACCCAGTACACCGTATCTTCGTGCCAGTCCTGAAATACTCTTTTCCACATAGTCGCGCCTTGCTCCAGTTTTATCGCAATCGGTAATGCAGCGGATTATAAAGGAAGGCTTCTCCACCGTGGCTTGAATCGCCGGGTTACTCATGACATCTTATTAAGAAACAACCGTTCCTTAGAGGTTTTTGTGTTCCTATTTCGGAAAATTGTGTTTTCGCGAAGGCTGCTCTACGCGTTTCCTCTTGTGGCTGTTTTATCCCTCCCGCTGGTCGCGGCGGATAAAATGCCTTTCCAATCTTCTACGGATCCTTCCGCGCAGTCGCCGCAGCTCGATCAAAATCCTCCATTCGGCAACGAGCATCCGCTCGACGAGATGGCCCGCAAGCGGCAGCGCGAGATGGAGAAGGGACGCAACAAGGAGCGGCAGCTATCGCTCAAAAAGGACACCGACCGGCTCCTGCAACTGGCTACAGAGCTCAAGCAATACGTGGACAAAACCAACGAAAACATGCTCTCGCTCGACGTAATCAGGAAAGCGGAAGAGGTGGAGAAGCTCGCCCATCAGGTGAAGGAAAAGATGAGGGGCAATTATTAAAATCCAAATCTAATTGCCTGCAAAAGAATGCCGTCCGGTTCAACCGGACGGCATTCTTTTGGAATCTCAAACTACTTTTCCAGCGCGCCAATCCTCATTCCATAGAACGAACGCCAGACGAAGAAGACGGCAATCAGGAAGAAGACGCCTGCCAGAATGTGCCCGATGGCCGGCCCCTGCTTGGTGGTGAGGTCCACCGCCAGCTCCACCGCCAGCAGGCCGAAGAGGGTAGTGAACTTGATTACCGGGTTCAGGGCCACGGACGAGGTATCTTTGAAGGGATCGCCTACCGTATCGCCGACTACGGTCGAGTCGTGCAGCGCAGTGCCTTTCTGTTTGAGCTCGACCTCCACCACCTTTTTCGCGTTGTCCCACGCGCCGCCGGCATTGGCCATAAAGATGGCCTGGTAAAGACCGAAGATCGCGATCGAGATCAGGTAACCGATAAAGAAATAGGGTTCGACAAAAGCAAAGGCCAGCGCGGAGAAGAAGACGGTCAGGAAGATGTTGAACATGCCCTTCTGCGCATACTTGGTGCAGATTTCGACGACTTTCTTGCTGTCGGCGACCGAGGCCTTTTCCACGCCTTCCAGCCGGATATTGGCTTTGATGAACTCCACCGCGCGATAAGCGCCGGTGGTGACCGCCTGGATAGAGGCGCCGGTAAACCAGTAGATGACCGCGCCGCCGGTGATCAGGCCCAGCAGGAACGGAGCATGAAGCAGCGATAGATACTCCTGGTTTTGCGTAAGCCCGTGGGTGAGCGCCATGATGATGGAGAAGATCATGGTGGTCGCTCCCACCACGGCGGTACCGATCAGCACCGGTTTGGCAGTGGCCTTGAAGGTGTTTCCCGCGCCGTCATTCTCTTCGAGCAGGTGCTTGGCGCGCTCGAAGTTGACCTCCATATTCTGGTGCTCCCTGCGGATCTCCGCGACCGGCACATTCTCGATCAGGGAAAGCTCATAGACGGATTGCGCGTTGTCGGTGACCGGTCCATAAGAATCGACCGCGATGGTTACCGGGCCCATGCCGAGGAAGCCGAAGGCGACCAGGCCGAAGGCGAAGACCGGCGCCGCCAGCATCAATTGCGTGAGGCCCAGGGTGCTGAAATAGTAGGCGACCGACATCAGCATGACGATGCTGATTCCCAGCCAGTAGCCGGAGAAGTTGCCGGCCACCAATCCCGAGAGGATGTTGAGCGACGCTCCGCCCTCGCGCGAGGAGGTGACTACCTCTTTCACGTGCCGCGAATCTACCGACGTAAACACCTTCACCAGTTCGGGGATGATCGCCCCGGCCAGCGTTCCGCAGGAGATGATCGAAGCCAGCTTCCACCACAGGGTGCCGTCGCCCCCGATGTTCGGGATCATGAGATAAGAGATCACGTAGGTCAGGAAGATCGACATTATCGAGGTGATCCACACCAGCGAGGTGAGCGGGGTCTCGAAATTCATGTGGTCGGAGTTGCCATAGCGCGTCTTGGCGATGGCTTCATTCAGGAAGTAAGAGAGCGCGCTGGTGATCACCATGATGATGCGCATCACGAAGATCCAGACCAGCAACTCAACCTGGACCTGCGGGGTCTTTACGCCCAGAAGAATGAAGGTGATCAGCGCCACGCCGGTCACGCCGTAAGTCTCAAAACCGTCGGCGCTGGGGCCGACCGAGTCGCCGGCATTGTCGCCGGTGCAGTCCGCGATCACGCCGGGGTTGCGGGCATCGTCCTCCTTGATTTTAAAGACGATCTTCATCAGGTCGGAGCCGATATCGGCGATTTTGGTGAAGATGCCGCCGGCGATACGCAGGGCGGCAGCGCCCAGCGACTCACCGATGGCAAAGCCGATGAAGCAAGGGCCGGCGTAATCCCTGGGCACAAAGAGCAGGATGAAAAGCATGATCAGCAGCTCGACGCTGACCAGCAGCATTCCAATGCTCATTCCCGCCTTGAGCGGGATGGCGTAAATCGGGTAAGGCTTCCCGCGCAGGCCGGCAAAAGCGGTGCGCGAGTTCGCGTAGGTGTTCACGCGGATGCCAAACCAGGCCACCCCGTAGCTTCCCGCAATCCCTACCAGGCTGAAGAGCAGGATCACGATCACCCGCTGCGCTCCCATCGATTGCAGCAGCCCGAAGTAGAGCACGATGATCACCGCGATGAAGATTTCCAGTATCAGGATGAACTTTCCCTGGGTGATCAGGTACGTTTTGCAGGTCTCATAGATCAGCTCGGAGATCTCGCGCATGGTCCGGTGGACGGGAAGGTTCTTGAGCTGGACCAGAATCATCAGCCCGAAGAGCAGGCCGAGGACGCAGATGAGCAGCCCAAAGGTGAGCAGCTTGCGCCCGTCGATGCCGCGAAATTCCACGGTGGAGAGGTCGGGCAGCTTGAGGTTGGCCTCGCCACCGGCCTCATGAGCTTCGGCTTGGCGCGAGGGACCTTGCCCCTGGGTCATCTGGTTTTGTTCGCTGCCGGGAAGCGGCGGAGCGCCCGCAGGTTGCTGCGCGGAGCTCTGCGCCAGGGCAGCCGATGCGCTCAATACCAATGCAAAAAGAAGGGCCGCAAGCGTTCGCAGGGGGCGGCGCAGTCCGGCGGCCGGTGACAGTTGACGCAAACTCGCGGCAAGCGAGGTAAGCATAAAAGAAAGTCCTCCAAAACAGAATCGAGAGTAAGAATTGATTTAGGGTGACTGCGCCGAACGGCCGTCCAGCAAAATCTTCAGACTGCGAGATTCGGCCAATCCGGAAGTTCGTGAGTGCTCATCTCCGGTCCCCGGAACCCGCGCTTCCACTTTGAAAAGGAAACCTTGAAGCTTGGCCGCGTTGGGAACCATTGCAGCTTCCGCCGCTCCGGCCCCATATTTTCCGTCCTCATGACCGCAACTACGGTTTATGAGGACAGCCGGGAGAAGCCGCCCTGTCTGTCTCGCCATGACAAACGTCACAACCGACTGAAGACAAGGGACTTCACAAAACTTTCCTTTATAACATGGGCTACTACTTCGGTCAAACGCTATGCAACGCCGGGTTTAAAGCTGCAGTTTCTAATGCTTTTACCCAATTTTTGCCGCCAAATTACCGCAGTTACTTGTTAACCAATACGAACTCGTGCAATATGTGCTCACCATCCCCGACTTCCTGGAGAGATTAAGTGCAAAAACTTGCCGTTTTTAGCGCAGCGCTGCTGGCCTGCGTTCTTGCCAATGTGTGTCCAGCGCCTTGTTCTGATTTTCCCGCAGATCCTGCTATCAGCGCCCAGACGAATCCCGGGAGCAATCCTGCCCAGGGTGTTTTCTCAAGTCCGGCGCCGCAGACGGACAACTCGCAGCAACTCGGGCAAGCTGGATCCGGGCCCGACGCTTCCCGTAAGCCGGCAAAGCATGCCAGCGCAGAAAAGGGCGAGACACTGCCCAGGTTTGGAATCGGCATCAAGTTCTCTTCGCTGGGAGCAGGGATTGAAGTCGCCACCCCGCTTTCCCGCCAAATCAACGTGAGAATGGGCTTCAACGCATTCAATTACAATCCATCGTTCAACCAGAATGGGATCACCTATGGAGGCCAATTGAGCTTCCGGTCGGCGGAGACCCATCTCGACTGGTTCCCTCGCGCGGGGGGGTTTCACATCAGTCCCGGAGTGCTTTATAACGGGAACCGGCTGAGGGCCATAGCTTCGGTGCCCGGCGGCCAAACTTTTACCATGAACAACACCACCTACTACAGCGATCCCAGCAATCCCGTCAACGGCACTGGTGCGCTGGCGATGAACAAGATTGCGCCTAGCTTGATGATTGGATGGGGGAACCTGCTCCCTCGCGGCAGCAAGCATTTCACTTTCCCCTTCGAGATCGGAGTGGCGTATGTGGGATCGCCGCGCGTGAGCCTCAATCTGAACGGCAGGGCGTGCGACAGCACCGGGCTTTTCTGCAGCAATGTGAATTCCGATCCCACCATTCAAAGCAACGTCCAGGCGGAGCAGACCAAGATCAATAAGGACGCCTCGCCCTACAAGTTCTATCCCGTGATCTCGACCGGCTTCGGTTACAGATTCTGACGGAAGCCCCCGGCTTTTTCGAGCTATCCGGCAGTATTAACGATTTTTTCCTCCCCTAAGACTTGTTACACAATGATTCAGGCCCCCTAACCCGCGGGGGCCTGTTTTATTGCCCGATAACCCGCGCCTTTCCGGTCCATGGGGGCATTTACAGGAACACAGCCCGTTTCTTCGGGCTTTATGCGGTTGAATACAGGAAGAGACTGGTTTTCGTGCCTATCCCGCTGGTGTTGGTAACCCACAAGTGTAGTGACTATCGTGATATGGGGCCGCCCAACCATTTGGGGCAGAGCAGCTTCTATCCAAAGGAAGGAGTACTGCCTATGTCTCAAATGGATGATTTCATGAAGGGTGAAATTCCCGTATACGGACATTGGCGAAGGCCAGCGGGGCCGCGAAAGCGTCTGTTGTATGGCAGTGATGACTCCGAGCCAAAAACCGAGGAGCAGAGCGCCATCGATTATTGGCTGGATCTCGCGGATAGGCTGTTGACATCTTAGAAGATCTGCTTAAAGCTCTTCCACGAGCAGTTTCAGGTTTCGAGTTTCGCCTAACGCACTGATGAAATAGCTTGCCCTGAGCGGTCGAGTGAGTGCTCTTCCACAACCGCTCTAGAAAACTTAGCGGCTCATTTCGGAGGTGTCACTCATAACGCAGGGCCTCGATCGGGTTCATGCGCGCGGCCTTCAACGCCGGCCAGAAGCCGGAAGTGACTCCCACCATTGCCAGCACCACAAATGAAATCGCCATTACGCTGGTGGAGGCGCGCAGGATGATATCGCCTTCGTTGTTGGCCGTCTTATAAATTTCGGAGTAGAGCGGCATCGGCGGGATGATATGGGTGAGCGCGACCGAGACCAGCATGCCCACCGCCCCGCCAACAAAGGTGATGACCAGGGCCTCGGTGAGGAATTGCAGCAGCAGATGCCGGGGTCGCGCGCCCACCGCCTTGCGCAGCCCGATCTCGCGCGTACGCTCGGTGACCGAGACCAGCATGATGTTCATTACGCCCACGCCGCCTACCCCCAGCGTCATCACGCCGATGATGCCCAGCAACGCCTCCAGCGCGATGGAAAACTGCCCCAGTTCGATGCCGTCCTCGATGGTGTCCCATTCCGGAGTGGCTTTTTCGTCCTTGGGATCGAAGTGGTGGCGGCGCGCCAGCGCCTCCCGCACCGCAGCCATAGCTTTCTTGTGCAGGGCGGCATTTACGGGTTCAAAGACAATGTTGTCGGGGTCGCGCTGGTTGACCAGGTCGCGCATGGTAAGGAAAGGGATGAAGGCGCAGTTATTGTCCTGGCAATTGTTCGACGAATCCTGGATCTTCTTGCGTAAGACCCCGATCACCTGAAACTGTGTGCCGCTGATTTCAATCGTCTGGCCTACCGGCGGACGCCCCTGGAAGACCTTCTGCGCGGCCTCCGGTCCCAAAATCACCACGCGCCGCTGATCGGCAAAATCGCTCTCGTCAAAGTAGCGTCCGTCCTCGACATCCAGCTTGCGCATCGCGCCGTAAGGATATTCGATCGCCTTGGTCATGATCGACATCACGCGGTTATCGACTTTGAAGCCGAGCGCGTCGTCCATCTCCGCGCTGACAGCCTTTACGATCGGCACCTCGTCGCGTATGGCCTGCACATCTTCATATTGCAGTTTGACGCGCTTGCCCGCGCGCTGTCCGCCGGCCTGCATGCTGGTCTGTCCGCCCCAGAACATGATCACATTATTGCCGATGCCGAGAAAGGCATTGAGCACGCTGCTGCCGATGGCTTGTCCATAAGCCAGCAGGATCACCACGCAAGCCAGCCCCCAGACGATGCCGAGCATGGTGAGCAGGGAGCGGGTGCGGTCCCGCATCAGCGAGAGCCAGCTTTGGACGATGGTTTCTTTTAGCATCATAAATTTTTACTTCAGTTTCCAGTTTCCAGTTTCCAGTTTCAAAAACATGAATTCTGGTTGCGGGAGATCAAAAAAGCCGATTGTCTCCACATTGTAAGCAGTTGCAAGTTTCCAGTTTCAGGTTTCAAAAGCCACTGCTCTCAAATATGTTGCTGTTGTTTTCGAAACTCGAAACTTGAAACTGCCTTACTCGCCAACTGCTCTTCATCTTGCCCCCGGCTTTCATCGCTTTTACCGATGCCATGAGCCCATTCAGAATTCGAAGGACCTCTTCAGAAAGCGACATCAGATTCTTGAGTTCTTCGGGATGAATGAATTCCAGCGAAGTGGAAATATCTATTAAAGCTTGTAGCTCCAGAAGCGAACCCCGCGCGTTTCCAAGGAATTGAGCAAATTCGCCGGGGGAAACACGCCCTTGCCCCTCCGCGATATTGCACGGTATGGAAACGGCTGCCCGTCTCATCTGGCTTACCAAACCATAAAGCTCGCTTGCAGGATAGTTGGCCGTGGCCTTATAGACTGCTTTCACCAGCGCCATAGCTCGTTGCCATGCAATTAGATCGCGGTAGGAAGTCGACATATGTTGCTGTGGCTCTTAAAACTCAAAAACTTGAAACTCGAAACTGCTTTTAAAAAACTCGAAACTGTCTTTACAAACCGCCTCGTCGAATCATTCGCTCCTGAGGCACTCTACTGGAGTCAGATCCGCTGCGCGCTGGGCCGGATACATTCCGGCGGCGATGGTGATCACCGCCAAGGTGGTGAGCGACGCAACCAGCGACCAGTTGGTCACGATCGGGGCGGGAACAAAATCGGGCTTGGGTATGATCTGCAACAGAAAGCAGGCCCCCAGCCCGAGCGCCAGGCCAATCAATCCGCTGGTGCAGCTGATGATTACCGCCTCGGTAAAAAATTGCCGCGAGATATCGCCGCGAGTGGCCCCTATGGCTTTGCGAACGCCGATTTCGCGGGTCCGCTCCGTCACCGAGACCAGCATGATGTTCATTACGCCAATGCCGCCCAGGCACAAGGTCATGACGGCGATGCATCCGAAGAAGAAGGTCATCACGCTGAAGATGCGCTCGGTAAGCTTGGCGCCTTCCATGGTGTTCCACACGAAAAGGGCGTCCTTATCGGTGGGCTCGAAGTTGTGCCGCCGGCCAAGGACGCGATACACCTGCTGTACCGCCGCTTCGTGCTGCTCCGGGTCGCCAACTTCGAAGACCAGATTATTGATCCAGCCGGGTGAGATGCCGGGCCGCTCGGAAGGCGGAAAGTCGCGCGCCATCGAGGAGTAAGGGACGAAAAGCTGGCCGTCATCCGGCCCGCTGCCATAGCTGCCGTTCTGCTTCTTCTTTTCGAGGACGCCGATCACGGTGTAGGGAAGCCCTTCCATTACAAGCTCCGAGCCGACGGCGGGTTTGCCGGGAAACAATTGCTGCGCCGCTTCAATGCCCAGGATCACCACGCGCTGCCTCTGCTCTTCGTCCTGTTGCGTCATTAAGCGGCCTTCGCCGAGATGCAGCGAGCGAAAATGCTGGTACTCGGGCCACACGCCGCGTACCGGGCGGCTCGCCTGGTTAAACGGACTCACTTCGGCAACCGGATGGCGCAGCTCCGGGCTTACCGCTTTCACCAGATAGCATTCATCGCGGATCGCTTCGACGTCGCCGATGTCGAGGCGAATGGGGCGTCCGGCGGCATAGCC
>CAZONJ010000095.1:0-12193 GCA_964581225.1 uncultured Terriglobales bacterium | reverse complement strand
ATCCGACCTTGCGCCATGCGTCGTACTTGTCGAGGTCCCGAAGCGATTGCGAGGTGAAGACGTCGATGGTGAACAGCAGCACAACGGCGCCGGTATCGAAGACGCGCTCCACCAGCCAGATCGCTATCTGCGAGGAAAAGGTGACGTTCTCCTTCTTGGCGATCAGGTACGGTCGAATAAACTCGCCGGGACGCCCGAGCAGGGCCAAGCCGGTGAAACCGACATATTGAGGAGCAATTAACCCGCTCCACGAGGCATCGGGGCGGCTGGGCCGCAGGAAGATTTTCCAGCGGACCGCGCGCAGCAGATCGGCCAGATAGATGCATCCGATCGCCAGCAATATGTAGAAATAATTGATTCCGGCAATGCCGTCTTCAAACCTCTCCCAGTCGAACTTCCGCCATGCCCTGATTTGCAGATACACGAGGGCAGCGAGCACTCCCATGACCACCAGCAGGACGAGAATCTGTTTGCGTTTCATTCAGATTTGCGGCAGTGCGCCGGTTGCTGTAAGTCTGCAACCTGTAAGTAAAGGTAAATGACTCGTTGAATCAAGGACGCGGGCGATGGATTGCCCCGCAACGGGAGCGCCAAACAGTTCCATGTGCTTACTCGGCAGCGGAGTTTTGCGCTGAATGTGGAACGGCCGGCGTTGTCTTTTGCGAGACGCTTTCGCGCTTCCGCCGATTGAAGTCGTTGATAATCCGCCGGATGTAGTCTTGCGTTTCCCGGTATGGCGGGACGCCATGATATTGCTGTACCCGTCCCGGACCGGCGTTGTAGGCGGCAAGCGCCTTCTGCGCATCGTAGTGGTAGCGCGCCAGCA
This sequence comes from uncultured Terriglobales bacterium, assembly GCA_964581225.1. Classification (GTDB taxonomy): domain Bacteria; phylum Acidobacteriota; class Terriglobia; order Terriglobales; family Acidobacteriaceae; genus CAYTQA01. Next base: position 11,367 of record CAZONJ010000095.1, on the reverse strand, counting down.
GATCGCCTAAATAACGCGTGCCGGCTTCGACATTGGCCTCGGGATCGAAACGGTTGGCCACCCCCAGCTTGGTGGCGGTTGCGGGCATGAGCTGCATCAATCCCTGCGCTCCTTTGGAAGAGATAGCGTGGGCCTTTCCGCCACTCTCGGCGGCGATCACGCTATGGATGAAGTCAGCGTCGATGCTATGCCGGCTCGCGCTTTCGGCAACGATCTCCTGGAGCGTCTTCGCCGGTTTGGCTGGGACCGGCGGAGCAGCAGGCGGGGCGGCCGCCGCTTCCTCTTGAGAGGTAAGCTTTTCAACGCTGACGATTTGATCGCTGGGGACGTCGATATAAGTATCGCTGGCAGGGGAAAGATAGAGCCGGGTTACGCTTGCCTGGTTTTCCTGATGGTCATAAACCAGCGAGAAGCCATTGCGCAGCACCGCTCGCTGCGAGGCATGGAGCATGGTCGCGCCCAGGAAGGCCAGGACAACTGCTGATTTCAAAAATTTCGTCATTTTACGAGCCAAGCACCTGCTCCAGCGCTGCCGCGACCCCGCATTGATCGGCATCCAGGGTCACAGGCCAGCCGCTCCGCTTCAGATCATCCGATGCGTTTCCCATAATAAATGGATAGCCTGCAAATTCTAACATCTCTATATCGTTGTAGTTATCGCCGATGGCCATTGTCTCTGCCGGGCTTACGCCTAAATGCGCGGCCCAGCGCTTCAAGGAATGTCCTTTGGAACAACCCTGATTCAGGACATCCAGGATGCACAGGTCGCGGGCCTTATACTGCGTTTTCAGTACGGTGACCTCGTCGTCGAGAGCGCCGTCACGCAGACGCTCCTCCGCCGGGATCATCCGCTCAATATCGCCGCAGAACATCAACTGCACCGGGTCCTCAAGGAGCGCCTTTTCCATGGGGACTACTTCTTCGATATAAACCGCGTTTTTTTCTACCCAGCGGGCGATGGTTTTGCTCAACAAATCGGTGCGTTCGACCACCAGCGCGCCTCGCCGTTCTTTATCGAAGGTGAGGACGGCGTGCCCGCGATATTGCGTCATGTGGGCGAGCAGGCGTTTGGCCGCCGTGACCGGCAGCAGGTCTCGATAGAACAGCTCTCCTGCCGCAGTACGAGTGATGGCCCCATTGGAGCTGATCAGGCAAACATCAAGCCCAAGCGATTGCGCAATCGGAAGCGCGAAGCTGTGGCGGCGTCCGGTAACCAGCACGATGTGGATGCCTGCCTGATGCGCGCGCCGAAGCGCGGCCAGATTCGCCGCCGGGACCTTGAAGGTGGAATCAATTAAGGTGCCGTCGATATCGACGGCGATCAATCGCAGAGCGGCTTTCACTGCCTTAAGTTTACCATTCTGCCGCGCGGCCTCAGGCAACAATTCGGTAGGACATAGGGTGTTCCTTTCGTAATTGCTGGTGTTGCACCGATGCCGTTAGTACTAAGGCGTTTGTGCTATAGTTCGCAAACGATTATGCCTGTCTTTTCTGTATTTGGCGTTGGATTCATTCTCCAGGCGGTTGCAGTCGTCCATTTCATCCGCCGTCGGCCCGACATGTACTGGCTGTGGATCATCATTTTCGGCAGCGGCATTGGCGCGTTCATTTATATATGTGTCGAGATGCTGCCGGATTTCCCGCTGCTCGTCCGTGGACTTCAGGTTTTACCCCGCCGCAGCCGGATCAGGCGCATGCAGGGTGTAGTCATGGACAACCCATCGGCGGGAAATTATGAGGAGCTGGCCTCGCTCTATTTCGACGACCGGCGCTATCCTGAGGCCCGCGCCTGTTACGACAAAGCCATCTCTGCGCGCACCGATTCGCCTGACCCGTTCTACCGTCGCGCCTTGTGCGAGCTGGAGATGAAGGACTATCGCGCGGCAGAGCCTGACCTTCGCCGCGTGATCGCCGCCGACCCTGCGTACGACTTTCAGCGGGCCAAAGGACTGCTGGCGCACGCGTTGACCAATCTGGGCCGTGGTGAAGAGGCCGAAGGCTTGTACCGGGACGCATTGCGGACCTCAACCCTTTCGGAAACCATGACCCACTATGCCAGCTTTCTGCTTACCCAGGGACGAATAGCGGAGGCGCGCGAATGGGCAGAGCGGGTGCTGGCCAAGAAGCGCACCTTGCCCTCGTATCTGAAGCGGCGCGAGCGGCCCTGGTTTCGACGCGCGGCCGGCGTGCTCAAGCAGCTCCCCTCCTGAGTTCCAGGGCTTCCCGCTCCGCCATCATTTACAATCATCTCTTTAAGCGCATGAATTAAATCTGCATGGCACAAGCTCCTACATATCAGGAACTCATTCTGAAGCTCCAGGAATTCTGGGCGCAGCGTGGATGCGTCCTGCAGCAACCCTATGACGTGGAGGTCGGGGCAGGAACAATGGCGCCGGAGACCTTTCTTCGCGTGCTTGGTCCCCGGCCCTATAAGGTGGCATACGTGCAACCTTCGCGCCGTCCGGCTGACGGACGCTATGGGGACAATCCCAACCGGCTTTATAAGCACATGCAGCTTCAGGTGATCCTCAAGCCGCCGCCGGCCAACGTGCAGGAGCTTTATCTGGAGTCGCTCGCCGCGGTCGGCATTGACCTGCGCAAGCATGACATCAAGTTTGAAGAGGACAATTGGGAATCGCCCACGCTTGGGGCCTGGGGTATTGGCTGGCAGGTGATGCTGGACGGGCTGGAAATCACCCAGTTCACCTACTTTCAGCAATGCGGCGGCATCGATCTCGACCCCATCTCCGCCGAGCTGACCTACGGTCTGGAAAGGCTGGCAGCATTTCTTCAGGATGTGGACAGCATTTATGACATCGTCTGGGCGCGTGAGCCGGATACCGGCAAGGTGGTCCATTATCGGGATGTGCGCTACCAGGACGAGCTGCAGATGTCAGTCTATAACTTCGAGGCTGCGGATGTGGCGAAGCTTTGGAAGCACCTGGAGCTGTACGAAGCGGAGTGCCGCGAGCTGGTGGAGCGCTTCCAGCGCGAGAGCGACGCGAAACAAAAGCCATCACCGGCAACGCTGCAACGCTTCCCGCTGCTTGCCGCCTTCGATCTGTGCCTGAAATGCTCGCATCTGTTCAATTTGCTGGACGCGCGTGGGGCCATTTCGGTGACGGAGCGGGTGGGAGTGATTGCGCGCATCCGGGCGCTTGCCGTCGGCGTCGCCAAGGCCCATCAACAACAACAGAGCATGCCAATAGAAGCTCCGCAGGCGCAACCCGCAACCGTTTAAACTATGCCAGACTTTCTGCTCGAAATTGGATGTGAAGAGATTCCTGCCCGCATGATCGATGCGGCGCGAGAAGAGCTGCAACGCCGCGCCAGCGAGCTTCTGCAACGGGAGCGCCTGCTGCAAGATGGCCAGCTCCAGTCATTTGCGACACCCCGGCGTCTCGCGCTTCTGGCCCGCTCCATCGCCAAAAACCAGCCCGATATGCAGGAGCAGCTCACTGGCCCGGCGGTAAAAGTCGCTTATAAAGATGGCGAGCCCACGCCTGCCGCACACGCTTTCGCCAAGAAGGCGGGGGTAGAGGTCTCCGCTTTAGAGCGGACCAGCACCCCCAAAGGCGAGTATCTTACGGCCACAGTTACGCGCAAAGGACGAACGGCCCGAGAGGTGATCGCCGAGTCGATGGCTAAAGAAATCGCGGCGCTCTACTGGGCGAAAAACATGTACTGGCGCGCGGGCAAGCCGGAGCGCTTTGTGCGTCCGGTGCGCTGGATCGTGGCGCTGCTCGACGATGAAGTTGTCCCGCTGGAGTTCGCCGGGACCACAGCAGGCAAGCTCTCACGCGGTCACCGCATCCTGAGTCCGGGAGAGGTCAAGATCGGACGCGCCGCCGATTATGTAGAGACGCTGGCTTCGGCCAAAGTGCTGGTCGGGCCGGCGCAGCGCGAAGAGCGCATCCGCAAGCTGCTCGATGCTGCCACGCGGAGCATTCCCGGCGCGCGCTGGCGGGCCGACGATGAACTGAAAGATACGGTAGTAAATCTTACGGAATTTCCTGGGATGGTAATCGGCAGCTTTGACCGCGAGTTCCTCGGCCTGCCGGAAGAGGTCCTGGTCACGGTAATGCGCGACCACCAGAAATATTTTGCCATCGAGGACGCGCAGGGGAAGCTGGCGCCGAATTTTCTGGCAGTGTTGAACACCGAAAACGATGCCGACGGGCTCATCCGTCACGGCAACGAGCGCGTGCTGCGCGCGCGGTTCAACGATGCCCAGTTCTTCTGGAGCGCCGATCAGAAGACATTCCTGCCGGAACGCGCCGAGATGCTCAAGGCAGTGACCTTCCAGAAGGACCTGGGCAGCTATCATGCCAAGTCCGAGCGCATGGTGAAACTGGCTGCGGCACTGGCGGATTCCGTCTCTCACGCCGGGCAGAAGCTGGACAAAAAGGCGCTGACTGAAGCGGCGCGTCTTGCCAAAGCCGATCTGACCACCGAATTGGTAAAAGAATTTACCGAGCTGCAGGGCGTTGTGGGAGGACTCTATGCCAGGCACCAGGGCTTGGGAGAGGCCGTCGCCCAGGCCATCTATGACCAATATCGCCCGCAATCCATGGATGACGGAATCCCGCGCACGCTGGAAGGCGCTTTACTCTCGATTACGGACAAGGCGGACAGCATCGCCGGAATGTTTTCCCTCGGACTGCAGCCCAGCGGGTCGAAAGATCCCTTTGCCCTGCGCCGCCAGGCGAACGGGACCGTCCGCATCCTGGCCGAACATAATCTGCCGCTGAAAATCAGCGAAATTTTCCAACATGCGCTGGCGCAGTACCAGGGTTCGGAGGTCGCAGGCAAATTTAAGGACGCAAGCTCACAGCCGGCTAAGATCGGCGAGTTCTTCCGCGAGCGCCTCGACTTCTACCTGAGGGAAAAGCACAAATTCGCCTATGACGTAGTGAATGCCGTGCTGGCCGCCGGAGCCGATGATGTCCCCGATGTGCTGGCCCGGGCCAAAGCGGTGAGCGCAGTTCGGGGCTCGGAGGATTTTTCCTCGATCTCCACCGCCTTCAAGCGCATGAAGAACATTCTGCGCCAGGCGAGGGAGACGGGGAAAGATTGGCCGCAGGAGTCTTCCGCCGATGAGCTGCGCGAGCAGCCGGAGATCGCGCTGGCCACTCTGGTGCGGGAGATCGCGCCCAAGGTCGAAAATGCCCGCCACGACCGTCGCTATAACGAGGCCCTCGCGCTCATCGCGCGCCTGCGCGCCCCTATCGACCGTTTCTTTGACAAAGTCATGGTCATGGCGGAGGACGACCGGCTGCGCGGCAATCGTCTGGCGTTGCTCGAAGGGATCCTGCGGCGCTTTACCACGGTCGCCGACTTTTCCGAGATTGTTACGGAAGGGAAGTAAGGTATATTCGGCGTTTTGCCGGCGGTTAAAACCCTGCCCTGATACAGGCCACGGCGCGATAGGGAGCTCTACTGTACTTTCTGCAAACGCGAGATCAGCTTCTGGGCCAGGTTTTCTGAGTCTTCCGAATCGGACCATAACAGCCTTCCGCTGATGCCGCAATTTTTCTCGATGGCGGAAGTAAGATCCACCAACTTTTTAACGTTGGCCTTCACTCTGTCTTCACTCATAGGATCGAGATCCATCTCATCGTGCAGAAAGGGAGTGTCCAGGCCGAACTCCAGTTCAATGTGGCCGTTCTCCTGGTAGATCCCCCCTTCAAAGTCGGTCCCATGGGCAATGATTCGGACCTGATGCGCCTTCTGCACCCAGCGGGCATCGAGATCGCCTTCAAACTCAGGGGTCCATAGGTCCCAAAGGGCCTCCCATTCGTAGGCGTAGTCGCTGTGTAGAAACTCGCTGGCCAGCCCAATGGCGCGTTCGGCGTCGGCGCGAAAGTCGAAGCTCTGCTGAAAGACCAGGGGCTCGCTCCAGCCTACGGCGTGCACCGCCATATAGCCGATTCCGGGATGCGCGCTGGCAAACGGGAATTGACGCACGACGGAGAGGGTCCGCGGCATCATTTCATTGACGCGAAAGCTCGGGAACCAGAGACTCAGGTTAAGACGGTCAGCCACTCTCGATCACTCCTACTGTCAGATTGTAAGACGTGCAGCGGCATATTTGGGACTCAAAAGTAAAAGGCCCGATCCTGATGACCGGGCCTTTTCGATTGCCGCGTTTGGTTAGTAATAGTAGAGGCTGACCTTATCCAGCCACACCGAGTAATTGGTTTCGTTGCTGTTGCCGTCCATCTGGAAGGCAACGTTGAGCTCGCTTCCGCCCTGGGAGTATCCCCAGAATGTTCGGTCCACATAATGCTTGTCGCCATTCAGGGTGATGGAAACAAAGGTCATGCTGCCATCGGAGTTGCGCACAAATTCCTCGGTCAAGTGGTTCCAGGTATACGTAGGAGGCGCGCTGCACCCGATTCCTGTGTTGACCCAGTAGTGATTGGCGGTGTCCCATACATCCCACTGGCCTGCGCCCTTGATGTCGCACTGCGTGCCGAAGATGTATTTGGCGCCGTTGGCCACCTGGTTTACATCGAACTCCAGCGCCTGCGGGGCATTGGAATTCTCATAATAGAAGTACAGATCGTAGGTGAGGTGCGTTGCCCAGCTCTGCGGAGTGAGTTGCTTCCACCAGAGCGCCCCTCCATACGGAGTGCTTCCACCCAGCCAGAACTGCATCGCAGCCCCGTCGATGGAAGGATCGCCGCGCCACTGTGTTGTCGAATATGGACTGGCCGGACCATTGCCACCGTTGCCGGCACAGACATTGCAACTCGCCCAACCGCCCATCTGGTTGATGTCGTTATAGGAATTTCCCGAAGGAGTCGAGGAAGGCGCCGGGGCCGATCCGCCGCCGCTCACGGTAATGCTCAGAGGGGCCTGGCTGACATTGCCATTCTGGTCCCAGGATTGAATCACAACCCGGTGAGTACCGCCCGAGAGGCTAAGCCAGGTGTCGAGCGAATTTCCGCTGGTGGAATAATCGTCGTTGTCGTCGACGTAAATATGGAAGGCGCTGGCGTTGCTGGCGGAAGCGGCGAAGTGCACCGAAGATCCCACCGTAGAGCCATTGGCGGGCGAGCTGACGTTAATGCCGGAACCGGAGCTCTGATTTCCCGACGGTTGGCTGGAATTTCCCACATTGATAGTGAGAGGGGCCTGGTTGACATTGCCATTCTGGTCCCAGGACTGGATGACAACCCGGTGAGAGCCGCCCGAGACTGACAGGTAGGTGTCAAAGGAGCTGGCATTGACGCCATAGCTGTCGTTGTCATCGATATAAATATGGAAAGCGACCGCGGACCCGGATGAAGCCGCGAAGTGCACCGGCGATCCTACAGTTGCGCCATTAGCCGGCGAGCTGACGTTGATGCCGGAACTGGAGGTCTGGGTTGAGGACGGCTGGCTGGCGCTGCCCACATTGAGGTTCAGCGAGGCCCGGCTGACATTGCCATATTGGTCCCAGGACTGGACCACGACATGGTGGCTGCCACCTGACATGTTGATCGAGGCATTAATGGAGTTGCTGCTTGACTGATATACGTCATTGTCATCGACGTATACATGGATGGCAACGGCATTGCCATCTGAGGCGACAATATTGACCGGCGAGCCCACGGTGGCGCCATCTGCAGGAGAACTCACAGATACATTGGCAAAGCTGAGAGAAGCCATAAAAATTGTACTGAGTGCAGCTTTTAAAAAGTTTTTCAAAACAAATCGCTCCTGAAGGATTTATTGCGTCGTGTGTTCAAGTTAGGCGGGCATCTACTCTGGAGATATGAGGAGCTAAACCTAAGGTATCTGAGATAATTCCCTTAGGGGTAGTAGGCAATGGAACTCTGATTAATCCTTTTGAGGGATACGCCATTGAGCGCAAAAGATGCTTTATGTCATGCACTATGAGCCGCTTGCGCGGAACGAACCGAGTGCCAGCGGCGCAAAAAAAGTGAGTAGAAGTATTAAGGCGACAGAGCAGAGCAGCAGGAAAAATCCCGAGGTTGAGGCATCCCGAGAGAGGCGGAAAACCGCTAATGAGAGGAAAAAAGTTTGCCGTTGAAGCGCAATGACGTCGCACGTCCTGCGCTGTCACGATTCGTGACATGACGGAGAGGAAGATTGATTCCTTGCGGCCTATCCAGGATGTTTTAGCGCGCCTCATCGGTGAATGCGCGTTGCCAATCATGGCCTGGCAGCTCGAAGGTTTTCGCATCGGGCGGCGTGGCGAGAGGCGTCACCTCAGTGACGCGGATTTTCATTCCCAACTGGCCATCCTTCCACACGTCCATGCTATGCGCGACCTTCACTGCGTAATGCGGTCTGTGATCTGCCTTCATTCGTGCCTGCCTCGCCTCAATCCGCGCGCGGGTGGAGGATGGTAGAATATCAACTGTTTGATTCCTCCCAGCGTCCCCGTCGTCTAGCCCGGCCTAGGACATCGCCCTTTCACGGCGGTAACACGGGTTCGAATCCCGTCGGGGACGCCAAAATTCCAAAGAACTTACATGAAACCCTTGTTTCTCGACTCTTGTGCATGAATTGGCGTATGAGATGTTGCACAGAGCCGGAGCGCCGCACGCCCACAACCAAGACTGTGCGGGAAACCGAAGCCGTGGCCTATGTGGTCTGCCATGCTCTAGGACTTGAGACCAAGCCCGAAATAAGGAGAGCGCCCGGCGCTATCGTGCTTTCCCCAAAAATTTTTCGAGGGGCGCTCTGGCCGCGCCCCTCGCTCTCCCCTGGCCTTGTCAGTAAACCGTAATGTCAATCGTATAATGACTCGGATGACGAAGGTATCCTCCCCAAATCGGGCTGCGAAGCCTGGAATTCCCCCGGAAATCCACCAGCACCTGAAGGCCCTCAAGTCTGCCCGTTCAGAGAACGTCCGCGTTACTGCCACCGTCACGGCTTCTGAAGCATTGAACAAAATCCGCGAGGAAGTAACACGCTCCCAGGCGCCGATTACCATCGCCTCTGCCAAAAAAATCTGTGCAACATTGAGGCGTTTGGCTCTGCCAACTCTTCGCACTCCGAATCGGCGGTTGCAGTACGACGCGAAAACAATCCAAGCCTTGACGGAGCTCCTTATATCGCTCTCAAAAGCCTCATTAAAGGACAGCGTTGAACCTCAAGCAGGTCGGCCAAAGGACCAGCGCAAGCGCAAACGCACGATGCTCGCTTTGAGCTGTCTGAACACTCTTATCGCCATTTGTGAGCGGGCGGAACAGGATTTGTCTTGGCGTGCCTGCCTCGAATATGCACGATCTGCTGCCGAGTTCGCAGACACCGACCCGAATGACCTCTTCAATAGAGCAAATATCAACAATCTCAGCACCATTTTGGCGGAGAAGTTGAGTTCGGCATTCCGTGATTTGCTAAGCCGGGCTGATATTGGCGAGGCTGCTTCACTTTTCGAGTTAGTTCGCACCAACAAATTGCTAAGGCAAAAGATCGCGGAAGATTTGACAGAGCTTCTGCGGCGAGAGTCTGCGGTTTGGCCCGCATCCAGCCAAGAGTGGATCGTGACGACACTTGGCCTTCAACGCGATACACGCGAAGTGAGCTATGCCAACCCTGCAGATGCGCCAGAGATCAGACAAGCAGCGAGCTTGCTCTTATTTCTTTGGGACAACGCAGCCGAAAAGTCAGCCACACGGGAAGCGTTTGACCGGTTTCGAACCTTATGCGAAAAGCATTTTCGCCTCTATCTCAAGGGCGAACCGGGGCAACTTGTGAAATACGATAGCCGACTTCACGAAGGCAGTGAACCGGCATCAGGTGATGTCCGGTTGACCCGACCTTGGGTTGAATTCGTAGATCCGCCGCGGTCCTCTGTAGTTATTCGAGCGCTTGTCGCGACCTCGTGAGACACTTTTTAGCAAATGGAGTGAAAACAATGGATGGTTATCTGGGAGTGGATTGGGGAACCCATTCATCCAAATGGTGCTATCAGGATTCTCGTGGCCGAATCGATGTCGGCGAAATTTGGGACTCGCGAGTCTGGCGTTTAGGCGATTGTCTAGCGATGTTTCCTCTCACACGCCGTTACACCGAGGATCATCATGGGGTCAGTGGATTAAAAGGAAAACTCATCCGCGATCCAGGACAGGCAGTTTGGACAGGTGAGCGTTCCGATATTGGGGCAACACTAGGCGAAGCAGTAGTGTTTTCGCTAGCGACACTGTTATCTGACGCAGCGACAAAATTGAGTTCGAAAGGCGTCAAGCTTCAGGAACTTGAAAAGCTGACGATCAGATTTTCGCATCCACACTGGACGACGCCGGAAAAGATCACGGCCTTGCAAGCTTACCGAGATGCAGCCGTGATTGCCTTCGGAGTGATTAATTCTAGCTCAGGAGAGCTGCGCTCCGAGGAAACTGGTATTCAAATGCCTCTTACCGCGATCAGAAAGCTAATTGAGACGCGAAACGCTGACGCTTCAGGGCTTGAACGATTCCCTCATACTTACGACTACAAGATGTATAGGCGATGCGCATCAGGCACGAATGACGGCATCGATTGGGAGTTCGTCTTCGAATCGGCTGCTGCTGGTTTCCCGTACATTGCCGAGGGAGAACCTGAGTTGTTTTCTGGCAGTGATCCTGCATCCTCTGCTGAGGGGAAATTCAGAAAGGTGCTGGTAATCGATATTGGAGCCGGCTCAACGGATGCAGGTTACATGCTTCGCACAATTCGCCCTGATCCAACCACTAAAAAACCAATGGAACCCATGCTGATCTGGTTCCCTGCGGCCGTCGCTTCTGAGATGGCAGGAAATTGGTTAACGGATCAAATCTACGATCATTGGCAACAGGAGGGTAGACGAGGAACACGGTTAGAGGCCGAAGATTACAAGACGAGTGGTACTACGGACTGGTATAGCACCCCATATGTCTCCAGGTGGTGTGAGGAAATCGCGAAGCATGTCTCGCGCTATATTCACGATGTACGCGATAACACACGCCTGCCACACAAGCCCTACTTAGAGTTGGTTGTCACCGGTGGCTCAAGTGCTATTGCGCCGGTCAAGACGGCGTTGGTTGAAGGCGTTAAGGGTGCTTTGCTGAGGCGAGGAATTGGGGAAGGAGTTGTGGAAGGTACGAACGTGATCCAGCCTGGCTTCGAAGAGCTACTTGGTGGCGGCTATTCGGATACCCAGCTCGCGCAATTGGCGGTTTGTTTGGGAGCCTCTGATCCACGGATGGTAAAGCTTACTCACTACGACTCTCTGTGATCTGACTTCATCAAACTTTGGACTCTCGCTTTCCTGCGGCGATGTCCAAAAATCAGGGTCCAATCAGGGTCCAATAACTCTTCCCAGGTGCTACTTCCGGCGCTAAATCGGGTTGTCGCTGCCGTCTGTTTTCAATCAGTTACAATTTGTTG
>CAZONJ010000094.1:0-12237 GCA_964581225.1 uncultured Terriglobales bacterium | reverse complement strand
TTACTGCGCGGGCACGATATTGGTCAGGGCCTGTTCCCCCGCTGCCGGGGTGCTCAACTGGGCCTCCGCGCTCTTGGCCATAGTGCCGACGCCTTTCGCCTCCGCCGACTCGACCACAAAATAGTAAGTCGTCTCCGGTTTCAGGTCGTGCAAGGCGATGCGATGCGTATTCTGTCCCCATGGCGCCCGGGCGGTTTTCACCAGGGCATTGGGATCGTCGCCGTAGCGCACCAGGGTACTGGAGGGGAGATTCGTGGACCATGCGATCTCGGCGTTGTTGCTGTCGAGAAATTCGATCACTGGCCCGTCCGTGATGACGATCTCGTTCTGGGCGTATCCGGTGGGCTCGGTCTCAAAAGTGCCACTGCCCTTTAGCTGGCCATCCCGGCAGACGATCTGAAAATAATAGGGCTTGTTGGGCTGCAGGTTCGTGAGCCGGGCGCTGAATTCCTGGAAATTCCCGGAGCTCCGTGGATTCGGATTTTGTGGAATCGCGCTCTGGTCAGGGTGGTCGCGGTCGATCCCATAGCGGAGGATGGTCCCGGCATCCGCGTTGGTGATCCAGAATATGGTGGCCGATGTGTCCTTCAGGTTTTGCACGATGGGCCCAGCCAGAAGGCGGACCTCCCTGCCAGAAGCTCCAGGATATGGCGAAGGCGTTATCTGGCTCTGCCCCAGGGCCACCGCCCCCAGTGCTGCTACTATGCTTAGCTTGGTGAAAACTTGTCCGATCCAGCTCACCTGTTCCTCATCCGGCGCTCATCAGGATACTGCGAGAGGCGCCCGATTATTTAGATGCAGTTGCCCCCAGCTCCGATGTAAGTAGCTGAACTGCGGGGAGGACTATCCAAATGGCCAATGGGGTGCTTAGAGAGCTCCTGATTGCCGCACGCAGATCGCTTTTGAAAGTTGAAACTCGAAACTGCTTTTTCGGGTTAAACTGCTCTTGATGCGAGTCCTGGGAATCGATTGCGGCACAGAGTATACCGGCTATGGGGTAGTAGAGCAGAAATCGGGCGGTGATCTGGAGTGCGTCACCGCCGGCGCAATTTGCCTTTACAAGCAGCAGAGCCTTCCGGTGCGCCTGGCGCAGGTCTTTGAAGAGCTGCAAAAACTTATCGTATCCACTTCTCCCGATATTGTTGCCATCGAAGAGGTTTTCTACTCGGTAAATGCAAAATCTGCCCTCAAATTAGGGCAGGTGCGCGGGGTCGCCATGCTGGCTGCCTCCTACTCCAGCTTGCCGGTGGCCGAGTACGCTCCGCTGGCCATTAAGTCCGCTGTTGTAGGCTATGGCCGGGCGGACAAGATTCAGGTGCAGAGCATGGTCATGCGGCTGTTGAAGCTCGATTCCCCGCCTGGGCCGTTCGATGCCAGCGATGCTTTGGCCATCGCCATTTGCCACCTCCATACCGCCAGCACCCTGGGCCGCTATCATGCAATTGGCCAAGGATAACGAAAAAATGGCGGCCCGATGCTCTTTCAATCGGTTGGTCCTTTTTGTACTTTTTGTTGGCTCTTTCTCCGGTGTCCTCTTCTGCCAGAAGCCAGCGGCAACTCGACCCGGATCGCGTCCGGTCGCGAAGGGCCCTACCGTGACATTCAAGTTCTTCAGTAGCCAGATGCATCCCGCCCGGTATGAGATAAAAATTAGCGCGGATGGGAGCGCCAGCTATCAGTCGCAGGATGATGGGCCGGTCCTCAATGCCGAAGTTCCCGTCAATCCTGCTTACCAGCCGCCGCCCGATATAGGCGATCAGGAGGACTCAAAAGAGCTGCATGGAGATATTTACCGCCAGAGCTTTCAACTCGCCCCTGCGCTCCGCGAAAAGATCTTCGAGTTGGCCAAAGCCGCCGATTACTTCCAGGGGGATTTTGAATATCGCAAGCATCCGATTGCGTTTACCGGAAAGAAGACGCTGGTGTACACGGCGAATGGAAAGAGCACGCAGACGAGCTACAACTGGTCCGACAATCAGGCGATCCGCGATCTCACCGATATCGCTATGCATATTTCGAATACCCTGGAATTTGGGCAGAGGCTTGCATATGAATATCGTTTTGAAAAATTGGGACTGAACCAGGAACTCACCAAAATGGAAGAGATGGCCTCTCACGGAGAGTTGGCCGAATTGCATGTGCTGTCCCCGTTGTTGCAGCAGCTCGCCAACGACGTTTCCATCATTCACGTCGCCCGGCTGCGGGCCGCCCGTCTTTTGAAGCTGGCCTCTCGGCAGGAGGAGCAGTGAAGCTTGCGGGAAAGGCCGCAAGAACAGAACTTTTGTGATAGGCAGCATCTGAATGTGTAGTATAGAAGTATGCCTGCAAATGTAACTGGGAGCTGCAAAGCCTCCCTCTCATCTGAATAACAGGGCATGCCACGGTTCCGGCCCAAGCAAGGGCAAAGGAGCACATTATGACGCATCGCTCGAACCAATCTGTCTTAATGTTTCGGTTTTTCTCGCTGATTTCTGTTCTGCTCTTCCTCTTTCAGTTCCTGCCTGAGGCTTGGGCTGACTCAAATATTCGCATTGTCCGCCTGAGTGACCTCCAGGGAGATGTGGAGCTGGACCGTGCAGACGGAAAAGGGTTCGAAAAAGCCATCTTAAATATGCCGGTGGTCCACGGGGCAAGGATACAGACGCGCGGGGATGGGCAGGCGGAGATTGAATTCGAGAACGGCAGCGCGGTACGCCTGGCGCCGAACTCGCTCTTGAATGTCGATGAATTGAGTTTAAGCAGCAATGGCGACCGGACCAGCCTGCTCTCCCTGCAAGAGGGGACAGCGTACTTCGATATTGAAAATCAGCATCATGATATTTTTCAGATCTCCGCGGGCAAGCAAACCTTTGTTCCACTGAAGTCAGCGCATTTTCGCTTGAACGCAGGGGACGTCGCTCTCAACCTGGCGGTTTTCAAAGGCGATGTGCAGGTGACCGGCAGTTCGATTGCCGAGACTCGGATTAAAAAAGGCGAGACGCTCACCCTGAACAACAACGATCCCAGCCACTTTGAGCTGGCAAAGAAAATCGAGCCTGAGCCTTTCGATAAGTGGGACGCCGATCGTCGCTCCTACCGTTCGTACTACGCTTCAGCCGCTTCCTACGGAAACCGGCATACGGCGCGTTACGGTATGGCTGACCTGAATTTTTATGGTGGCTTCCTGGACGTTCCGGGATACGGCTCCTGCTGGCGTCCGAGTTATGTTCCCATGGGTTGGGACCCATTCAGCGATGGCGCCTGGGTCTTCTATCCGGGATTAGGATGGACATTCGCCTCCGCTTATCCCTGGGGATGGATGCCCTATCACTACGGAAGCTGGACGTGGGCCTCGGGCGCTGGCTATTGCTGGCTGCCGTCAAATCGGTTGACCAACTGGGCCGCCATACCAGCAGTGGGATATGGAGCGTATGGGCCCACTCGCCATCCTTTCCCGCCCATAAGACCTCCAGCCGCCGGCAGAACTGGAACAACCACTGTGATGGTCGGGGCAGGGCCAACCACGGGAACCGGAGGTCCGGGACATAGGCCGCTGCTCTCTCTCGATCAGGCGCTGGTCCACCATTCTCCCCGGGACCTCGGTATCGAGGCGGGCGTAATGACCAACGGCGGTCACGCGCAAGTTCCATCGCGCCAGCAGCGCATGAATGGAAATTCGAGCGCGGCTGTTCCACGCGCCTCCGCTCCTATGTCTTCGCCCAGAATGGAGCCGGGAGCTATGTCGTCCAGCCAGTCCTCAAACATGGGCGCTCGTCCCACTCCCATGCCAAGCAGCCGATCCGAATCGCGGGGACAAAATCCCAGATAGGGAAGGCGGCTGGGCCGCTGCCTTCCTCCCCGGACTTTGCTTTACAGAAAAACCTCTTCCTTCAGCGCATGGAATATCTCTGCGAACTGTTGCAGTGAGAGGTTTTCCGCGCGAATGTCCGGCCGGATGCCGGCCGCTTTAATGGCAGCCTTGGCCGCTGCTTCCGGATAACGCTGCTTTAAGTTGTTCAACAAAGTCTTTCGCTTTTGCCCAAAATTCAGCTTGAGAAACGAGATAAATGGGATTGTCTCCACTCCCAACTGGGCGGCTTTGGGAGCGACTTTCATCCGCAATACCGTGGAATGGACTTTGGGCGGCGGCGCGAATGCGCCCGGCGGCAAGGTGAACAGGTTTTCGACGTCGGTATAAAACTGCGCCGTCACCGAGAGCAATCCGTAATCGCGGGTCCCCGGTTTCGCCGCGATCCGGTCGCCCACCTCGCGTTGCACCATGATGACAATGCTGTCCAGCAAATGGTGATAAGAGAACAGACGAAGCAGGATGTCGGAGGTGATGTAGTACGGCAAGTTTCCGATCACTTTGACGTGGGCAAGATCGAGATGCTGCCGGTCGGCCATGGTGCCGATCTTGGGGCCAAGCAGCGTGTTTAAATCGATCGCAAGAAAGTCTCCCTCCACAATCTCCACGTTTTCCCGCGTCCCGTATTTTACCCGCAGCTGGACAGCCAGCAGGCGGTCGATTTCCACCGCGATCAGCCGCCGGGCGCGTTGAGCAAGCGTTTCCGTGAGCACTCCCCGTCCCGGACCTATCTCCAGCACTACAGAAGAAGAGATATCGCCCAGAGCGTCCACAATGCGAGCGGCGGAGCTTTTATCTGCAAGAAAATTCTGGCCG
The DNA here is from genome assembly GCA_964581225.1 of uncultured Terriglobales bacterium. GTDB lineage: Bacteria > Acidobacteriota > Terriglobia > Terriglobales > Acidobacteriaceae > CAYTQA01. The sequence goes on along the minus strand of CAZONJ010000094.1, from coordinate 7,574 downwards.
AGTTTAGGACGGGAGCTCTTTTTCCCTGGGGCCTTGGAAGGGCTGCGTTCGTTGACCGCTTTTTGTCTGGACATTAGACTGAAAGTTTATCTGTGCCTTCAAAACTACGCCAGTGTGACATGTCTCAGAGTTGAGCTCCGCTTCACGAGCTTTACGGGATTGACACCGGAGAGTCCACTATAGGAGGGGTTGTTTGATGCGCATTACCTTTGCTGCATCCGAAGGGGTCCCGTTTTCCAAAACCGGCGGACTTGCAGATGTAATCGGCGCACTGCCTCAGGCATTAGCGGAGTTGGGCCACGAAGTGACGGTATTCCTGCCGCATTACAAGATCACTAAGCTGGAAAATGCCCCGGTGGTCGTCTCCAATCTCACCATCCCTTTCAATGATCATCTGCGCTTCTGCCAGATACTCGACGGCGGAAAACATTCCGGAGTGCAGTACTACTTCGTCAGCCATCCTGACTTTTCCTATCGCGATTTTCTCTACGGGACGCCGGCCGGCGATTATCCTGACAATGCGGAACGTTTCATGATGTTTTGCCGGGCGGTGCTGGAATCATCCAAGCGGCTCGGCGTCCCTGACCTGTTTCACAGTCACGATTGGCAGGCGGCAATGGTCCCTGTCCTGCTGCGGACGCAATATTCCTTCGATCCCACCTTTGACGCGACCGCCTGTATCTACACCATCCATAACCTGGGATATCAGGGCGTATTTCCGGCTACCATCATGCCTCGCCTGCTGCTCGGGTGGGACCTCTTTACCCTGGACCGGCTTGAGTTCTACCGTCAATTAAATTTCATGAAAGGCGGAATCGTCTATGCCGATTGGATCACTACCGTAAGCCGCAAATATGCGCAGGAGATACAGACCCCGGAATATGGTTTTGGGCTCGATCCGGTCGTCCGCCGGCGCGCAGCAAATCTTACCGGAATCCTGAATGGCGTGGATTACCGCCAGTGGAACCCTGAGGCCGACCCCTTTCTGCCCGCGCACTACTCGGTCGAGGAGCTGCAAGGGAAAGAACAGTGCAAGCGGGAGCTGTTAAAAGAGCTGGGATTGGGTGAGGAACTTGTTCAGGCGCCGTTGATCGGGATCGTCTCCCGCTTTGCGGCGCAAAAGGGCTTTGATTTGATCACTCGCGTTGCCAAAGAGCTGCTGCAGGAAGAGGTGACCATGGCAGTGCTCGGGACCGGCGACCCGAGTTATGAACAGATGTTTCTCAATTTGCACAAGCAGTATGCGCAAAAGCTGGCCGTCAAAGTGGCCTACGATAACGCGCTGGCCCACAAAATCGAGGCCGCTGCGGACATCTTCCTCATGCCTTCGCGTTATGAGCCCTGCGGGTTGAACCAGATTTACAGCCTGAAGTACGGTACTGTGCCCGTGGTGCGGGCGACCGGCGGCCTGGACGATACTATTGACGAGTGGGAGCCCAGCTCAAACCAGGGGACAGGCTTCAAATTTGAAAGCTACAGCGGTCGCGAGCTGTTGCGCAGCCTGCATAAGGCGTTTGCCGCCTATAAAAACCGGAGCAGTTGGAAGGTCCTTATGCAGAATGGAATGAGAAAAGATTTCTCCTGGCAACGCTCGGCCAAAGAGTACGTAAAGGTATACGAGCGCGCACTGGAACTGCGGCGAGGGTAGTCGCAGCGTTCCAGCAATCCCATCTGCAAAAGCGCGGGCTCATCGGCTCGCGAGGCTTTGGATGAACAGGTAGTAGAACTCTACTCCATCATAAAAATCTTTTACTGCGATGCGCTCATCTCGTCCATGGGCGCGGTCATCATTCACGTCCATAAAGACCCCCGGAACGCCATAAGTAGGGAACCCGCCGATGCGCAGGTATTTGCCATCGCTTGCGCCTGTATCCATCACCGGGACTACCGGAATCCCGCCATAAAGCCGGGCGCTAAGCTCTTCCAGTTTGTGCACGATCAACGGATTGATCGGCGAAGCGGGGGCAGGGATGGCCTCTTCGACCAGGCTGAGATTGATGCGCCCATCGGCGAGGACGTTTTTCAACGTGCTTTGCACGTTCTCCAGTGGATCGTTGGGCAACATGCGGCAATTCACCACCGCGGTCGCGGTTTGGGGCAGCGCATTATTGGCGTGCCCGCCTTCCAGCCGGGTAGCAACGCAGGTGGTGCGCAGCAAGGCATTGAAGTAAGGCGTCTGGGAAAGCTGCGCGATGGCCTGCTGATTTCCCGGCTCATGGACAATGACGCGAAAAGCGGCCGCGTCCTGCGGATTTTGAAAAGCGGCGGTGCGCTCGAAAAATCCTTTGGTCGTCTCATTGAGTTTTACCGGGAACTCGAACTGCGCCAGCCGGGTGAGTCCTTCTGCGAGGTGATAGATGGCATTGTCTTTGGTTGGGCGCGAGCTGTGCCCGCCATTGCTCTTCACCTGCAACTGGAAATCGACATAATTCTTCTCGCTGGTCTCCATGCCCAGCAGAAGCCTCTTACCATCTTTTTCCTGAAAGTTGCCGGCATCGGTGTTGATGCAATATTCAGCGTCGATCAGATCGCGATGGTTTTTCACCAGCCACTGGACGCCGTTGTAATTGCCGCCTTCCTCATCCGCGGTAAGCGCCATAATCAGGTCGCGCTCCGGGACCCAGCCTTGCTTCTTCAGGCGAATGAAGTTTGCGACTAAGAAGGTGTCACCCTCTTTAATGTCGCTGGTACCGCGTCCATAAAAATATCCGTCCACTTCGTTGAGCTTGAAGGGGTCCATCGACCAATCGCTGCGCAGCGCCTGCACCACATCCAAATGGGCAAGCAACAGCACCGGTTTGGCCGCGCCGCGCCCGCGATACCGGACCACCAGGTTTCCCTTGGTAGCGGCAGGGCCAAGGACTTTTACGTCCTGCTCCGGAAATCCGGCGGCTTTCAGCCGGGCAGCCATTGCCTCCGCAGCGGCGGTTACGTTTCCGGCGGGAGTGTCGGTGGTATTGATTCCGATGAGCTGCTCAAAAATGTCCCGCGCCGACTGCTGCGCCGGCGATAAAGGGGCATGGTTTGAACTTCCGCCCTGAGCGAGCAAAGAAAGCGGCAGCGACAAAGCAAGAACGAAGGCAAAAATAAAGCTGTAGCGCATCAGCGAAGACCTCAAAAAATCCAAAAGTTCCCGATTATAGCTTGCAGCGCGGCTGGATCGCATGAAGGCCGCATATAATCTTGTATATGGCGCGTGGATGGGAAAGCAAATCGGTCGAGTCGCAAATGGAAGCTGCACGGGATGGACAATCGGACCATGTTCCGGCAGTTACGGAAGAAAAAAAGAAGCGGCAGCGAGAGCGGGACGGCCTGATGCTTTCGCGGACCCGGGTCCTGCGGCAGATCGAAGAGGCCACTAACGAGCGTTACCGGGAATCCCTCAAGCAGGCGCTCGGCGAACTTGATCAGAAGATCGCCGCTCTCGACGCCCAATCGTAAAGATACGCACGAAATTATTGCGGCGCCAGCGATGGTTTTGCTGTCCTGGCCTGAAATTTGGCCCGGCGCCCCCATAGCCAATAAGAAATCCGGAAGAGCAGCAGCACCGCCAATACGGCAGCATACTTTTCCGGCCGGTGGATGTCCCGTTTCACCAGCCACCAGAAGTGCACTGTCCCGGCAATTGCGCTGAAGTAAATCAGGCGATGCAGCGCCTGCCAGCGCTTTCCTCCCAACCGCCGGATGCTGGCAGCGGTTGACGTAATGGCCAGCGGAAGCATCAAAAGCCAGGCAAGAAATCCTACGGTGATGAAGGGACGCTTCGCAATGTCCTTCAGCATCTCGCTAAAATCAAAAAATTTGTCGAACCATATATACGTCAGCAGGTGCAGGCAGCCATAAAAGAATGCGAACAGGCCCACCAAACGCCGGAAGCGGATCACCCAATTCCATCCGGTAATGCGGCGCAATGGAGTAATCGACAGAGTGGTAAGCAGCAGGATCAGCGTCCAATGGCCGGTGGTAAGCGTGATTACGCTTACCGGGTCCGCTCCCAGGTCCTGCGCGACCAGATGCGACCCTTTCGCCACCAGCACCAGAAGAGGGCACAGGCACAGGATCCAAACGATGACCTTGAGCAGGATGAGATAGGTGCGAGTCACAGGGTCTCAGAAGTATTTCTGTAAATCCATGCCTTTGTAAAGGCCTGCAACCCGATCTTCGTAGCCGTTGAACATAAGCGTCTTGCGCCGGTTGAAGAACAGGCCACCACCGATTCGGCGCTCATAGGCCTGGCTCCAGCGCGGATGGTCTTTGTGCGGATTCACATTGGAATAAAACCCATACTCATATTGATTTGCCTGGTCCCACGCGGTCTTAGGCTCGGAATCGACGAACCTGATCTTCGCGATCGACTTGATGCTCTTGAAGCCGTACTTCCACGGCACCACGATGCGCACCGGGGCGCCGTCCTGGTTGGGCAGGGTTTCGCCGTATAGCCCGACGCATAGCAGGGTAAGTGGATGCATCGCTTCGTCCATGCGCAGGCCCTCGGTGTATGGCCACACCAGGAGCGTGCGGTCTTTTTGTCCGGGCATTTGCGCCGGATCGTCGATCGAGACAAACTCCACGTACTTCGCCTTCGACGTGGGCTCCACTAATTGGATGAGCTCGCTCAATGAGTAACCCACCCAGGGGATTACCATCGACCAGCCTTCGACACAGCGATGACGGTAGATCCGCTCTTCCAGGGGACGCAGATGCATTAACGCATCGATGTCGTAGGTCTTTGGCTTTTTGACCAGTCCTTCCACCGAGACCGTCCACGGGCGTGTCTTGAAGTTTTTTGCCAGCTCCGCCGGAGCGTATTTGTCCGTGCTGAATTCGTAAAAGTTGTTGTAGTTGGTGATGTCTTTGTACGAAGTGAGCGTCTCGCTGGTGCTCAACGGGCTTTTTGCAGTCTGGAGCTTCGCGCCGCCGGCTTCCACCTTCGAGGAAGGAGAAACCACCTCGCGCACGCAGCCGGTGATCAGCGCCGCCGCTCCGAGGGCGGATGCGCCGGTCATAAACTTGCGGCGGTCCATGTAGAGGCTTTTGCTGGTGATTTCAGAAGACGGAATATCGCTGGGCTTTTTAATGAGCATAAAGAGATGGTCTTGATCCTTCTCTATAGGATTACAGAATCCGCCAAAAGAACGAAGAAATTATCGATGCGAATTGTTACTTATGCATCAACCGGCAGGCAAAAGGGCTGCACGTGCCCAAACTGTTTCAAATTCGGGCACATACAGACTAATCACTGGAGTTAAGAGGGGCCCTGATTTGTGGAAGAGGAAGACTTTGCCTTCCCTTTTCCTGCCGCGCCCACTTTTGAAGCGACGTCGCGCGCCGACTTTAAATGGTCCTGCAGCGTGGGCAGCGTTTGCGAGGCAAAGTTCTTTACGTCAGGATCGGCGCCGCTATTCGCCTCTTTCTTGAACTCGGCCACATCTTTGGTGTGGTCCATCACCATACTGCGCATATAAGCGCGATCAAAGGCCTTACCGGAGAGCTTGGAAAGGCGGTCCTTTTGGGCCTTATCTTTTGCATTGAGATCGGTGGGAAGAGTGAGGTTTTTTTGCGAGGCGACTTGTTTCAATTGATCGTTGGCTTTGCTATGGTCATCCACCATACGTTGGCCAAACTGCTTTACGTCATCACTGGAGGCCTTCTCGGTCGCGAGTTTGCCCAACTCAACTTCCGCCAATCCGCCTTCGGCTGCTTTCTTCACAAAAACAGTGTCGGAGCCTTGCGCGCCGGCTTTTCCGTCTGCGGTAGCGGTGCGATGGTGATGATGTGCTGTGGTGGTTTGGGCGGGCGAGCTTGATGGATTGTCTTGCTGCCCGGCAGAATTGTCGGAGCTGCTCGAGGTCTGCGCAAAGCAGCTTAAGGAGAATGCGAGAAACGTGGAGAGGATTAGCTTGCTCATCTTACACTTCCTTTAAATAAAATTTAGCCATATCGGCTAAGATGCCATTTCCAGGGCTGCGGAGGCACACTGCCGCCCTTCATGCGGCAGCAGCTCTGGAGTGAGATGCTGCTTGGAGCGGCACCCTGGCCGCACAATGGAAGTGCAGGACTAGAATCCCACAAACACCGGCTCAGGATGGAGCCGCACCGCAAACAGCTCCTCCACTCCGCGCTGCACCTGCTCTTTGAGCGCCAGAATGTCGGCAGCTTTGGCGCCGCCACGATTCACAATCGCCAGCGAGTGCTTGCTGGAGATGCCCACCGGCCCCAGTGTGTACCCTTTATGAAAGCCGGCATTCTCCACCAGCCATGCGGCGGAGACCTTCAATTTTCCATCTTCCGCCGGATAGGTAGGAATTTGCTTATTCATCCGCTTCACCGCCTGCTGTAAATCTGCATACTCGCTGGAGGAAAGGATAGGGTTCTTGAAGAACGATCCGGCGCTGCGGCAATCGTCATCGTTGGGCACGATCAGCATCGCCTTGCTCTGGCGAATGGACCGTATGGCCTGGCGCGTCTCCGCCAAAGTCGGCGCGGAGGAGGCCGGGGCGAAGTACTTTTTCAGGTCCGCATACTCGATGCGCGGCGGAGCTCCGGGAGTGAGCGCAAAGCTTACACCCAGGACGATGTAGCGCCCTCGTTCGGTGGAATTGAAGATGCTGGTCCGATAGCTGAATCCGCATTCCGCGTTGCTGAACTCCCGTGTGCGTCCCGAAGAGATTTCAAGCGCGCGGACTTCGGTAATGGTCTCCGCCACCTCTTCCCCGTAAGCCCCCACATTCTGCACGGGCGTGCCGCCCACCGTTCCGGGAATGCCGCTCAGGCACTCCACCCCGGCGCAGTTGGAGGTGACTGTGGCGGCCACGAAGGTGTCCCAATCCTCTCCAGCTCCGACTTGAAAAATAACTTTGCCATTAGCCGGCTGCTGGGTGATTCCGGGGACGGCGATTTTTAATACCAGCCCCGGCCAGCCATCGTCAGAGACCACCAGATTGCTGCCGCCGCCCAGCACGAACAAAGGCAAGCGGTGCTGCTGCGCGTAGTCCAGCCCTTGCCGGACCTCGGCTTCACTGCGGGCTTCGAGAAAATATCTGGCCGGGCCGCCAACTTTGAATGTCGTATACGGCGCGAGTGGGATATTGGTTTTGATCTCCACGTTTCTCAGAGTACAGCATGATATGGCTGTGAGCTACAATAGGGATGTCCCAGATCCAAGTTTTGGGAGGAGCTAACAGAATGTATCCAGAGGTAATGGTGATTCCGATGCGGGAAGAGCTTACCCGTATAGGCGTTAAAGAGACCCGCACCGCCGCAGAGGTGGAAAATGCCCTGGCGCAGCCGGGGACAACGATGCTGATCGTGAATTCCATCTGCGGATGCGCCGCGGGGAAGATGCGTCCAGCCGTAGGCATGGCGCTGCGGCAGGAAGGCGCGAAACCCGATCAGGCGGTGACCGTCTTTGCCGGACAGGACCGGGACGCGACCGAGAAAGCCCGCGCATTCTTTACCGGCTATCCGCCCTCTTCGCCTTCGATTGGCCTTCTGCGCGACGGTAAGCTGGTCTACTTCATGCCCCGGTCGGACATTGAAACCAGCGATGCGCGCAGCATCGCCTCCAGGCTGGT
>CAZONJ010000093.1:0-12337 GCA_964581225.1 uncultured Terriglobales bacterium | reverse complement strand
TAGCCGTACCACTCTGGAGGAATCGCCTCGGCACAGTGCCAAAGATCGAGAGGATTTGCCTCCTCGGCTTTGCTCAGCGCGGGCTCGAATGAATCCCACCCGGTAACCGTCGCATAAACGCAGTTCCGGCCGTACACCCCCCGTAATGGCGCATCGGGAAATGTCCACTCTCCTGCATTGAAGCAATAGCCCTGGTCAATGAATATTGCCTTATAGCGGCGGCCCCTGGGTTCGCGGATGAAGATCGCCTGCCGTCCGTCGCTGTTCGCCGTCCACTTATCGAGGACAACGGAACGCGCGAAGTCCTCCAGATTCACAACTTGGGAAAGCATGCCTTCAGGGAGGTAATCGAAGATCTGCGCCTCCAGATCGGGGTAAAGCGAGGCCAGCTGTTTGCCGCTGCTGCATGGAGTGGCAGATCCGGCGAGTTCTATCCTCAGATCGGGTGTGTTGGCGATGAGCCAGTCTGAGACTTCAATTACCTCGACGCGCGGAGCAGGTAGGCCAAGCCATTGCGCCAATCGCGTGGCAAACATCTCATTGGCCAGCACTCTGACGTGCTGAGGATTATTTTGGAATTTGGTGACGTAGTAAGCGCCATCGGAGGCCCGGAGAAGATGGGCTTGCGATCCTCCACGCATTCTCCGGATGTGCTGCACTGCATTTAGTTCGGTACTCATTGGATTTTCGGGTGATCAGATGGTTGCGAATCACTATGGAGCAGGCAAGCTGCTGGCCAGGGATTTGCGCCTAGGGGAGTGGTCTTGGGGCCAACGAGCTTTTGGCCTTGGTGGAAAGGCTAAAACTCGCCGAATCAGGCTTGATCTTCAGCTGGCTGATTCTGATACTGCCTGCTTGCGACGAAGATTCTGGGCCCAAAACGGGCAGAATCAGGTGTTCTTGGGTCCGTCACGGAAACGCCCTCTATGAGCTTTTCCTGTTGCAGCACTCAAGAGTCGACTTTTTATTGAGGATGCCATTGCCCTCGTCGGATTTACCTGAGATGCTGAAGAATTGAAGACCTCTATCAGCAGTCGCATCATTGGCTTGGGGCGCTACGCCCCCGAACGGCGCGTCCATAATAACGAACTGGAAGGGCAACTCGGCCTCACTCCGGGGTGGATTGAGCGGCGGACCGGCATCCGCTCGCGGCGCTATGCGGCGCATGACGAGGCGCTGACCGATCTTGCCTTCAGGGCCGGTACGGCTGCACTGGTCTCGTCAGCTCTGGCGCCCTCGGAATTCGGGCTGACGCTGCTCGCAACCTCGACGCCAGACCATCTTCTGCCCCCATCGGCTCCATTGCTGGCCCATCGTCTGGGCCTTGCCGGTCGGGCGCCATTGATCTCACCGGCGCCTGTGCTGGTTTTGTTTATGCGCTGGCCTTGGCGGACGGATTCGTGCGCAGCCACCGGCGGCCGGTTCTGGTGGTTGCTGCCAATGTGCTCAGTCGCCGGATCGACCCCAATGACCGGACGAGTTCGATCCTGTTTGCCGATGCCGCCGGCGCTTTGGCGCTGGCTCCCTCCGATGACCCCGCAACTGGCGTGCTCGGCATCGACCTGTTTTCTGCTGGAGCCCATTACGACCTCATCGGCATTCCGGCAGGCGGCAGTCGCAAACCGTTCTCGCAAGAGCTTCCATTGACGGATCTCTTCATGCGGATGCCGGACGGGAAGGCCATCTTCTCCCTTGCCGTCGAGATGATGACGAGAAGCTCCCGCCATGCCCTCGAGATGGCCGAACTGACAGCTGCCGATATCACCCGCTTTGCGCCCCATCAGGCCAACGGCCGCATCATGGAGGCCGTCCGCCGCAATCTCGGTCTAGCTGAGACGACCCTGGTCTCCACCATTGCTGAATTCGGCAATTCCTCCGCAGCGACGATCCCCTTTTCACTCGCTGCCAGCAGTGAGGCCGCGCCCTTCCAGCCGGGCGAGCGGATACTGTTGACGGCGGTTGGGGCGGGGATGACGGGCGGCGCAGCCGTAGTCGGTTTCTGAACCAATAGACCAGCGATATGTTGCTGCCTGAATCCCGGGTCTCTCAGACGACCATTCGATCGGGAGCGAACAAGCACGCTTCAGGAAATCCCATCACGTCCATGACCTTTTTCCGCAGTGATCTCTTGTTGTCCTTGGCTGATGCTGACATTGTGGTCACGATTGTCTTCGCGAGTGACTGTGACTGTCTTGAGTCGTTCCCAACGAATACTCACCGGGTAGTATTGCTGGCCCCCTAGATAGAGTTCAAAGACCAGTCCGTTCCATTCATATAACGCGATTGGGAGCGGCACCACAGGAACATGCAAGTCCGTCATAGGTGACCTCCCCTTCTAAATTTTTCAAACCTGTCTCTCTGGGTGATTACGAGGTCATTCGAGGGTGATTTGAATGGTCTCCCCAAACGGCGCAGTATTGCGGGAACTGGTGACCCAGAGAACTGGATAATCGGGAGCTTCGGGATATGAATAGCAGCATAGATCCGTCAGATAAATGAGGCATACGGGCTCGATGTGTTGAAGCTCCACCCACTCGAAGACAGGGCGGAAATCTGTTCCTCCTCCGCCCCTCGGCTCCAGATGAAGGGGCTCGGATGGCTGAAATTCCTGCCAGGCTTGGACCGCTGCGTCGCAATAAACGACGTGGATGGACTCCGGTTTCGCTTCATCGCAGATCGCCGAAATCTCTCCCGCAAATTGCTCTAACTCTTCGTTTCCGATTGAGCCGGAGGTGTCGATGGCGACGACGATTGGCCCGAGGCCGCTCCGCTCGACGGAGGGCAAGTACAGGCCTGAAGCGATGTAGCGGCGATTGGGCGGACTCCAGCGATAACCCGAAGGTGTGCGTGCTGCAATGAAGTCGCGCAGGATCGTGCGCCAATCCTGTTTTGACTGGCGGCTCTCATTCACAGGCCGTTCGAGGTTCGCGGGCCTATGGCCGCAAGCCTTGGCTGATCGCATGGCCTGCTCCGCCGCGATGCTCCATTCCTGCTGCTGATGGCTTTTCTCAGCTTGCGAAACCGGGTTTCCCCAGTCATCGGTTGCGTCTAGAACTTCCCCGAATCCGCCGGGGCGCGGCGATGTAGCTCTTTTCTGCGTCTGCTCCGGGTCCTTCCCTTCCTTTTCCGCTGTTTCATTCGGGGCACCCGATGAGGTGTTCTGCATCTCTTGTTGACCACCATTCGCCGCGCTACCCGGGCCGGATCGCTGCGGCTGTTGGATCGCTGGCATCTTGGGGTCGTTGCTGGTCTTCTGCAGCAGGCGGACGTAGATCTCTTCGGCGCTCAAATTGTTGAAAGCGGGGTCGACCAGAGCTCCAGCCGGAAGCGTGAAGCCGTTTCGGATCAGTATCGGATTAATCGCCAGGTCTGCGGCCTGGTTCCAGAGTTGCGTGTCCCGTTGCCCGCGGCGGCAGTGATGTCCAAGAGCACAGTGCAAGACCTCATGAGCCAGCACCGCCTCCAACTCTGCTGGGCGCAGCGCGTCTACGAATCCGGGATCGTAGAGGATCTGGCGCCCATCTGTCGCCATGGTTGGGACGGCCCCAGGCAAAAGCTTGAGCCGGAGGCAAAGCGACCCAAAGAACGGTTGATTCAGCAGAAGTTGTACTCGCGCTCGGACCAGCTTCCGCTCCAGGATGCTCTCGACTTTCATGCGGCCTCCATCGACTCAGCTTTTGAAAGCGAATAAGCGGCCATGTAGCCGGCCATGTGCTGCGCAATCTCCGCCGCAGCTTTGGCTTTCTCCGCACGAACCATTTCGGACTTGCGCAGCTCCTTTGGATCGATGAGCAATGAGCTCCGCACCTGCTCCGCCAATCGCTCCAACTCGGGGTCATTCATCACGTTCAATTTTGGGAGAACATCCACGAGTTTCACCAGGTTTGTGACCACCGTGTCGCGGAACGGGTGTTCTACACCTTCTCCAGTCACCTTGTAGGCGCTCAGACGGTCGGCCATGTGCTGCACGGCCTCGTAGAGCCGATACCATAGCTCCCGGCTTCCGACCTGCAGCGATGCCTCCACCGCAGCCGTAATCTGCCGCCGGATCCGCTCTTGCTCTTCACCGCCCAGGGTCACCCTGAAATCGCCTGCATCGGGCAACGGCATCACTCTGGTCTCAAAAGAGAATTTGGCGCGCAGCTCATCGGGAGGCGGATAGTCCTCCGCTCGAAACAGGCCTCCAAGCCGCGCTTTCGCCTGGTCGATCAATGCGAGGAACTGCCGGGCCAGAACATCGACCGCGCCAGTGAAACGCATGGATAGCGCGCGCATCTTTTGCACGTGGTCCATGTAAGCGGCGGCGGGCAATACCCTGTAACCCTCATCGTTCCAAGGCAAGGTCATGAAATAGTGTTCCTGCCGGGCTTCACTGACGATCTTTTGGATCTCAGCCAACGCTTCTTTAGCAAGAAGGACTTTGTGATAGCGGCCCGAGTCGGCCTGCGCTCCGTGCCTGGCGGCAATTTCTTCGGAGGCCTGGGGATCGTGTTTTCGCGCCGACCACGTGCTGATCGAGAGCGAAGCAAGCATCGCCCGTGAAGATAGCGAGAGATCGGAGATGGAAGTCATAGCAGTGTCTCCTATGGAATGAGTCGAAAGAAGGCCAATTCCGGCGAAACTGGAACTTCGGGGGCCAGAAATTGAGAACCATCTCTAAATCAGGACGTGATGGTTCGCAATGGCCCATTTAACATACGCCGCTGTATGGCGAATGCCCGGTTCATGAAGCGATGCATCCCGCACACACAGAACGCGAAACTCGGTGGGCATGCGATCCAGATAAAGGCAGACCCTCTCAAAGTTGGTGGCGGATGCGCAGCGCGCCAGGGCCGAGGCCACGGCGTATTGCGCTGCGGCATTTTCCGGCACCGGTTCTGTAAGCGGGTTCAGGAGAATGGAGTCGATGCTAGGCAATTCCCGGAACATTCGAAGGAAGGCCGAGAACTCGGTTGCCGCACCGCTCCCTACCGCTCCGGCAAACAGCTCATGTTCGACCGCCGGATCTGGCGCGGCGTCCAGAATGCGGGAGACGAATTCCCAGGAACGGGGCGATGGGAACGCATTGGCATCGCGATCAAAAGCGCTGAGCAACTCCTGGCGAAAGCGAAGGAACGCGATCACCTCCGGCCGCAAACCGCCTTGAATGGCCCACTCCGACCATTCTTGCAGGTCAACCTCGAATTCCAGGTGTACAAACCGGTTCCGCAGCGGCGTCGGCATTCGAGTGGTGACCGCCCGGTCCGAGTCGCGGTTTCCAGCCGCTATAATCGCCCAGCCCTCCGGCAAGCTGTACTCGCCCAGCCTGCGATCGAGCACAAGCTGGTAGCAGCTGGCCTGCACCATGGCGGGCGCCGCGTTCAGTTCGTCCAGGAACAGGATGCCTGACCCATCTTGCGGCAGAAACTCAGGTGTCGCCCATTTGGAGCGGCCATCGGCTGCGAGGAAAGGCAGTCCTCGCAGGTCCACCGGATCAAGCAAGAGCGCCCGCACGTCCTGCAGCGGGATACCCAAATTCTCGGCCAGCTGACGGACAATCGCCGACTTGCCGATCCCCGGCCCTCCCCAGATAAATACAGGCTGGCGTGCAGCGATAAGAGTTCGCAGCGCGCCGAATATGCCAGATGCTTTCATGTCATTTCCCTTTCTAGAAACCTTTGGATTGATAGCTTCGGCCTTTCACCTGGAAAATTGTTTTCTCTCCGCATAATTGGGCTGGTGGTTCGGACAAAAATTGCGAAACACTCGGAGCAGGTGAAAGTGGTGCAGAGAAAAGATGGAGACGGGCGAAAGCCAGCAATGAGAGGAGCTGGCCTTGAGCTAAGAAAGGTCGTCGGCTCGCGCTTCGACAGCCAGGAGAAGTTTCTGGAGGATGTCGAGACTGTTCAGTTGGTCGAGAGATTTTAGGTTTAGCGATCGCAGAATTGGGGCTAAGGCTTCGGGACCCGTTTTATCCAGTGCAGCTTCCAAGCGCCGTAAGCCCCGATCTGCGGCCTGCATATGCGTCAGCACATTTTGGAGTACCGCGACATCAAGAATATCGCTCGGTTTCCATGCCCGGGCGACCGTCTTCAACAGCCCGCGATAGAGTCCCTTTCCCAATGGTTCCGCCATGGCTTCAACCTGGCGAGTAAGTTGCAAACATTCACCTTGATTACTTCCCTGCTGCTGCTCGTGATTTGTATTCGTGTTCTTCGCAGGGGCGCCAGAGTCCCATGAACCTTGGTCGGTTTCTGGCTGGGGCCGCAGGCCCTGCCGCCATCCTTCCGGCGTGGCCCAGCCCGGCAATTTCGGCGTGCCCTTCGCTCGCTTGCGTTCGTCCACCTCCACCCATATGCCGGTGAAGTGATACAGATAACGTCCGAGCCCAAAACAGGAACATGCTCTCTTGAACGCCTGCGCCTCGGCGCTGGTCCCGGCATTGTCGTTATCCGTCCACTCCTCGCCCGTGGCCGAATGGGAACCCAGACCAAAGATGGTCAAATCGCAGGTAACAAAGACCTTTGCAGTGGTCTTTTGGTCCTTGCCGCGCTGAAAATTGGCGCTGGTATGGATTATGTACTTGCGCGTCCAACCGGCCGGGCTGAAGAGCGCGTTGAGACGGTCCGTGTACGCCCTCTGGTCGGCGTAGGGAATTACCAGCCCCCGAGATCTTCCATTTTGGTTCCCGGTGCTGGTAACGCGCCATTCGATAACAGAGGGGTCAAAGGGAACTTCCAATTGGGCGACGAATTGCTCGATCTGTTCTGGCGTGAATCGCGATGTGGTGTTCGCCCCGGGCAGTGCGGCTGGTAACGCTACATCCTTTCTTTTAAGGTGGCTGGCGCTAGAGTCATTAGCGTGTCCATTCAGTCGGCCCATGACTGTTCTCCATGTGACGTAAAATTTAATAGTTTTGTTAATACCCAAAAGCGGGTCTTAAGGGGCTGGCAAGCTGAAGTTAGCGGGTCGGGTGTGCGGACTTTCCTACCCGCAGAGGGTCGGTTCCCTCGCTCAGGAGATTGAAATAGCGGGTGTACGTGAAAAGGCGGTCCCTTCTCTTTCCGGTGATTTCCTTCACTACTCCGATGCGAACGAGATGGTTCAGCGCGGTTGTGACGGTTGGGACCGAGAGCTTAAGCGATTTCGCGGTAGCTGCGATGTCGGCGATCGGCTTCCGCTGCATGTATTCATGGACAAGCAGGACGGATGATGCGGATCGTCCCACTGTTTGGATTTTCCTGCGATCTGCGGAAAAAATGTGGAGGATCCTTGTTGCCGTCTCGGCTGCTTCCTGGGCAGTTGCTGCCGCGCCGTCAAGAAAGAATTCCAGCCATTGTTCCCATGCTCCCTCCGTCCGGACACGTTGAAGCTGGTCATAATATCTGGCGCGATGTGCCTTAAAGTAGAGGCTCAGATAGAGGAGCGGCTCTTTTAATGCGCCCTTGGCACACAACAGAAGCGTGATGAGTAAACGCCCCAGTCTGCCATTTCCATCCAGAAAAGGATGGATGGATTCGAACTGCACATGCACAAGGCCTGCCTCCACCAACAGCGGTAATCCGTGTTTGTCTTCATGAAGGAAGCGCTCGAAAGCGTCCAGACATCTCATCATTTGCTCAGGTGGCGGCGGTACAAAGGCCGCATTACCAGGACGACTCCCACCAATCCAGTTCTGGGAGCGGCGAAACTCGCCAGGGGTCTTGTTCGTACCACGTCCTCCCCGGAGGAGGATTGCGTGAATTTCCCGGATAAGCCGGAGAGACAAGGGAAATCCGCCAGCCAGGCGGCGCAGACCATGCTGCATCGCCGCCACATAGTTTGAAACCTCCTCGACATCCTCTTTCGGCACAGTCGTGGGGGCCTTGTTCTCGAATAGCAGCAAGTCCACGAATGATGACTGTGTGCCCTCGATTTGCGAAGAGACGAGCGCTTCTTTACGAATATAGAGGTACATCAGGAATCGCACATCTGGGAGTAGCACGGTCAGTCCGTCGAGACGGCCCAAGGCCTGATTCGCCCGATCTAAATGCTGGTATAGGCCGCTCAACTTCAGATCGGGAGGGGGGAGCGGAGGCGGGACAAAAGCCTTTACCGGCTCGCCTGCGACCGTCGTTGTAACGTAGGTGCCGAGCCTTGAACTCGCTTCTGAGAAGTGGGGCATCATTAAACGTTCCTTTAATAGCAGAAATGCTTATTTAAACATATGGCATCAACCTTTAATAAGCAATCCTGCCCGGAAAAAGCTCACTTTTGGAGAGCCTTGTTCGTTGATGAACATAATCGCCCGCGATCTCGACGGAGTCGTTCAGCATCCGAAGGCTCCAGATGCTCCCGGCGATGTGCGGCATTGTGGGATGCTGACGATAAGGCGGGGTAGATTTAGCGCAGGCCCTCGGCTGGGGTCTTTGCCAGCGGCCCCGAACATCCTGATGAGGAATCACCCGGCTGAATGAGCGCAGCGGCACGACGCTGGCCGTACATCCAGCGTTGCGGCTTGATGTGGGTCAACCAGTCCTGGGCGGTGGGTATGCGTCCCAAGTCCTCTCTTACATGCTGTTCCCCAATGAAGCGGACCGGGACCTGGTGATGGTCGCTGTTAAGGATGCTTATGCCAAAGATCTTTTCGCACAGGAAGATACCTTCAGCATGGTGGCGGAGGGCGCGATGGCGAAAGTCAGCCCAGAACGCCTTTGACTCATCGAACCAGGCATGGATGGCCAGGTAGTCCTGGTACTGCCCGCCAAATGTCCTGGCGCTATTCAGAGCGTGGGTGAGTGGATGGGCGATGACTAAACCTCATAGCTGCTTGTTTCGTAATCTTCGAAGCGGTCGTTCCGTTCGATGGTGATTTTGCGCGCCTCTACATCCAGAACGACGTCTCCGAAGCCGCCACAGTCGTTTTCGTAGCCTAATGGAACCAGGGCTTCAAAGTGCTCTTGAAGACATGAAATATCATGCTGCACCGCCTGGAATTCGTCGTAGTTGTAGTAATCCGAGTTGTAACACTTCACGTCCTCCGTGGCGCCACTGTCTCCATAGCCGTCGAAATGGACCGCAACAAAGGTGACGCCTGCGGCCTTCAGTCTGTCGCATTCTGCGAGAATGGCGCTTTTCGCCGCTTGCTCTTCGAGTGTAAGTTTTTGATCATGCATGACTCTGTATTCCTTTCCCTTGCTAGATCACGGCACCTGGCTCTGGATCTCTTAGACGCTTCCGCGAAGGTTCCATGCAGGCATGGTATTAACGGATTCCCAGATCCCATCGATTTGATTGCCGGTCAGCGGCTGCACGTCTTCGAAGTGCTTCGTTTGGATGCGTATTATGGCTCCATTTGCTGCAAACAGGCGCTACAAAGATTCTCGGGATCTCCGCGTCAATCATTGTTCGAAGGACCATATCCGCGTTCATTTCGTATTCTTCCCCGGATTGAGGAAGTCACTCTCAGCTGCTCAGCAGGGGATAGAGCAAACGGGTGAGCGGCGGACATTTTCACGATGAAAGCCCCTTTAACCTGTGACCAGGCGGACTCTTCCTTGCTCATCCGCCCCAAAATGCTTTTGCGCAAAGGCAATCGCTTCTTGAAGAGTGGAGCAGCTTGTAACGTTTTTCCAGGCGCCATCTTCGTTTCCGATGCAGTCCTGGGTGGGCAGGTCCACATAGAAGATTTTGTCGCCATTCTCAGATTGTCCGGCGCTTACCGGTAATCGCTGATCGCCGTCCTGGTCCTCGTCCTCTGGCAGATCGGTCGTGCCGTTCAGCACCACGACATGTCCGGTCAAGGCCGAGTGCATCAGAGACATTTCGAGAATCGAAGATTCATTGCTGCCGTTCGCGGACAGTCGACCGCAGGTAGTGCAGTCCGCCTGCAACACCAATCTCGGCAGTTTACTGCCAGTAATGCTCACAGAGGTATTGGTGCGTAAATTCAGCGAAGCTGTCACATACACCTCCCAAATTCAACGGCGCTTACGTCTTGTGCTGGCCGAAAACTTCAATATTGCATGACAGCGGGCGTCGAGCAGGCGTGCCAATATATCGGCATCATTCGCAGCATCAACCGGATCGCGAATCAGTGCCGAACGGAGCGCTTCCTTCAACCATAAGGAAGCAGCGGGGTCGCCCAGAACCTCCTGAATTTGGGGCAGGTCGTTCTTCATGCAGACGGCCCTTCGGGACTCTTGCCCAGACGAGACATGCCTGAATCGACAGGGGAATGGATGAATTCGGTGACATGCGCCTGACGGCACCCAATACAGCAGGCTCCGGCAGTCACGCGAACAATGGTGTCATGATATCGGTCTGGAGCTGTTATCTGCTCTCCACTCTGGCTGTAGAAAACCGGGCTTGCAATCTCTTTGGGTTGCGGGTCCTTGCCCCACAACTCCATCTCCAATCTGCCGTGCCTGCCCTCAAACAAGACGGAGCTTCGAAGCACAGGTCGAGTCTTTGCTTCGACTGGTGACAGCGACTGATGTGTGATCAGCAGTTCGCAAGTCGCTCCAGTTCGGAACAACTGGATCCTCACCAAGACTGGAGAGAGCACGGCCAGATGAAGCCCGTTGACTGCAACCGAATTGACCGGCTGAGCGCTTATCAGCGGAGTGCCGTTTTCGCCAACGAAACCGCAGTAAGCTCCGATTGTTGAGACCGCACCGCCTGATTCGACCCCCCGAAGCACATATCGCTGCGCCGATTGTTCGAATTCAATCGAGATCGCCGGTTGACAGTAGATGCCTGCCCGCTGCAGCTTCTTCAGCGATATCGCCGATAATCGCAGACCACGCAAGCAGAGCACTTCTTCTTTATTCAGCCGATCCTGTTTCGGGTTCGTCACGCGCTTAACCCACGGCGGCCTGGAATGGCAAAGCCAAGAGCTGCCCGGATCTCTTCTTTGCTGCAGCCGGCCCAGCACTTGTACTTGCGAGGATCTACAATCGAGATCGCAAGATTGTCGCCGCTCCTGTCGCGGCCCTGCCGCGCGCAGGAGGGACATCGAGTGAAATAGTTGCGCCCGGTCTTTCGTTTCCTTCCGGTGACGTGTTCGAGAATCAAGAACTCGCGACGGCTGAAACTACAATTGCGCTTGTAGTGCTTCACCGGTGATGGCGACGGAGGCACACCCTCCACCCCTACGTTGACACCAGACAAGAAGCAGGACATCTCTTCTTCGGTCATTCGTCTCAGGCGGGAGAGATAAGCAAGTTGTTCCTCAAGGCTGTAATCGGCCCCGTAGAACCAATATCGCTTGCCTGCGCCTCGATGCACGCCGAGCGGAGCCCGAAGCGCATTGCCAAACTCCTGGGCAGGCACTTCGTTCTGTTTCGGAAATACCTCAATTCCTTCCGCCAGGACCGCCGGGCTGCTCGAAGAAGGTCGCGCACTGAGCGCGCCTTTTACAGGTACTTGGAGGCGGTGCGCCAGGCTATGAATGTACACGCGGCAGTCGCGGGCCAGCAGCGGTCGCTGGGCGAATATCCACAGATGCCCGCCGCGCCGTGACTTCTCAAGCGCTGCCTCCACTCCGTCCTGCCGCAGCTCCCATTGCAGTTTGAGGAGGTCCTCCAACGCACGCGAATAATCGGCGTCAATGGCGACCCATTTGCAGCGCTGCGTGCTAGGGTTGATCGCATATAGGCCAATGGTGATCCGACCTTCGAGATGGTTGCGGATCGTCGCTTCCGATAACGAGACTCGTCCTTTTGGACGATAGTAATAGCAACGGCCGCTTTCCGGATCTGGGGCAGAAGACTGGAGAGTGTAGGCGCGCCGGTTGACGAACAGCTCGAAGTAGCGGGTGACAAGTTCGTCGCTCGCCTGGATTCGAGGGTGCATACCTCACCTCCCACTGTATTCGTACCCCGGGTCCGAAACTCGGTCAAATTTCCTCGGGTTGCGGCTTCACGCCGCCCCGATGGTTTGGAATTGGGCTTGCAACAAGGCGGGCTGCTCCGCGTATCGAAGCAGGTTGTATTCGGGAAGCACTTGCGAGAAGTCTTCCAGGCTCAGGTTGTCATCTGCGCCTTCGAACGAGAGCATGTAGAAGTCCTGATGCTGGCGGTCATACACGTAGATCGCACCGGAAGCAGGGTCCCCTGGGACCATTTGCAGCAGCACGATTGCATTCGGCATTTGGATCCAGCGCGCCGCTATCGCTTCACCGATTGCCAAAAACACCTTGATCACGCGGTCCACGTGAGGCTCGGGATTGCCCAGGCCCAGATCTCTCACGCTGAACATCCGATGGGCAGTCATGTTTCCTCTACTTCTTTCCATACATGTTTTCCTTTCGTTCAAATTGGCTTGTAAGTTGTTGGGGGCGGGGCTCACATCTGCGAGCCTCAAGTGGTCTATTACT
>CAZONJ010000092.1:0-12871 GCA_964581225.1 uncultured Terriglobales bacterium | reverse complement strand
CGGTACCATCATTCATGCTGCGCGAAACAACGGCCCTGCTGCCCGATCCCCAAACGTTGTTTAGATTGGTATAAGTGTATGAGATCGAACCGCCGGTGGGAAAATGCAGAGCAGCCACATCCAGATATGAATTGTAATCAAAGGACCAGTAAGTCCCATTCGGCAGAACAACTGCCTGTAGCAGGGACGCGGTTCCGCTGGTTTCCTGAACGTTTGTCATGTTAAAAGCAGTGCTATAAGAATAGGTCAGATAACACAACTTGTATGTTGTTGTCCCGCCGTTTGGTCCTGGCACGTTCCATACGTATGCTGATGTCGGGCTCACCGGACAGCCACTGTAATCAGAAGTAGATACCCCAGGGGAAGGTTCAGATGTGGTGGACCCACCAGTACCGGATATCAGACGCCCCAATGTATCGGTCCATCCTGAGCTATTCCATGTGATTTGATTTCCGTTCGGGTCCGTGACAACCTCAGTGGATTGCTGGAGCCCATTCCGGTTGAACGCAGTAAGCTGCGTTGATCCCTGCACTGCATATCCACTCGCATCAATCGATTTTGTCGAGCCGCACTGGCTAATACCAGATCCGCCCAACTGATGGGTCGACCCATCCTCCGCTGTAATGCTGCAAATATAGATGGTGTAAGGATTACCCGTTTGATCGGTACCAACGATCTTCGTTTTCCCTACTCCCATATCCTGCTCGCGGCCAATATCAACCCCATTGCCGTACCACTGCCATTGATAATGAGTGCCGAACTGGTCTGTCCATGATCTCAGTCTGTAGCCTTTGTTGTTGTGGCGAATAAAAAAGGCCAGATCGAGTTTGCCACCTCGTTGAGCGTACGAAAGCAAGGGAATCTTTATCGTTAAATTTCCATTACTGAGATTTACCACGTCGAGGTTGCCGCCATGATAGGAACCGTACGGCTTAAGACCCTGCTCCAGATTCGGATTGGTCTGTGCCATCAAGTCAATGCAGGCGAAAAGCAAAACTGTCCCGATGAAGTATAAGGTCGATCGCATAATTACCGACCTCCTGTAGGATTTTCGAATTCAGAACTGCTTAGCGAAGATGGGAAAAAGATGGTCTGAATCACTGCTGTTCCGCCGGGCAGTCCGTCTGCTTGAATAGATATCTGATGAGGAATCAGAACGCCTGATTCCAGGCCATAGCTGCTCAAACCCGCAGTGAGCTGAGTCAGCCTTCCAGCGTCCCAATCGTTGGGCATGTTGTAAATAACTTCTACTGGTAAACCGGAATTTGCATCGAAGTACCATCTTTGCTCTGTTAAATCGGCTTCCACTGTGTCCCGAGTTATCCTGGTTCGGACCCCAAGACGCGGTGTTCCGCCTGTCGACAATGGATTCAGGAGTGTTATTTCAATATCGCGATTTCGCAACTCGTCCCACAAAACCCATCCTGGAAGATGGAGAGGAAAGCTAGCCTCGCTACTGTGGCGAAACAGCTTGCGAGCGCCTGATGATGTAGCAATACTGGGATGCCCCTGACCACTGACATAAACGGACGTGCCGCCCTGAGTTGTCATTTCATAGCGAAATTCATGGCCGCTATTCTTCCAGATGAATGTTCCCGTCTGCATCCATCCTTTGGGCGACTGGTTAGACGAGCCGGTTGCACTGCAAATTCCGGTGGCGGAGATTGCCTGGGCGCCCCCCAATGCGGTAATTGCCTGCTGCACCACGGCCACAGCCTGCGGGTCGCGAACAGGCGCTGGCCCAGGTGTTTGCGCGAAGGTGGAAGCAGCGAGAGCGACGATACAGGCGATAGAAGAAAATAAAGCTCGGGAGAGTAAGTTCATCGAGTTCCTCTTAAATGGAAAGAAGCTTGAGGGAAGTCAGGGCCGGGAGGAAGGAGGGGCAAACAGTTTAAGGTCGGCTTTTCGTTCCTCAACTTAACAGGAATACACTTATAATCCAGAGACTCCAGATTTAGCAAGTAAATATTTAACAATTAATCAAAGCGGGTTTTTTGGAAGCAGAGATAACCCATACGAGAGCAGGATTAATTCAGCTTTCAGGGCAAGCAAAAAGCCGGCTTTCGCCGGCTTTTCTATTAACTATAAAACCCGCTACCAGACACGGCAGGCTGGATGGCCTACCATCTTATCTTCCGCCTTGCAGCTAAAGGCATTCTGGAATTCGGGCATGTTGCGCACTACGCCGTTCACGCGCCAGCGTCCCAGGGAGTGTTCGTTGGTCAGGGTCTGCTGGCGGGCCGCTTCTTCGCGCACGTTCTGGCACCAGATCTGTCCATAAGAGAGGAAGAAGCGCTGCAGCGGAGTATAGCCGTCTTTCATCTGGCCTTGGCTTTGCGTTTGGGTCTGCGACTGCGGGGATGCAGCCGGGCCTTCCGGGCTTTCTGGCCCTGCCGATCCGCCTTTCATCTCCTTGCCCTCGGCGGTGGAGTTCAACAGCGCCATATAGGCGACGCGCATGCCGCCGTTATCGGCGACGTTCTCGCCTTCGGTGAGCTTGCCGTTGCCCTTGAGGCCGGGCTGGACCTCAAAGCTGCTGTATTCGTCCACAATGCATTGCGCGCGCTGCTCGAAGGCTTGGCCATCCTGTTTGGTCCACCAGTCGCGCAGATTGCCATCCGGATCGAACTGGCGCCCTTCATCGTCAAAGCCATGGGTCAGCTCGTGGCCGATGACCATGCCGATGCCGCCGAAGTTCACCGCATCATCCGCCTGGTTGCTGTAGAACGGCGGTTGAAGAATGCCGGCGGGGAAGTTGATGTTATTCATCTGCGGATCGTAATAGGCATTCACCGTAGGCGGAGTCATGCCCCACTCGGTCTTATCTACAGGCTTACCGATCTTGTTGAGCTGGCGCTTAACTTCAAAGGCGCTGGCCCGCTCGGAGTCTCCCAGCAGATCGCCGCGCACGATGTTTACCGTGGAGTAGTCGCGCCACTTATCGGGATAGCCAATCTTGTTCTGGATGGCCTCCAGCTTCTTCATGGCTTCCTGCTTGGTGGTGTCGCTCATCCAGGAGACGCCCTTGATGTCCTGCGCCAGGGCCGCTTCGAGCGCCCGCACCATCTTTAAAGTGCGCTCCTTGCCTTCCGGGCCGAAGGTCTGCGCCACATACGCCTGGCCGAGGGCCTCGCCCAGCTGATGGTCTACCAGGCTTACGCAGCGCTTCCAGCGCGGGCGAATCTGCTTTTGCCCGGTCAGCGCTGTGCCGTAGAAGCTGAAATTCTCGTCCACAAAAGGCTTGGAGAGCAGCGGCGCATTTTCATGCAGGACCTGCCAGCGCATATAGGTCTTGAGATCGTCGAGGCTGGACGAGCTAAGCACGGAGTTCATCGCCTTAAGATAATCGGGGGCAACGACGTTCAGGCTGGCAATCGTTCCCGGCGCGCCGACCTCCTGAAAATATCTTTGCCATGCGATGGAGGGCAGCAATGCGGAGAGCTCTTTTACCTCCATCTTGTGGTACAGCTTGGTAGGATCGCGGCGCGAAACCCGGTCCATGGAGCCCTTGGCCAGTTCGGTTTCGATGTTCATCACCACCTTGGCCTCGGCTGCCGCCTTCTCCGGCGAATCGCCCAGCAGCTTGAACATGCTGGTTACGTGCTGCAGGTACTGCTCGCGGGTCTTGGCGGATTTGGCGTCCTCGCGCAGGTAGTAGTCCTTATCAGGGAGGGCCAGGCCGCCCTGGTCGATCTCCGCAATTACCTGCGAGGCATCTTTAAAATCCTGGTCGGAGCCAAAGCTGAAGAAGGAGCCAACGCCCTTGGCGTGAAGATCGATCAACTCGGCCAGGATATCGTTTTTCGACTTCATGGCATTGATGCGATTGAAGTCGGGCTGGAGCGGGGTCGCGCCTTTCTTCTCGACCGCCGCCTCGTCCATGCAGGAGCTGTAATAATCCCCGATCTTCTGCTCTACGGCGCTGCGGCCGGGGGAGTCGGCGCTATCTTTCTCCAGAATTTCTTTCAGGATGTACTGATTGTTGTCGTGGAGCTGATTGAAGCGCCCCCACACCGCCTGGTCGGGAGGGATGGGATTGTTCTTCGTCCAGTTGCCGCAGGCGTATTGGTAGAAATCCTCGCAGGGATTGGCGGTCTTGTCGATTGCGGTCACGTCCATGCTGGGAAGCTGCCTGGGCCTCGCATTATTGTCCGCGCTGGACGCCGGCTGGTTCTGGCCCATCACCACGGACGCCGAGAAGGCCAGCACAAGAGCATACTTTGAAATACGCATAGGGTTTCCTCATTTAGGTTTTGTGGGTACGGAGAAAGATCGAATTCCGGCGCTGCCAGTGTGACATACGCAGCGGTAAGGCGAGAGTTCCACGGCCATTCTTCTACCTTTTACGGCAAAGACATTTAGAAAATCTTGAAATGGATCACCAGATACTTCTTGGGATTTTCCCGGATCGCCTTCACCAGGCCACGGGTTTCCACCAGCATCTGATCGGCATTATTGTACAGAGACGGATTCTTCAGCAAGAGCCCGGCGCTGCCTTGACCCGCTTCCAGACGCTCGCTAATCATCGCCAGCCTGGTGACCGTAAGATCGATCTTGCGGGCAAACTCCTGGTCGCTGGCCAGCTTGCCTAACGTTCCCCTGCCGGCGTTGATGTCATCCATCAGGCGGTTGGCCTTGGCAATCGTCTGGTTGGCGTTGTTGTAGAGGGAAGGGTCCTTGACCAGCTTGCCCAGCGAGCCTTGGCCGCGATTGACCTGGTCGACGATTCCGTTCAGCTTGTCGATGGAGGAGTTGAGCTTGTTATACATCTCATCGTCGTTGATGAGCTTGCCCAGGCTGCCCTGGCCTTCGCCCACGGCATTGATCAGCTTCTGTAACTCCGCCAGGCTCTGGTTGGCGCGGTTGAAGAGCGCGGGGTCGTAAATCAATTTGCCAAAAGAGCCCTGCCCATTCTGGATGGCGCCGACCACGTCATTCAGCTGCCCAAGGATTACATTCATGTTCTGCAGCGTGGTCTGGCTGGACTTGATTACATCCTGGATGTCGGGGGTCTCGGTGGTTTTGATCTCCTGACCGTCTTTCAGATGTTTTCCCGTGCCATGCGAGCTATCGATATCGACGTAGGTAGCGCCCAGCACCCCCGCAGTGGAGAGGCTGGCAGTCGAATTCTCATACAGATCGTCGACGTATCTCATGCTCAACTTCATGGTCACTTCCACTGGGGTAAGCCGCCGGCTGGCATTGATGCGGATCGTTTTTACGTTGCCAACGTCCACTCCCTGCAGGCGGACCGGGGCGCCGACGGTGAGTCCGCTGGCGTTTTGGAAATAGGAGTGTACGGTGATCTTGCGGGAGAAGAACCCGCCGGTACCGCCCATCAGAAAGACCAGCACCAGCAGCGCAGTGCTGGCGAAGATAACGGTAGCGCCAACGCGAAGCTGCGACCACTTTACCTGCTGCTGGCTAGGCAACTCTCCTCCCGGGCGTCTGAATGTTTGTCGCAGACCGGCTACGAACCCTGCGATCCGCGCCGGGCACCGGCAGCCTTAGTTTCGCAAAGGTCAGCATCATAAACAATATACGCGAGAGTACCGGTAACTTGCAGAAAACAGTTCGCGGGACCTTATTCAGGGATTGTTATGATGATGGCGCTCAGAATGACGTTCTTTTACTATCGCTGATTATTTCTTCAAACATTATTTTCACGCTTTGCCGTCGCCGATCGCCGCCCGCAAGGCAGCGGCCATGGCGGTCTCAGGCTGCCGGACTTCGGGCTTGGGATGCTCCGCCGGTTTTGGCCGCTCCGGCGGTTTTTGAGGCTCCACTTTTTGAAGCTCCACTGCTTGCGGCTCCGGCTTGAGCAGGAATTTCTGCGGATTCAGCAAAGTGCGTCCCAGGGAGGGGTTATAGCTGGTCCATTCGGAATCCATCCCCGCTTCGCGCTCGAAGTGGGCGCGCATGCTCTCCATCTTGGAATCGAGATCGTCCAGATAATGCAGCATGAGGGCTTCCGGGAACATGGGCAGCTTAGGGGAGCCAAACTCATATTCCCCATGGTGGCTGATGATGAGGTGCTCGATCAGCACCTTCAATTCGTCTGGAAAGCCGGGCACCAGCGCGACCTTCTTATGCAGCATCTCCAGTTCGATGATCATGTGCCCGAGCAGTTGTCCTCGGGTGGTGTAAGAAAATGAGCGGGAATATGAGAGCTCATAAATCTTGCCAATATCATGGAGAAAAGCTCCCGTGAGCAGGAGGTCGCGGTTCAGGTGGGGATAATTGCGGACCGCCAGATCGCAGAGCGAGAGCAGCGATACCACGTGATCGAGCAGCCCGCCGATGAAGGCATGGTGCAGGGTCTTCGCCGCCGGGGCGGTGCGATATGCCAGCACGATCTCGGGGTCGGCCATAAAGGCCTCGATCAAAGCCTTCAAATGCGGGTCCTGGAAGCTGGCGACGAACTCGCACACCTTCTGCCAAAGCTCGTCTATGTTTTTGGTGGTCTTGGGCAGGTAGTCGGAATAATCGATCTCTTCTTCCGACATGCGCCGCAACTTATGGATAGTGACCTGAAAACGGCCATTGTATTTGTTGACCAGGCCGCGAATCTTTATGATGTCGTCCTGCTCCACCGAGCCGATCGCTTCGGCTACGTTGTCCCACATCTTGGCTTCGATCTGCCCGCTGCGGTCGCAGAGGGTCAGCGCCAGGAAATGCTCGCCGGTCTTTTTCGGCTTGATCTGCTTGGAAGAGACGATGAAGGATGAGGTAATGTTCTGGTTTTCGTATGCGGCGGCATCTTTTACGTAAAAATCCTTCATTCTAAGCGGGCCCCATTCAGTGTTTGAGAGTGAAAGCTATCACGATTGCAGGGAGAAAACCACCAGGGATTTTACCGGCCAGCCAAGTGTAGGAGAGGCAAAGCAGCCGCGGCCCATCGATACAGAGCGGATCTTCTATTAATAAGGAAAGAGCTCCATGGAAGAGGCTACATCAGTCCCGTTTTCTTCTTTTTCCTTTCCTTCCTGCTGCTGGCCGTGATGGTATCGGTCCCGTTGGTAAGGATCGGTTTAGTCTGATTGGGGCTGGCGCCGGTGTCCACAAATCCCGGCTTGACATCGATATAAGCATCTTCGCGCAGTTTTGTGAGATAAACCCGCAATGCCGGTTGGAGCTTCTGGTAATAAATCTGCTCCTGGATCTGGTTCTGCACCTCAGTGATGGGCGGAATGCCGGCGGAATGGTGCTCCGCCACCTTCAGGATCAGGAACCCCTGCTTGGTGCGGATTACATCGGAAATATCCCCCGGCTTCATCGCGAAGGTCTTGTCTTCCAGCTCTTTGGCCAGTTCGCCGCGTTTGAAATAGCCCAGATCGCCACCCTGCGCGGCGGTTTGCCCGTTAGACGATTTCTTCGCAACGTCTTCAAACTTGTGGCCGGAGTGGAGGTCCTTGAGGATCTGGTTGGCTTTGTCCTGGGCGGCCTTTACGCTCGCGTCGTCGGAGGCGGCCTGCTCCGGGACCGCCACCAGAATCTCCGAAAGGCGTATCGCCTCCGGCTGCTGGAGCTCGGATTTGTGCTTGTTGTAGTAGTCCTGGGTCTCCTGCTGGGTGATCTTGATGGAGCTGCCTACCTCGCGGCTGATTACCTCCTGGGTAATGATGCCGTTGCGGATATTCTGCTTGAAGTCCTCGAAGGAGACGCCCTGCTGCTGGGCGGCCTTCTCCAGGTCTTCCATGGACTCAAGGTTCATCTGCTTGCGCATCTCGTCAAGGCGCTTGATCAGCTCGGTATCGCCGGTAATGCCGAGGGCCTTGCCCTTGTCGAGCAGCAGGTCCTGATCGATCAGGTCACGCAAGGCGCTGCTCTCGCGCTCTTTTGCACTAGCGTCGCTCTCGGTGGCGGAGGCATTCTGCTGCTTTATCTCGTGCAGCGCCTGCTCTTTGGCCTTATTCAGGTCAGTGCGGGTGATGATTTGGTCGTTGACGCGGGCGATGATGTCCTCAATTACGGAGCTGCCGGCCCACATAATTTGGCCGAGCAGGAGCACGAAAATAAAGACAAAGGGCTTTCTCATTGAAACACCAGACGATAAAAGTAGATTTTCCTAAGTGTAACGCCTTTGCAGCCGGAATCCTAGAGAGCTGCTGATGCCTTGCCGCCTTAATTCCTGAGGATTAGAGGCGGAATTATCTTCGATTCAACTCCCTGCCAATCGAATCCAGTACGCCGTTGATGAAGTGCACAGACTCGGTCCCGGAATACTTGCGGGCGATCTCCAGGGCCTCATTGATCACGATCGCCTTCGGGGTCTGGGGGTAGCCGAGAAATTCGGCCACTCCGGCCCGCAGGACGTTGCGGTCCACCGCCGCCATGCGGTCCATGCGCCAGTGCTCGGCGTGGCGGGTAATCAGCTCGTCAATTTCCCCGGCCTGGTCTTCCGCGAGGCGAAAAATATCATTGGCGAAGCCGCGCGTCTCTTCATCCACATTGGAGCGCTCGGCCCAGAAGGTGTTGCGGACATGGATGGAATCCTGCTTGCCCATATCGGACTGGAAGAGCATCTGCAATGCCAGCTCGCGGGCCTTACGTCGTTTTCCTGATTTAATTGCCATTCGGATCTTTGAAGATGCGGTACTCTGCTGCGCTAAAATCAGCGGATTTGTGGATTAAACACTTCTCCTGATTGTATGCCGGAAGCGGCAATGGAATCATCGAATCGAAAAATTTCCGAAATTGCAATTTTATTGGACAAGCAATCGGCGGATTACCTGGTTTACTTCTTCGGGGCGCTGGTCTTGATCTTTCTCTGTAGCGAGGCCATCTCCACCGCCGAGATTGCGGCTTCAAAGCCTTTATTGCCCGCTTTGAGGCCGGCGCGGTCAATCGCCTGCTCCAGGTTCTCGCAGGTCAGCACACCATAGCTGTGCGGGATGCCGGTATCCTGCGCGGACTGGCCGATCCCGCGCGTACATTCGGTGGCAATATGCTCATAGTGGGTAGTCTCTCCTCGGATCAGGCAGCCCAGGGTGACAATCGCATCGACTGCTTTGCTCTCCGCCAGGGTGCGCGCTGCCGAGGGGATTTCAAAGGCGCCCGGCACTCGGACAATCTTAATGTCTTTGGCGGCGGCGCCGGCGCGGCGCAGACCGTCAAGAGCGCCTTGCAGCAGACGCTCGGTGATAAACGAATTCCAGCGGCTTACCACGATGCCAAACCTCATGCCGGTGGCGATCATCTCGCCCTTAAAGGCTTTAGGCTCGCTCTTCGCCGGATCGTGGAAGGCCCAGAAACCGATGCGCAGATTGGGGGCAACATCGAGCTGAAAGAGCCGCGAATCCCAATGCGTATCTTTAATCTCGCCGGTCCCATCGGGAAAGTAAGTACGGGCAAACTGGCGCGCCGAGTCGAGATCGGTGACCTCTACCAGGATGTCCGGCTCGGCCGGCGCGCGGCCTTCGATGATTTCCAGGTTTCCTACCGGAGCGAGATGCGGCGCTCCACGGCTATGCTCGTCGTTCCAGCCCGCGCCCGCCTCGAATCCGAGGGCGGTGAAAAAGGCGGCGAGCTTGCGAAATTCTTCCGTCGAACGGGCCGCGCGAAAAAGGGTGAGCGATTTAATCATCAGCGTCCCTGGAAGTTGGCTGCGCGTTTTTCCAGGAAGGCGGAGGTCCCCTCCCGCTTGTCTTCACTGGCGCAGCAGACGGAGAACAGTGTAGCTTCGAGGAAGAGGCCTTCCTCCTGCGACATCTCCAGGCCATGGTTCACGGCCTCCATACAATACTGGACCGCCAGCGGCGCATTCCTAATGATCATCTGGGCGATCGCCTCGGCGCGCGGCAGCAAATCGGCAGCAGGGACGACTTCATTCACCAAGCCGATACGCAGCGCCTCTTGCGCGCCGATGATCTCCCCGGTCAGCAGCAGTTGCATCGCGATGCCTTTGCCTACCAGCCGGGGCAGGCGCTGGGTGCCGCCGTATCCGGGGATGATTCCCAGCTTCACCTCGGGCTGTCCAAGTTTTGCGCCCTCGCTGGCCAGGCGCATGGTACAGGCCAGCGCGATCTCGCATCCTCCGCCCAAGGCAAAGCCATTGATGCAGGCGATTACCGGCTTGCCCAGGTTCTCGATCAGATTGAGGACGTTCTGCCCCTTGTGGGTGTATTCCTTGGCCTCGATCGCGTTGTTTTTCTGCAGCTCATTGATGTCCGCGCCGGCGACAAAGGACTTCTCCCCCGCCCCGGTAAGAATGGCCACGCGCGCCTCTTTGTCGTGCTTGATGTTGTGAAAGGCCTGGCGCAGCTCTTCCATGGTCTGCATGTTGAGCGCATTGAGCACCTTGGGACGGTCAATGGTCACGTAGGCAATTTTGTTTTTAATTTCCAGACGAATATTTTCGAAGCTGGCCATATCGCGCTCTCTGCTTTAGTTTAACCGCTGATTTGGAAGACGCTCACGGAGTTTGGAATTAAAACGCCTCCCATGCCGCCGGGGAGGTCAGAATTGGCCCGGGAGCGGATTATTGCGATCGCTCCAATCGTAAAAACCCTTGCCGGTCTTCTGTCCGTACCAGCCCGCGAGCACCAATCTCTTGAGCAGCGGCGGGGCGGCGAAGCGGCGCTCCTTGAATTCGTCATACATGACCTGGGTGATGTAGTAAGTAGTATCGAGGCCGACAAAATCCAGCAGCGTAAACGGCCCCATGGGATAGCCGCAGCCCAGCTTCATCGCGTTATCGATGTCCTGGATCGAGCCGACCCCCTCCTCGTAGGCGCGAATGGCGTCGAGCAGGTAGGGGACGAGCAGGCGGTTCACGATAAATCCGCTCTTGTCCGAGGTGCGCACCGGGACTTTGCCCAGCTTTTTGCCGAAGTCTACGGCAATGTCCATCACCGCGTCGGCGGTGGCGATGGTACGCACCACCTCCACCAGCTTCATCAGCGGCACGGGATTGAAGAAGTGCAGCCCGATGAAGCGGTCGGCGCGATTGGTGGCCGCCATTAATTCCGTTACCGAGATCGAAGAGGTGTTGGTGGCGAAGATCGCGTCTCGCTTCACGATGCCGTCCAGCGACGCATACATCTTCTTCTTCTCTTCGATGTTCTCGATGATGGCTTCGATTACGATGTCGCAATCGGCCAGCTCCTGCTTGTCCTGGGCGCCGCGCAGGCGGGCGCGGACCTGCTCTTTCTGCTGGGCGGTGATGCCGCCCTTTTCCGGCCCGCGCTCGACGAACTTGTTGAGCGATTTCTCGATGATCTCGAAGCCGCGATTGAGCGCCTTCTGTTCGGCCTCTAGCACCACAACTTCATAACCGGCCTGGGCGGAGACCTGGGCGATCCCTGAACCCATCAGCCCGCAGCCGAGCACGCCAACTTTTCTGATTTCCATTTGTCTTCCTCTTTACTTTGCGAAAAAGATCTTCGCCTGACGCTGGACGGCAATAAAATTCTCCGCGCCTTACCTCTGTTTAATGAAACGATTCCACGATCACGGCGATTCCCTGGCCGCCGCCGATGCACGCCGTTGCCAATCCATACTTTCCTTTGCGGCGCGGCAGCTCGTGCAGAAGCGTGATCACCAGCCGGGTACCGGTTGCGCCCAGCGGATGTCCCAGCGCAATCGCCCCTCCATTTACGTTTACCTTATTGCGGTCCAGGCCCAGCTCTTTTTCGACTGCCAGATATTGCGCGGCAAAGGCCTCATTCACCTCGATCAGGTCAATATCCTCCAGCTTCAAGCTGGATTTCCTGAGCGCCTCGCGCGTGGCCGGAACCGGGCCGCTGCCCATGATGGTCGGGTCTACGCCGACGATCCCCCAGGAGATGAGGCGGCCCAACGGCTTTTTGCCGCGCTTCCCGGCCTCGCTCAAGGGCATCAGCACCACGGCCGCGCCGCCATCGACGATCCCGCTGGCGTTACCGGCGGTCACGCTGCCGCCCTTGCCGAATGCCGGCTTCAGCTTGGCCAGGCCCTCCATCGTGGTTTCGGGACGCATATGGTCATCCCGCTCGAAGAGCTCGCCGGTGGGCGCGCCTTTGCGGTCCTTGAGCGCGACCGGCGTCAGTTCAGCCTGGAGCTTGCCCGATTGGTAGGCCTCGGAAGCGCATTTTTGCGAGCGCAGCGCGTATCCATCCTGCTGCTCGCGAGCGATCCCATGCTGCTCGGCATAACGCTCCGCGGTCTGCGCCATATAAAGGTTGCAGTGGGTATCGAGCAGCGCCACCATCAGCGAGTCCTCCATCTTGCCCTCGCCCAGGCCGAAGCCCCAGCGCGCGCCGCGAATCACATGCGGGGCCTGCGACATCGATTCCATCCCGCCGGCCAGGGCGACCTTCGACTCGCCCAGCTGGATCATCTGCGCTGCGGTCACAATGGCCTGCATGCCGGAGCCGCACAAACGGTTTACCGTGAGCGCCGGGACCTCCTGCGGGACGCCCGCCTTGAGCGCCACATGGCGCGCCCCATAGAGCGCGTCGCCGGAGGTCTGCTGGGCGTTGCCGAAGACCACGTGGTCGATCTCTTTGGCGTCGACGGCTCCGCGATTCAGCGCTTCTTTACTCGCAACCGCGCCCAACTCCATGGCGGTAAAATCGCGCAACTTACCGCAATACCGGCCCATGGGCGTGCGCGCTCCACTAACAATGGCAATGTCCTGAGGCTTAAGCATGATGGTCCCTGAAATGGTGCTGGAGCAAACTTACAAGTCTACAGCCGGGGCAGGGCAGGGGCAAGAAGCGGGATGGAGTGGTCGTGTCCTAATTTAGGACACTACCGATGGAGTGGTGGCAAGATGATGGTCCCTACGGAAGCTTCTGTCCATCAACGCTGTCATGGTAGCGGTAGAGCACCAGGGAAGGGAATTCCCGCAGACGCTGGAAATGCGGGTTCGCGTCCAGCCACTCCAGGC
>CAZONJ010000091.1:0-13073 GCA_964581225.1 uncultured Terriglobales bacterium | reverse complement strand
TAGCCATCTAGAACCGTCGCGTGAGGGTTACGCGCGGGAGGTGGGCGGTGAACGGCCCGGCATCCTGAGCAATGCGGTAGTAAGAATAGTCGGCACCTACTTCCCAGGCGTTAAAGATAAAGCGATTGCGGAAAGAAAGTTCGACCGCAGCTCTCAACGGTGTAGTATCGACCTTTTCCACGCCTACTC
This sequence comes from uncultured Terriglobales bacterium, assembly GCA_964581225.1. Taxonomy (GTDB): domain Bacteria; phylum Acidobacteriota; class Terriglobia; order Terriglobales; family Acidobacteriaceae; genus CAYTQA01. Next base: position 12,884 of record CAZONJ010000091.1, on the reverse strand, counting down.
GGGTCAAATATTCTGCGCTCCAGTGCTTTGTGGCATTGAACCTTATTCCGGTGATGCCGAGATTGCTGTTGTAATTGTCCGGACTGAAATAACCATGGTTCAGGATATTGGCAAAATGAGCATGATTGTATCTATATCCAGCCGCTACAGCGAATCTAGGTCCTCCGACCCAGCGCAAGAGATCTACATCCTCGCGAGTCGAGCGGTTGCCATCGGTAAAGTGCTGATGCGACCAACCCGCATTCAATCGCCAGGGACCCGGATCTCCCTCGAAGCGGGTAAACCAACCCTCACTCATAAGATTCAACTGCGCAGCCTGCGTCGTCGGGGCGAAGGGAGCGCGGCCGAATCCTCCTGACAGGAAAAAGCTTCGATGAGGATGCAATTCGAGAGTACCGCGGTAGAGTGAGCGAGTACTGCCGTTGGAAAACCGGGCAGCCCCGCCTCCTGCGATCAAAGCGAAGCTCGACATAGGGCGCAGTTTGATCTCGTCAGTCGCCCAAGAGATGTTCGATGTGGGCCAGGTGTCCCGCCAAAGCCTCTTTTCTTCCGCCTGGAGCCGTGTAGAGATTTTTGGCGTAAACCAATACTCAGCAGACTGGCCCGAGCGCAGTGAACGATTTCCACCTGAGTCGGACAGGAAAGACTCACTGACTTGCACCCGAGAGGAATAACTCATCCTTTCGCTGGCCGCCGCATGACCGCTATTGATGCGCTTCTGCAATTCTTCAAGCCGTGGGCTGCCAGGGTTCGCCTTCATCGCCGAGGCAAGTTCGCTCTTCGCCTCCGCATACTTCTTCTCGTGAATCAGGTTTCGTATCAAACCAACCTGTGCCTGTTCATAGCCTGGATAATAGGCCAACAGCTGGCGGTATCGTCGGTTTGAGGCCTCAAACTCACGGCGGTAGCTGAGGGCGCGGGCCAACTCGAGATTGACATCCTTGTCCTTAGGGCTGCTCGCAAGCGCCTGGTTGAAGATCGTAATGGCGCGATCGTCCTGATGGCTATAAAGATATGCTTTCCCGAGTTCGGTTTTTAGCTCCACATCATTCGGAGAACTCTTCAGGCCGGCCTGCAAAACCTGAATAGCTCTTGCATATTCTTGTTTTTGAATAAAGGCCCGCCCTTCGGCCAGAGATTGATTGTCGCGCGTGCGAGTTTGTGCCCCGGCAAAAATCGAAAACGCAAGCCCAAGGGCAAATATTGGTCGCTTTAAAGTAGATATCTTCATTGCTAGCTCCATTTTCGTAGTGGTATGGTGTTGATCTAATCTTGACCGGCCAGCTGAATAAACTGAGGTCTTCTGTGGAACTTAGAAGACCTCATAGTTACAGCAGCAGCAGCAGTTCGATCAAAAGTTAGGAGAATCGTTATGGTTCTCTTGCTGCAGATCTTCCTGCTGGTCAGCCTCGCGCTCCTCGCTGATCTCTTTGTCATCAACGCTCTTGTCGTCGATGTCGTCGTTCTGAGCGTGCATGTCGTTCTCATGCGCGTCTTTATCGTTTTCCTGCGCATCGTTCTCTTCCGCGTCCTGGTCGCCATCTTCTATCTCACCTTGGTGGTTTTCGCCTTCTATCTCATTGGCCGCTTGCGGGTTGTCTCCAATGAAAGCAGTCATTGGTATGGGAATGCGAGCGCCAGCAAAAGCTGACTTGACGCAACCAGAACCCAGGACGAGTCCGAGGACAAGTCCTAGGGAAACAGTCTTCTTATTAATGATCAACATAGCCTTCTTCCTCCTTAGCCTCATGCTCACTGAAGCATTCGGCTACTCTGTTTAAAGCAATCCGGTGGCCAATGTGAATTTTCGGTTTATCAATCACTTATGAGCAGGTATTTAACATATTGTGTGTTAGATCGGACCACACATGTGTTGGATCGACTTCACTGCGGAGGGCAAATATGTCAATCCCCATATAAACTTCCGTGCCTGTACTTTAGTCAGTGGGGGCGTAACGTCGCAGGTCGGGAATGGGTGTAACATACCGCTTTTAGGCCGACCAGTCTATGACCGACGATGCGGGAGAAGACGGATCGGCTGTTACCAACGCATGGCGTCGAAATCCAGGTCTACCGCAAAGAATCTGGGAAGTGGCGGCTGCTCTACGTCCACTACTCCGAAGACCGCCAGTCCGTCCCCTAACCAGTCCGTCCCCTAAGCAGTTCAGGCAGTTTCGAGGCAGAGTGGCACTCCTGGGTGGGACGAAGCGAGGGCGAGGCTTGGTGATGCGGCTGACCTTTTGCATTTCACTGGATGCGTCGGACCGGCTTCTTTTCTGCTGCCTTAGTGGGATGGATTTTCTCGATGCGCACCGGTTCTCTAAAGGCCTCAATATCGCAGAGCAGACAGGCCCATTCCTCTTTACCGTTCTCCGAATTTCCCCGCTCGCGGAAAAGCTCAGGCCGATGATATCCGCAAGAGAGTCCTGAAGCCGTTGCTCCAAGGTGAGCGAGCGTGAGCTCGCCCACCGATCTCGACCATTTTGCTCTTTTGATCGAGTCGATCGCGCCATGGTTGGACCAAGTTGTCGTCGTAGGCGAATGGGCGCATCGGCCTCTATCGATCCGTCCCACTGCGAGACTTGTTCGTAACAAAAGTGGGAACTCGCAGCAATATCCGGCTGCGCAGTCCATCTAAGACTGCGCAGCCGGTAAGTGTAATCGATTACGGTTTTGCCAGCCTGCTGGCGACCAGGCGGTAGCCAACACCGTCAAAGAAGAGCAAGCCCCGGGCCCGAACAGAATCCCCATTATTTACGGAGAGAATATTCTTCAGCACGGTCTTGGGCTGTTGGTATACCACTAATGTAGTCGATCCGGTGAGCTTGGCGAAGGCCGAATCCGATGCAACGGTCAGGGTAAAGCTCGCCTGCTGAGAACCGGCCACAACCGTATAGTTGGAAACGGTGCCAGAAAGCGCCTGCTGCTGTAGCCGGACCTTTTGCGCAATCACAGTGGTATTGCTGGACGAGTCAGCGTCGGCCTCAACCCTCTGTGCCTTAGCGATCGTACTGCCGTTGAAAGTTGGATTGAATGGCAGGTTGCTCATGTCTATGTGGTCGCTATTGAATTTGTACGCCGTGCTGCTTGAAACCATTACCGCCAGTTGCGTGCCCAAAACCGGTTTGGAAACAGCAGCGCTGGCTTCATCCTCTACCAGAGTGGTAAAGCTTGTGGCCGGATTACCCGTCACCGAAGTCACAAGGCCTTCCGCTTCCAAGCCGTTGGTCTGTGCGTCCTCAATTTCTATCTTCGTGGCCAGCAACGAGCCGTCAGGCTGTGTTAAGGCATCGATCTGGACGACTTCTCCATTGAGGATATTGCCCAGGGTACTGGCCCCATCGAAGGCAGTGTTCGAGTTGGTTGTAAAAGTCAGGTTCTGCGCCGACTCTTCCGGGGTAATGGTTATGGAAGAGCCATTGACATTAACTGAAGCCACGACGCCTTCTACGTCTTCAATCTGGCCGCTATCCGTGTCCTCGTTGCTGGGGGGAACGATGACGCTGGAAACCGTAAACACTGGTGTGACCGTCGCGTTGTTAGAAGCGTCAAAGGTCAGTGAGTTCGCCAGGTTGAAATCAAAATTAACTGACGATTCACCGCTCCCGATAGAAACGCCGTTCAAATTGATGACCGCCGTGCTGGAAGCAAGGACGGGATGTTGTTCAACAATCTGACCGGTGGCCGGATCGATATAAGTCATATCCGGCGCAGAGATGGTGACCGTAGCTTGCGTGTACGTCCCTTGCGGCACGTCATCGAGCACCATCGGCTCGAATGTGCCGGCCAGATGTGTGAGCTCTACCTGGGTCGGCGAACTGAGCATGGTGACGGTTTTTCCGTTTGTGTCCTTCAGCGCTATTGAGTTGATCGTGATCTCAAAAGCGAGGATCTTATCCACCGGTGCGTCACCAATTCTGACCTGGGTATGCGAAACAGCGCCCGGGGTCACCGCGTTGCTGCCGCCGCATCCCAGGACCAAAGCAACCATAGCGGAAGCCATAGCTGAGACAATAAACCGCTTAGTAAAAGATTGAATTCGATTTTTTGACATATATTCCTCCGATTTGACGTTATTTTTAATCAGCAACTACCAAACCTTTTTATTTTTTTCTACAGAAGCGTGACGGGAGTAATGCTTCCGGTCTTTTTGCATGCTTCCTTCCATTAATAATCTCCCATGTAGAAGAATCCAGGTTTCTCGGCGTGATCCTCCGCGCCTGTGACCGCGCTCCTGCGCTCCATAAGTGCACGGAATACCTGTGGCACGCTGATCAACGCCCTGCTGCCGCAAATCGAACAAGCCTCGCGACCCGCAGGTGCGATGAAAGCGCAGTCCGCGCATAAAACCGCATCCCTTAATGGGATAAATATCAGCGACCGTGTATCGCTCGACCTGAACTGCATAGGGGAAACCCTCCTCTTCTAAGCGCCGGACGTTACTAATCAGAGACCTCCGGCACGCCTCAACTGCTCCACCAAATCAACGATCGATGGCTTGTCCCAGATCAAAATCGCCAACCAGGAGCGAAATGCATGGCAATACTTCTGAATCGATGTTCGGTTCTGAATCATGGGTCCGATTCCTCCTGGTCTTTATGCATCCCATTTCCTGAATGTGGATCATGCCTTGTAAAAAGCACTTGGCCTGCCAAACTCGGTGTGCGATATAAGTGGTTTATTTTCAGCAGAACGGCGCAAATGCAATAGGGTGGCCTGGGTGAAAGTAACCCAACAAAGCGTGTCGGCAAGAAACAGCCCGATTCCTTAGCTGCTGCCGGGGAATACAACTCGGCTGGTGGTAGCGAGTAGCATTCCCGCAACCACGGCAGAGGGCGAACAAAACCTATTCCCTATCTCATATTGAACATTGGGACCCGGTTGTCTGATTTAAGTCTTTCGGCGCGGCAGAAAGACTAAGCAACGGCGGTCAAGATAAGCCTCGCAGCGACAAAATCAAAAATATAGCCCGCCCTTCCGCCGGCCAGGTGCGACAGAGCGCGCCGGTCCCGCGCGTTTATCAAGATGACGCCGGGCTTATTGCTCTTCCGGTTGGAGTATGGCAAACCTTGTTTACGCTTGAGTTGAATGAACGCACAAGTGTATTCGATGGACTACACGGGCCCGCTAGGTCCCTTATCAAGCTGCCATGAAAATAAAGGATTTAGAGCGCTTTTTTGGTTTGGCATGAGAGCTGCTCAATAAAGCTTGTAACTCCCCCCGCAATCTAACAAAACGGTCCACTTTTGAGGAGGCGACATGTTAAATCAAAGTAAGAACAATTCACGACTCGAACGAACATTCTCAATTGGGAAGAGGGCTGCATGCCTGATGCTGTTTGTCTTTAGCGTTGGGGCTCTCTTCGGGCAAGATTCAAACCCGCGTCTCACTTTCGAGAGCGGTGGATCATTTCTAAAGGCCAAGCGGACGTTTATCGCCGGTGGAGATCCATTTCGCTCGGAATACGCAAACGGTGGTAAAGCGACATTGCGCGGTGCGATGGACATGAATCGCCACTGGTCGGTCGAAACCAGTTACGGCTATGGCACCAACAATCTAAGAATATATGAGTTAAACAATTTAGGGGTCAGCCAACAGAGAGATTATGGAGTCCGCATTCACCAGTTCAGCGGCAATGTGCTGGCATTCATGAATGGACCTGATTCCAGAGTTCGACTCTTCGGTACGGCCGGACTCGGATTGCAGCACTTTAGTCCGACGGGCGCAGCCAAGACCTATGCTGCAACCGTGCAGTTTGTGCAGGAAAAGGCAACACTCACCAGCAACAACGCCTTGGGGATAAACTTTGGCGCTGGAATCGAGGCGAAAGCCACAGATCAGCTTGGATTGCGCTTCGATTTTCGGGATCACATCACCGGCATTCCTCATTTTGGGGTCCCACAGGTAAATCCAGGCACCGGGGCTGATTATTACCCTGTGAACGGACACGTTCAGAACCTGGAGCTTTCCGTGGGTGTGCTGTACTATCTGGCGCCTCATCCAGGGAATCATCGATAGGAGAGGCGATTGGATTAGACGAGTAGAGCGAGGGCCGGCGAGGCATTCCTCCGTGTGCGCATGGGGAATGCCTCATGCCGATCTGTAGAGGAAGCCAATCAGAATGGTCAAATCTGCGCGTTGTGACCTGCAGCTTGGGCAATCCGTAGCTGGAGGTGGGTCCGGATTCAGAGGAGGCAAAATGAAAACCAGAATTGGCAGAATGACGAGGCTGGTACTACTTGCTTGCATGCTATTTATGATTTTGAGGGCAAATGCTGTCGAGAGTGACCGTACATCAGCTTCAGGCCGCGTTGCCACGCCACGCATGCGACAGCCCCATATTTGCTCCTATGAGCATAAATTGGGCCATCACAGAGGCCATTATCGGCACTGCACGAAAGACGAAAAACGAAAACTTGCCTATCGTCTCAAGAAAAATGATTGATGGCATCGTGACATAGAAGTCGTGGCGTAGAAGCAGTCCGCGTTAAAAACAATTGCCGCATGCGTTATGCCGTGTTCCTTCCATTACTTCAGTCATTCTTCCTCAGCAGAAATGAATGGAGATTCTATCTGAACTTATGTTGCAATGTGACACACCTACTGAGTTTATTGGATACAGTCCAGACAGCATGTTCTGTCTAAAGAGCTGATTCTGCAACCCTACGTAGATGGCATTGCGATTGCACTCTAGAAAAGAAACGAAGCTGCAAGAGGCGAATATTAATGAAAATGTTTTTGCGCGGCATATTTCTCGTGACCATGGCAGTAGCGCCTGCTTTTGCGGAAGGACCGTCCTATGCTTCAGGTACACAGGCAGCGGTGCAGATCCAGTCCGCGTTGCGAGAGCATGACGTAAACAAAGCATGGGCATTGGTGCAGCAGGCGCTGAAGAGTTTTCCGGATGACCAGGGATTGCGCGTGGAACTCGCCCGGATTTACGTCTACCAGCGACACGAACGGCGTGCGATCGAGGTGCTGGAAGATATCTTACATAATGCCCCATCGAATCGAGGCGCAAAGGTCGAGTTGGCCAGAGTGCTCGGCTATCGTGGAGATTACAAGAAGTCAGACCGTCTGTATCGCGAAGTCCTCGCCTCAGATGCCAGTGACGAAGCGGCTTCGATGGGGCTGGCGCGTAATCTGATTCATGAAGGGCGCAGAGACGAAGCACTCCGCGAAGTGCGGCAGGCGCTTCAGCTCCATCCGAACAGCTTGGGACTTTCGCAATACAGTGACTTCCTTCTTCAGTCCCAGGGCTCGCAAAAGGAGGTCCGCAAAGCCAGCATAGGCAGAATACAAACTGGCGAATCCTACTTTTCAGACAGCGCCGGCAATCGCAGTCTGCGTTCCTCACAAACATTCCAGCTTCAGGTCAATCGCGTCGTCTCCACGCGCTTGAACGTAGAAGAGCGGTCTTTGTGGAAAGTGGGTATTGCACCGGTAAATGTCTGGTCGGGCACAAACAACCTTTACCTTCAATTGAATAAGTTTGTGTCTTTCGTTGCTGAAGGCGGAGCGGTTAGATTTGCCGATACCAGAAGCCGTTCGATCTATGCCGGCGATGTGCAGTTGCGCCCTTTTAAGATACTGACGCTCTCCGGGGGATACTCGCGCTTTCCTATAAACCCTACCTTTGAATCCGCTTCATTCGATTTGCTGGCGCAGGGATGGCACAACCGTCTGGACTTGCGCTCGAAGAACTTTGCTTTAAGCGGAGGCTTTTCACAGAGCCACTATTCCGACGGAAATCGTGTCGAGCGCGAAGCGGCGGAGGTAATGCGGTGGATCGGCGGTCCATCGCTGGGCTTTGGGGCAGGCTACTCTTTCAACCATCTTCACTTTACCCAGGACCTGAACCATGGATATTTCAGTCCCAGACAATATCGCAGCCATCTGGCAGAGGCCGGGTTCCGTTTTCAGATTGGGCGCGTCTTTCGCGCGGAGTATCTCGGGCTGGGAGGGACCGAATCGTTTGCAGACGGAAGCTCCAACCCTGCAGGCGAAGTGATTTTGAAGAACCAGGTGCTTTTGGGCCCATGGGACCTGGGACTGAGCTATTCGCGTTATCAAGTGGCGCAGAATACCGGAGCTTTTCAGGCGAACTCCGGCATCGTGACACTCGGCTATCGTTTTTGAACGGGGTCGCAGTACCTCACGGATTACCAGAAAAAGGAAGGCTGAGAAATGACGCCAAAAGACTTCAAGATATTGATTGTGGACGATGATGAATCCGTAAGGGGCCTGCTGAACTCGGTATTGGCTGCCGAGGGATACTCCTGCCGGGTCGCTCAAGACGTGGAGATGGCGGCAGCGATGCTCCGGCAGGAGACCTTTCATCTCGCTCTTATTGACCTCTATCTGGGGACGGCAAACGGTCTGAATGTTCTGGACTTTATTAAAGTCCTGCAGCCGCAGTGCGCCTGCATCATCATGACGGCCCATGCCAGCGTGGAAACAGTTGCGACTTCTTTGGGATCAGGGGCGATTGAGTACCTGGGCAAGCCGCTTCTGATTGACGAGTTGCTGAGTGTGGTGCGCAAGGTCCGCGGCAAGGGGACCAATGGAAAAGCAAGGGCCATGGAACCCAGCGCTGAACCATTTACGGAGACCTCGATTATTGGACGCAGCCCCAAGATGCTGGAAGTATATCGGGCCATTGCGCGCGTAGCTGCGAGCCAGGCAAGCGTCCTCATTCTGGGAGCGAGCGGGACGGGCAAGGAGCTGGTCGCGCGCGCTATCCATGCCCACAGCAGCCGGGCAGAGATGCCGTTCATCCCTGTGAACTGCGGTGCGTTTTCTGAAAACATTCTGGAGAGCGAGCTCTTCGGACACGAAAAGGGGGCATTCACGGGGGCGGAGAGCAGCCGCCCCGGTCTGTTCGAAGCAGCCAATGGAGGCACGCTCTTCCTGGACGAAATTTCAGAAACCAAAGGGAGCTTCCAGGTAAACCTTTTGCGCGCAGTTCAGGAGCAGCAAGTTCGGCGCGTGGGATCCAACAAGCTTATTCAGGTGGATGTCCGTATTCTCGCCGCAAGCAACCGTGATTTGAGCGTCCTGATCCGCTCCGGCGGCTTTCGCGAAGATCTCTACTATCGTTTAGGAGTTGTCATCATCCATTTGCCGGGCCTGGAGCAGCGCTCTGAAGATATTCCCCTGCTCGTTGAACACTTTCTCAGGAAATCCAACCACCGCAACCGGCGCAATGTCCAGATCACAGAGGAGGCCATGCGGCTGCTGGCAAGCATGCCGTGGCCAGGAAATGTGCGTGAGCTCGAAAACTTCGTGGAGCGGCTCGCGATCTTCTGTACATCGGGAGAAATCGGGGCAACCGATGTTTTGCGCGAGAGAGGCAGCGAACCGTCAGCTGCCCTTGCGCCCGCAATCTCGGTGGAGACGCTGCAGGACGCGGAACGGCAACATATCGAGCGGATCTTGCACGAGAACGCCGGCAACAAATCCAAGGCGGCGCGCGCCTTGGGCATTGAGCGAAAGACGTTGTATCAGAAGGCGCGGCGATTAGGAATCGATCTGCAAGCCCAAAAGCAATGAAGATACTTTGGACAAAGTCGGCAGATAAAAGCGCGTTTACGGTCCGGCGTCTGATCAGGCTGAACCTCCTGCTTGTGGGAGCAGTGGCGGTGCTTAGCATCAGCTTTCCGGTTTCGAGTCTCAGCCAGAAGCTGGGGGATTTCTATTTTCGTTTACGCCCAGCACAGCCAGTATCCCGTGATGTGGCTCTGGTAATGATTGACGATGCGACCTTAAGCCATTATGGCCGCTGGCCATGGCCGCGTCACCGCCTGGCGGAGCTCCTCTATGCGGTGAACACTTTTCACCCCAAAGCAGTAGGAGTTGACATTCTGCTCTCCGAGCCAGAAGACGAGATCAACGATGCGGAACTGGAGCGGGCAATCAAAGCTACCCCGAACATAGTGCTGGCTTCGAAGATTTCAAGTTCCCTGGATGGGCACCTGTGGATCGACCCGCTTCCGCGCTTCTCTCGGGCAGCGAAGAGTATAGGACATGTGCACGCAATTATCGATTCCGATGGTTTGTGCCGCAAGATCCCGGTGGAGGAGCCCAGCGCGGAAGGCCCTCGCCTGGCTTTTTCAATAAAACTGGCTGCACTGGTGAAACCGGCAAACTGGGAGGCAAGCCACTCGGACAGCCAAACCGGCGGAGTAGAGCAGATCGCGCCCCGTTCTCTCATCATAGATTACCGCCAGCAATTTGAACCCGGCAGTCGCACGCCAGCATTCACTACCGTCTCCGCCGGTGACCTGCTTGCGGGAAGGGGCGGTGAGCAGTTGAAAGGCAAGGTGGTGCTGATCGGTTTTGGCGCAATTGAGATCAGTGACAGGCTGTTTACTCCAGTGAGTAATCAATTGCCCATGCCCGGAGTAGAGATCAATGCAAATGTTGTAGATATGCTGCTGACTGGCAGGCAGATCGAAAAGGCAGGTATGCCTGTGGAGCTGCTTCTGCTGCTCGCTACCGGCGTGCTCTCACTTGGGATTGTGGTGCGATGGCCGGGAATGCGGGGGCTGCTTTATCTGACAGCGATATTGCTTGGGGAATATGCGGGCGGGTACCTCGTGTTAATTCGTGGCCATCTGCTTCTGCCATACGGAGCTTTGCTGACTGCAGGTTTATTTGCGGCCCCTCTCGCGCAACTTGAAAATTTGGTTTTCGTGGATCGCGCGGTGACCAGACGGTTGCTGGACCTGCGGCAGATCGTAAATCCTTACAAAGAGAAATTTGCCCATGGACGGACGCTAAGTGGGATTGCTAACTCCTCGACCTCTCGACTGCATTGGAAACTGGACGCTCTGAGAGAACTTCAGGCTGAGCTCGCTTCCCTGTATGCCTTTGACCAGACGCTGATAGAAACCATGCAGGAAGGACTGGCCGTCTTCAGTCCCAAGGGCGAAATGCTGTTCAGCAATGCGAGTTGGAATAGATTTTGTGAAAAAGGCGGGACATCTCCAGCGACTATCGATGAGTTCGCTGCATTCATCGGCGGCTGGCGAGAATTGCGGCAGATGTCATTAACGGGGGGAACATGGAGCATTGCAGCACCTTCCACTGGAGAGCCCGCCTGGGTGGAAACCGAAGTTCCCCTGTCCCACGGCTTGTGGCGTTTTCGTGCGGCGCGGCTGCCCTGGACTTCTCATGCGGAAGCTGGCGCAACCATGGTTGTGATCGAAGATATCAGTGCGCGACGGGAAAGAGACCAGGCCCGTTCGGAAGCGCTGAGCTTTGTGACCCACGAGTTGCGGACCCCATTGATCGCAATCCAGGGCTTTGCGGAATTGCTGATGCGCTATCCCGAATCTCCCGCCAGCGCCGAAGCACCGACCACAATTTTTCGCGAATCGCGACGGCTGGTAGCGATGATCAATACGTACCTTGAAGTATTGCGCCTCGACGCCGGTTCTCGCCCACTCAAGTTGAAGACGACGGACATTGCCGAAATGGTGGCCCACGTGGAGCAGATTGTGCAGCCGCTGGCGCAAGCCGCACGAATCCAGGTGAAAAGTGAATTCGTTGGCGAAACGCGCGAGGTGGAGTGCGATGGAGCGCTCATCTCTGGCGCACTGCTGAATCTCCTGAGCAATGCCATTAAGTACAGCCCTGCAGAAAGTACGGTGCTGATGCAGGTATTTTCGCATGAGCACGATGTCGAATTTGAAGTCCGCAATTTCGGACCGGTCATACCTGAGGGCGAGAGGGAACGTCTCTTTGAGCGGTTTTATAGGTCACCGCAGCATAGCGAATCCATTTCTGGATGGGGACTCGGACTCGCTTTTGTAAAACGCATCTGCGAGCAGCATGGCGGGAAGGTGCAAGTGGGCAGTGACGCCTCATCCGGCACCTGCTTCAGCTTTACACTTCCCCTGACTGCGCGCGCAGTTTCTGAGGCGCTAATATGAAAAACAAAAGCTCCAATTGGAAATTTATCCTTACCTTGCTTTGCTGGTGCAGCATGGCGGCCACCCTCGCATGGGCGCAAGAGAAAAGTCCGGCGCAGGTGATTGCTCCATTTGCCGGCGCGACCATATCCGACTTTAGAGGAAAGGTCGGGGTGCAGTTACCTAATCAGGCGTCGACGGCCCCTGCGCGGGGCGAAACCCTGCCTGCTGAAACTGTAATTACGACTGACGCCGGTCGCGTGCTGCTGCAGATCCAGGACGGCAGTGAAGTGCTGGTGCGTCCTCACACACGGGTGGTTTTGAAACAGCCGGCCACTGGAGATTGGCGTTATATACAACTGCTGGTTGGCCGCATACGTGCCGAAATACAGAAGCGTTTCGGCGGTTCCCCTCCGTTTCAGATCGGCACTCCCAGCGCCGTGATCTCGGTGCGCGGCACACAGTTCGATGTGGAAGTAAACCAGCACCAAGTGACCGAAGTAGACGTGCAGGAAGGGGCAGTTCAACTGGAAGGGACAAACGCCATAGGTGCGCCCGTGCTGATTACGGCCGGATTGTCCAGCCGTGTTGGTCTGGATTCTGCCCCGGAAGCCCCCCGTCCAACTGAAGATCTGCGTCCTGAGGTGGAAAGACCTGATCGGAATGAGGAGAAGGAAATTGATCGTGATCGCGACAACCTTATGGAGAAGCTGCGTTCGGACGATCGACAATCGCAAGAGAAAATAGAGGAACAATCCGCTATGGAGAATGAAAAGCCAAGTCCGGAGACTGATTCCTCGAATTGACGATGAAATGATTTAAAATCAGAGACTTGAGACTGTGGAAAACATGGTCAATTGTTTATGGGTCTAACGTCGGGGGCCAGAAGTCCCAGCACCTGACGATCCATGTAATTGATCGTGGTGGCGAAGAAGAGGAGAGCACATATCACCCAGCGGTAGTTACCGT
>CAZONJ010000090.1:0-13085 GCA_964581225.1 uncultured Terriglobales bacterium | reverse complement strand
GTCTCTTCTGGAGACGTTTTAACCTGTATTTATGCGGGTTTTCGCAAGTCCTGAACGATACAATGCGATGCCATGAAAGTTTTGTCAATAAGAAAAGCACGATTTTTTCTATAAATTTCGGCGCTCCCACATGGATGAAGAGGCCCTTTCCGATAGAATGGAATTGAAATTTACCTCGAACTTGCATCATTCGCCCGCGGCAATCGTGCGCGAGTTTAAATCTAAATTGGAAAAATTCATTCATGAAAATCATAATTGCGGAAAAAATCTCCCCTGCGGCAGTCCAGCTCATCAAGCAGGAAGCTGGCTGGCAGGTCCTTACTCATGAACAGCTTCCTAACGGCCTGCTCTCAGAGATCCAGGATGCGGAGGCGCTGATTGTCCGCTCGGCAGTAGACGTCAATGCCCAAGTCATTGAAGCGGCAAAGAAATTGCGCGTGATCGGACGCGCCGGCGTGGGCGTGGACAACATCGATTCCGAAGCGGCGACCCGTAAAGGAATCGTGGTGATGAATACCCCAGGAGGGAACGCGATTGCGGTCGCCGAGCATACCCTTGGGCTCATGATCTCGCTGGCCCGCTTTATACCCCGCGCCGATCAAAGCACGCGCTCCGGCAAATGGGAGAAGAAGGCCCTTCAGGGGACGGAGCTTCGCGGCAAGACCCTGGGCATTATCGGCCTAGGGCGGATCGGAATCGAAGTGGCCCGCCGTGCCCGGGCTTTTGCTATGGATGTGGTCGCCTACGATCCCTTTGTGGCCCCGAATGTAGCTCGCGATCTTGAGATTGGCCTGCTCGGTCTGGATGAAATTTACGCCAAGGCCGACTACCTGTCGTTGCATGTCGGGCTCACGCCGCAAACCCATGGCATGATCAATGCCAATTCGCTTGCCAAGATGAAGCGCGGTGTCCGCATCGTAAATTGCGCGCGGGGCGAGCTCCTCGACGATGCGGCTGTGGCTGCGGCGCTTCAATCCGGGCAGGTCGGCGGAGTCGCGTTGGACGTCTTTCCCAAAGAGCCGCCCAAGGATTCCCCGCTTTTCTCGCTGCCCAATGTGATTGCCACGCCGCACATCGCGGGATCGACCAATGAAGCGCAAGACGCGGTGGGCGTGCAGATCGCCCAGCAGGTAAAGGAATATATAAAACGCGGAGTCATTCAGAACGCCGTCAATATCCCGTCGCTTACCAGCGAGGAGTATTCGGAGATGCGTCCTTATCTCGCTCTGGCGGAGAGGATGGGCCAATTTGTAGCGCAATTGACGGATGGAGGAATCGAGGAGATTGGCCTGGAATACGAAGGCGCATTGGGAGAATGGAAAACCACTCTTCTGAAGAATGCCGCCATCTCCGGCGTGCTAAAAGGCAGCACTGGGGAAATCGCCAACCTGGTCAATGCGCAGACCCTTGCCGCCGAACGCGGGATTCGCGTCTCGGAAAATAAAAAGCAGACGCCCGGCTTGGGCAATGTGCTGGCCATCGAACTACGCGGAAAAGGAGACCGCGGCCTGCATCGCGTGCAGGGGACGGTGCAGCACGGGGATTCTCCACGCCTGCTTTCTCTGGACGGGATCTACATCGAAGTCCCCTTGGAAGACAAGCTGATTGTGCTTCGCAATCAGGACGTCCCCGGTGTGGTGGGCAAGATCGGCACGGTGCTGGGCCGCAACCAGGTCAATATCGCGAATTTTTCCCTGGGACGGGCGCAAACCGCCAAGAAGCACTTCAGCGCGGCAGCCCAAGGCTCTATCGGCCAGGACTACCGCGCCGATGAAGCCATTGCCGTGCTCCAGGTGGACCAGTTACCCAATGCCGCAACCCTCGATGAGCTGCGCAAGGTGGAACAGGTAAGAGCGGTGAAGCTGGTCTCACTGTAATTCAGCCGCACGATGCAGCGAACAGAGAGCATGGCCCGCGCCATGCTCTTCGTCTTTTGGAAATGCTGTGGTTACGCATACCTCACCCACTTTACGATCTCGGGTAAAGTGGGCCGCTTGCCATACATCAAAATCCCAACCCGGTAAATGCGCGAGCAGATCCATAGCAAAACATAGATTGTGCCCAGCAGCAAGAGGATGCTCAACGCAATCTGCCAGACCGGGGGCTGCTCCACCATGATGCGCAAGAACATCAGCAGCGGAGAGCAAAATGGAAAGAGCGAGAGGGCCACGGAGAGCGGCGCGTTAGGGCTGCGAATCACCGTCAGCATGAATACCATGCACAGGACGAGAGGGAGGACTACAAAAAGCGTAAGCTGCTGCGCCTCCTGATCGGAGTTGCACATTGCCCCCAATGCGGCGCACATGGATGCATAGAGAAAATATCCCAGCACGAAAAAAATAGCAAAGAACCCAAACTGGAGTGGACTGACAGCAAATTTCCCCATCCCGCCGGCCGCCAAAAGGCCCGGAGCAGCCATGCCGGAGGCAAGCAGCGCCCAGATTGCAATCTGCGTCAATCCCACCGCGCCCACACCCAGGATCTTGCCTGCCATGAGCTGCTGCGAAGTGGCGCTTGCCAGCAATACTTCCATGATCCGTGAATTCTTCTCCTCAATAACGGAGCGCATCACGAACATCCCATAGGTCATGACCGAGACATAGAGCAGCACCATGAGGAAGATTGCGGCGGTAATGATCTCACCCACATTTTTGATTCCGGCTTTGTCCAAAGTGCGGGCCTCGAATTTTGCCGGCGCAAAGAGCTTTTCGACCTCAGAGGCGGGAACGCCGCTTTGCACAATGCGTTGCCGGTCAATCGCCTGTTGGAAGGCATTTCGCACGGCGTCCCGGGTAACAAAATCGCTGGAATCCCGCGACGTGTAAATCGCTCCGTGCGCCGCAATCGCTTCATCCGTGGCCCACAGTAAGGCGTCGATCTGCCGGGATTGCAGCTTCTCCTCGGCAGCCGCCTGGCTGGTTTCATGGGAGGTACTGGTAGAGACGGTGAGGTTGACTCCCGAGCCCTCGTCTTCCCGATGGATCTGCTGGCTGAGAAATGCCCCAAGCTGCGGGCTGGAGGTAACGACGAGCAGCTTCCTTGGCTGTCCGCTCTTCATCATCAGCCGCGCCGGCAGAACGGTAAAAGCGAACATCAATGCGGGCATGAGCAGGGTGAGGATTACAAAGGCCTTGGTGCGCACCCGCTCCAGATATTCGCGCCGGGCAATGATCCAGACATTATGCATTGCTCTTCCCCACAACCTGAATGAATATCTCTTCCAGCGACGGCTCTACTACCTCGAATTTATTGATTCGCGAGCGCTCGCTGGCCAGGCGCAAAAGCTGCTGCGCATCCGCTCCCGGCGCCATTCGCACTTCCACATAGTTGCCATAATTGTTGAAAGACTGCACCAAACCGCTTTGCTGAAGGAAGCCGTTATCGCCTTCGTATTCGATCTGGACGTGGCTGCGGCCAAAGCGTCCTTTGATCTCCCTCAAATCTCCTTGCAGGACGGCCTTTCCCTTGTCGATGAGGCAGATGGAGTCGCACAGCTTCTCCACCTGGTCCATGCGATGGGTGGAGAAGAGGACCGTCTTCCCCGCATTTTTCAGCTCCAGCAGAACATCTTTCAGCAAGCTTGCATTGACGGGATCGAGTCCCGAGAATGGTTCGTCCATGATGATGAACTCAGGCTCATGCAGCAGCGCGGCAATAAACTGGATCTTCTGCTGCATGCCCTTGGAGAGCTCTTCGACTTTTTTATGCATCGCATCGGCGATCTCCAGCCGCTCGCACCATTCTCGCGCCTTCACCGCAGCGGATGAGGCAGCCACACCATGCAGTTCGGCAATAAAAACGAGCTGCTCGATCACCTTCATCTTCTTGTACAGGCCACGTTCTTCGGGAAGGTATCCGATGCGTTGCAGGGAGCCACGCTGGAACGGCCGTCCGAAGGTAAGGACCTGGCCTGAGTCGGGCAGGGTGATGCCGATCATCATTCGGATGGTGCTGGTCTTGCCTGCGCCATTAGGACCGAGCAATCCAAAGATCCGCCCGGCTTCGATCTGAAAGGTGAGATCGTCAACCGCGATTTGCCGATCGTACGATTTACAAACCCGGATCAGTTCAACTGTTGGCATGAGTAGGTGGCTAAGCGTACATGATTGGATTGTAGCTTCGCAATCGGCGCGCTGGCTCCGTCGTAATCGGTCCGCACGGAACCAACATGGATTTACGCTCCCTTGCCTTGCTCATGAGCGGCGGACCTTACCTGGTTCCGGCCTTCCTGCTTGGCTGCGTAGAGGGCCGCATCGGCAGCGGCAACCAGTTCGTCCCGGGTCGTTCCGTGCAAAGGGCATTCCGCCACACCGGCGCTGATCGTCACCCTTCGGGGCACACCGGGAAAAAGATAGGTTTCGATCTTGCGGCGGAGCTTCTCGGCAATGTTGAGGGCATTGGTGCCCACGGTTTGAGGGACCAGGATGGCGAATTCCTCTCCGCCGTAACGGCAGACTACATCCACCTTTCGCAACTGCTGTTGAAAGATGCTGGATACCTGGCGCAGCACTTCGTCCCCCAACAGATGACCGAATTCATCGTTGAGCTTCTTGAAATGGTCGATATCGACCATCACCACGCTGAATCGGGTGGCATAGCGAGAGGTCCGTTCCAGCTCCGCCGCAATCTGCTTTTCAAAATGCCGCCGGTTAAAGATTCCGGTGAGCCCGTCCAAATAGGCCAGGCGCTGCACGGTTTCAAAGTAGTGGGCATTTTGGATGGCGGCGGCGCAAATATCGGCAACCGACTCGATAGGGGCAAGCTCCTCCAACTGAAAACGATTGGAGGTCGCGCTATCCAGCACCAGCACTCCCAGCTTGTTGCCGCGAAAGATAAGCGGCACGCAGAGTTCCGCGCGGGTTTCGATAAACCCGGCCAGATAATCCCGCACCAGCGCGACCTCGTTCTCGACCACCGCTTTGCCGGTCTGCAATGCCCGGGCGCTGAGTCCCGCTCCCGATGGGAGAGAAGCGCCTTTAGGTATGCAGGGGGTGAGCTTGCCCTTAAATGCGTGGACTACCAGTTGCTCCTCTTCAAATACCAGGGCGCTCACCTGGTCCACCTTGAAATGTTCCAGGACCACATCGCAGACCTTGGCCAGCAATTCATCCAGATCGACGACGGCAGTGGTCTGCCGGGCAATGGCATTGATGGCCTCAAGCTGGCCGGTGCGCCGCTGCTCCAGCGAGTACAAGCGGGCGTTTTCCAGGCCGATCGACGCCTGGGTGGAAAACAAGGTGAGCAAATCCAGCGCCTCGGCATCGAAGTAGTCGAGTTCCTCGCTCTGCAGGTCGAGCACCCCGATCACCTCATCGCGCACCATGAGCGGGATTGCCAGTTCACACCTGGTTTCGCTGAAGATCGAAACATAATGCGAGTTCGTGCTCACATCCGGCATGTAAATAGGGCGTTTCTGGAAGACTGCCTGCCCAATTGCGCCCACCCCGCGCGTAAATGAGAGGCTGGCGCTGTAGCCGCCGATTTGAGAGCGCAGGAAGAGATGGTTCTTCTTTTCGTTGGGCAGGAAGATGGCGGCTTTGTCTACTCGAAAATAATCCCGCACGATGGAGAGGACCTGGGTCAACACCTCATCGAGATCGAAGGTCGAGAGGATCGCCTGGCTTGCGTCGTACAGGATTGCAGTTTTTTGCATGGCTAACTCTTTCCACATCACACAAACAAACTTTTTCCGGGGGGACGCGGGCCGAGTGCGGCTTTCAAAAAGTCTTCTTTTATTTTAATCGGTATAGGCGATCGAAAGAAATCCATCAACTTAGGATTGTTTTCGAGGACCGGCAGCAGAGCGGCTGAACAGGGTGACCAGTCCATAGATCGTGACACAGAACCACGCATCCACCAAAGTGCCCACATCCACGCGCATCGGCTGGTGACGCGCGGCTGGTGGAAGCATGGGCATCGCCAAAAAATAAAGAATGTTGCCGATGACTACAGCCACCAGCGATTTAAAGAAGTTTCTCCGCATTTCCACCTTTAGACACCGGGATCCAGCCCCGAGGTTTCCATAATCATTCCTGGTTCATCCTGATAACATCGGAACCAGCTTTAAAGAGATGCCTGATCTCCACACTCCGGTGCAGTACGTGAAAGGGATCGGCCCGCGCCTCGCCGAAATGCTCGCGGCCAAGGGGATCGAGACCGTCGAAGACCTGCTTTATTATCTTCCTTTCCGCTATGAAGACCGGCTGAACCCGCGCACTATCCCCGAGCTTCGCGCCGGCGAGATGGCGACCGTGATTGCGGAGGTCCGCACCTCCGGCCTCTTCCGCACCCGCCGGATGCCGATCTTCGAAATGACGGCCGGCCAGGGGCGCGCGACCTTGCACTGCATGTGGTTTCATGGAGCATATCTAAAAGACAGATTCAAGCCAGGCCAGACGGTTGCGCTCTACGGCAAGGTGGAGGAGAGCAAATTTGGGCGCAAACGGCTGGAGATGATTCAGCCACAGTTTGAGGTCCTGCTGGAAGCGGCTGGGGAGGAAGATCGTGAAGGCGAGATTGAGTCGCGGGCCGGGGCTTCAATAGAGATTGGACGCATTGTTCCCATCTACGAATCGGCGGCCAATCAGAAGCTGACCTCGCGCTGGTTTCGCAAGGTCATTTACACCACTTTGCAGGGGCTGCCGCCTACGCTGCCGGACGGCATCCCCCGCGCTATCCGCGAGCGCATGAAGTTGCTTCCACGCCGCGAGGCCTTCCAGCAGGCCCATTTTCCTGAAGCCGGGGAAAAGTTTTCCGATTTGCAGGCGGCCCGCACTCCCGCCCACCGGCGTCTGATCTTCGAAGAGCTTTTTTTTCTGGAAATAGGTCTGGAGCTCAAACGCAAGCAGCTGCGGCAGGAGCGCGGCATCGCATTCACCATCGACAACAAAGTACGCGAGTCCCTTAAGCGGTTTCTTCCTTTCCATCCTACGGCGGCGCAGAAGCGGGTGCTGAAAGAGATTGCCGAGGACATGCAGCGCCCTTCACCGATGCGGCGATTGTTGCAGGGAGACGTAGGCTCGGGAAAAACCATTGTGGCGCTGCAGGCGGCGCTAATCGCGATTGAAAACGGCTATCAGGCGGCGCTGATGGCGCCCACGGAAATCCTTGCCACCCAGCATTATCTTGCCGCGCGGCGATGGTTCGAAGAGCTCGGCGTCCGCGTCGTCCTGCTCACCGGCTCCCTGGAACAGGACCGGAAACGCGATATTCGCCGCCACATCCTGCAAGGCAATGCTCAACTTGTGATTGGCACCCACGCACTGATTGAAGAGAAGGTGGAGTTTCAGGACCTTGGCCTGGCAGTCGTCGACGAGCAGCACCGCTTCGGCGTCCTGCAACGCTTCCGGTTAATGAAGAAGCCCACCCAGGCCGAGCCGGACGTGCTGGTGATGACGGCGACGCCGATCCCGCGCACGCTGGCGCTAACGCTCTATGGCGACCTGGATGTGAGCGTTCTCGATGAGCTTCCGCCTGGACGCACGCCGATCCTCACGCGCCGCATCTCCGACGAGCGCGCGGCAGAGGTGTGGGAATTCGCGCGCAAGCAGGTAAAGGCCGGGCGCCAGGCTTATGTGGTCTATCCGGTAATCGAAGGCGCGCCTGCAGAAGAGGAGCAAACGCAATTCATCGGGAATGGCGCCACCGGCAAGAGCAGCGGCCTGAAGGCTGCAATCCAGATGTATGACGAGCTGCGCAAAAAAATACTGCCGGATTTACGCATCGGCCTGCTCCACGGACGCATGTCTTCCGACGAAAAAGAAATCACCATGCGCCAGTTCCAGCGTGGCGAGATCGACCTCCTGGTTTCTACCACCGTGATCGAAGTTGGCGTGGACGTTCCCAACGCTGCGCTGATGGTCGTCGAACATGCGGAGCGCTTCGGCCTTGCTCAGCTCCACCAACTGCGCGGGCGCATCGGGCGCGGAGCGGCAAAGTCGTATTGCGTCCTGATGACCTCAGGCAAGGTCTCCCCGGAAGCGGAGCAGCGGCTGGAGGCAATGGTGCGCACCCAGGATGGGTTCGAAATCGCCGAATTGGACCTGCAACTGCGCGGCCCGGGAGAATTTTTCGGCACCAGGCAGGCGGGAATGCCGAGTTTCCGCGTCGCCAACCTGCTGCGGGACCGCAAAATACTGGAAGCCGCTAAACAGGAGGCGGCGCGGCTGGTCGCGGGCGACGATCCGGAGATTCAACCGCAAGAAAAGGCCAGCGTGATGGCCCACCTTCGCACCCATTGGCAGCGCAGGTATGGATTAGTGGAAGTAGGATGATCTCCGAAAATTTCGGAACGGAAGAGGCAATTCAGCTCTTTTCTGCTGAGGTGCCCCAAAAAAGCGCTTAAGAGGCGAGGGAATCTTTGATGCTTTCAATATCGTGCTGCAGAGACTTGCTCCGCTCAGCATACTCGTTTTGCAGCTTCCGCAATGCTTGAGTGTGCTTAAGGTCAAGAGAGATTTTTTCTGTTTTGTAGTCCTGGGCCAATGCGTCCAGACCGTGACGAATGGTTTTCACACGTTTAGCGGTTATAAGAGGATCTTTAAGTGTCATATTGGCTGTTCGAAACTCGGGTCAAGGGAAATTTTATATCTCAAAGGGCCTCTGCTTCAAGGCCCGATTTGATCTTTCTTGAAATGCACTTATACCAGTGCATTTCCTGCGGTCAAGCGGCTTGCGAGCTTTCCGCAAGGGCCGATTTCTCGTAGTTTTTCAGCAAATCGGAGATATTCTGAAAAATTTCGACGCATCCCGCCTGCCGCAGCTCTTCTTCAGGAAAACCGCCGCTGAGCACCCCGATGGTGCGCAGGTGAATTTTAGCGGCAGCCTGGGCGTCATAAGGAGTGTCGCCAATCACGATCGCATGGTCGGATTGAAGGCCAAGACGAGCAAGCGCGGCCTCAAAGATATCGGGATAAGGCTTCGATTTGTCCGCGTCATCGGCTGATGTTTGCTCTTCAACCAGATCGGAAATACCGGCAATCTTCTTATATTTGTCCAACTCATCGCCCTTTGCGGAAGAGGCGAGGGCGACTCTTCTTCCTTCGCCGATCAGCCGCAGGAAGAGATTTCTCACATCGGGGAATGCACGCACCCTGGGCAGGTAATTGCGTTTAAATAGATCGGAGCGGTACTCGTCCGCATCCTTCCCGATTTCCTCCACCTGCTCCTTCGAGAGCAACGCAGGTATCAACTGGTCGCCTCCTTTGCCGATCTGAAAGCGGATGCGCTCAAAAGGAAGATGCACGCCGAAATGGGCGAAGGCCTCCTGCCATGCCTGGGCATGCAGATCGTTTGAATCTACCAGCGTTCCGTCGATATCGAAGATTACCGCTTGAATCATGCCTGCCTTCTTATGGACTTTGCGGATCTGAAGAATAGCCGCCCGATAATTGTCCGGGCGGCCCACTATGTTGGAAGTCGAACAATAGGATCAGGCCGCTTTCTTGCGGCCCTTAGGCGGAGGCACTTTGGCGCCACTGCGCCGCGCCTCGGAAAGCCCGATGGCGATCGCCTGCTTACGGCTTTTCACTTTGCGTCCGCTTCCCGACTTCAGTTTGCCCCGCTTGAACTGATGCATCTCGGTCTTTACGCTCTCCTGGGCTTTGGGACTGTATTTCCGCTTGCGCGAGGAGCCCGAAGAACTGCCGGAGCGCTTGCTGGATGCTGAACGGGAGCGCGAGCTGCGAGCCGAAGAACGGTGTGAGCCGCTGGATTTCCGCGCCGAACTGCGCGAGCGGGAACTTGTGCCCGACCGCTTAGAGCGCGAACTAGATCTTGAAGAGCGGTGTGTGGTTGCCATATTCTTTGTGCCTCCTGAATGAGCGATGAATTAGAAATTCTCCCTTCAAAATCAGACGATGAAATGAGTCCTCAGGTTGGCAACTAATTGAGAAAAGGGAAGTTGCGCAACGCTTAGCGGCAGTCTTGCAAGCTGAATCTTTTTCCCTGGGATTGAATCAATATGCGTCCAAGGATGTTCTGGCAGGCAGAAGCTGAACAACCGCAACAAGGAGCAAGCTAATGATCAGGGTCCGCCCTTCAGCAGAGCGTGGCGATGCGCGCCATGGATGGCTGCATTCACGCCATACGTTTTCTTTCGCCGATTATTACGATCCAAATTATATGGGCTTTCGCGCGTTGCGCGTGATCAACGAAGATGTTGTCCAGCCGGGCGAGGGCTTTGGCACGCATCCCCACCGGGACATGGAAATCATCACCTATGTGCTGGAGGGGGCGCTGGAGCACAAGGACTCGTTAGGCACAGGATCCATCATCCGTCCAGGCGATGGCCAGCGCATGAGCGCGGGCACCGGCATTCGGCACAGCGAATATAACGCTTCTACAACGGAACCAGTCCACCTGCTGCAAATATGGATCCTGCCGGAAGAGCATGGGATCAAGCCGGGATATGAGCAGAAGAGCTTTCCCGAGGCGGAAAAGCAGGGAAAGCTGCGCGCTCTTGCCTCCCGCGATGGACGCGATGGCTCGGTCATGGTCCACCAGGACGCAGTGTTGTACTCCTCCATTCTGGCCAACGGAGAGTCGGTCGAATATGACTTGGCCAACGGGCGCTATGCATGGTTGCAGGTTGCGCGTGGCAGCGTGAATCTCAATGGCAAAGAGTTGCGGCAAGGAGATGGAGCAGCCGTCAGCGATGAAGATAAATTGACCATCGCCGGGACCAGCAACGATAAGGCTGAAGTCCTGCTGTTTGACCTGGCTTGAGCTATCGATCTAGCGAGGGTCGCCGGCGTTTGAAGCGGCGACCCAGGCGTGGCGCGTTTGATTTGCCATGCTGTTCGTCGTTGGCACATTAGAAATGTTCTCAGTCTCTCTATTACTCTGAGCCAATGCAGAAGGTTGCCTCAGCGTTTCAAGTTGGGGCACATTCCGTAAGACAACAGCCGAACTGCTGGGTTCATCAAAAATCTGAATACCCTTCGTCAAAACAGATTCATACGGGGTGAGAATGAGAACTCGGAATCGACTGTCTATTTGTCTTCTGATGATAGGGGTACTGGCTTTAGCGGGTTGTCGCGGGCTGCAGGCAGGAAGTCCGGTTTTAAGTGCGCCTACTGCTGGGAATGGTACGGTCACATCGAGCAGCGGCATTCAGAAGGTGAACCATATCATCATCCTTATGCAGGAGAACCGCTCTTTTGACCATTACTTCGGCAAAATTAATGCTTATCGCGCGGCGCAAGGCTTGGGCAAAGATGTCGATGGTCTGCCGGATGATGACACGACCATCACCAACATTGGGTACGACGGCAGCGTCCAGCATCCTCATCACGCACCAAATATTTGCACGCAGGACCTCAGCTCTGCGTGGAATGAGAGCCGCGCGGACGTAAACATCACCCAGCAGGGGGCCTACTCCTATCCTGTATCTCCCGCGAAGATGGATGGGTTTGCCAGGGCCGCCGGCCACTACGCCGCCGGGAATGGATATCAGGACCTTGGGGGCGCACGCGCTATGGCGTACTACACCGAGCAGGAGCTGCCCTATTACTATTACATGGCAACGCAGTTTGCCATGTCAGACAGGTTCTTCTCGTCGATGCCAACGCGCACCGATCCGAATCGTATCGCCCTTTTTGCTGCCACCACCGCCGGCCATGCCTATCCTTTAGGCGATCCGCATAATCCGCAGCCTGCCCAGCTCAATATAAAAACCATTATTGAGCTGCTGGACAATGCGAAGGTTTCGTGGAAAATCTATACGCCGGAAGACACAAGCACCGGCGCCCGGGGCACGTATTTTACCGATTTTGTTTACGCCAATTCCCATCTGGATTCGACCCACCTGGTAGATGTCGCGCGGTTTTCTACGGACGCGCAGGCGGGCACTTTGCCATCCGTAGCATTGATCGAAACTGGATCGGAAGAAGCCACAGGCGGGGGATCCAGCACCGCCATCGACGAGCATCCTCAGGACGATATTCAGGTTGGCGCCGCTTATGTGGCGGATAAGATCAACACCCTGATGAACAGCCCTTCATGGAAAGATTCGGTATTCTTTTTCCTATACGATGAAGGGGGCGGCTTCTACGACCACGTGCCGCCGCCGGCAGTCCCCAGCCCGGACGGCATATCGCCGATTGACCTTGCCAGCACCGACAATCGGGGCGATTTCACCATTACCGGCTTCCGGGTCCCGTTTATCGCGATCTCCCCATTCTCGAAGAAGAATTACGTCTCTCATACGGTCATGGACACGACAGCCGTTTTGAAATTCATTGAAACCCGCTATGGCTTGCCTAGTCTGACTAAGCGGGACGCTTCCATGCCGGATATGACGGAATTGTTCGACTTCGCTGGAGCCCCATGGGCGACTCCGCCGTCCAATATTCCTGCTCAACCGACGGACCTCTCATGCAGCCTGAATCCGCCGTACTGACGATGAAGGAGAACGGAGGCGCCGGTCAGCTAAGATGTCCGGCTGGCGCCTCCGTCTGCAGGTCTTCTCCGGGGAAGCGGTCCTCGGCCCGGCGGCGGGCATCTTTGCGGAAGAGCAGACGGAGAAGAATGGGGGCGAAAATCGTAGTGGCTGCCGTCATAAAGATCACAATCGCGTAGGCGGCAGCGGTAATCATCTTCATCTGCAGGCCTACCAGGGCAACGATCAATCCCACTTCTCCGCGAGGCACCATACCGACGCCGACCTTGAGGGCTGTCTCCCATCCTTCATGCAAAATGGGAAGCCCGCAACCCACCAGCTTTGACAGGATGGCAAGAATGGAAATCACGATCGCGGAGAGAACCACCGCCGGGGTGAAGACATGCGGATTCAACTGCGCTCCCATGATGAAGAAAAAATAAGGGGCGAGGAACTCATTGATGGCATTCACGCGCGAACGCAGGTTCCATTCAGGAGAGTATTCCGCGAAGGCAAGCCCGGCAAAAAAAGCGCCGATAATGGCGGCCATTCCAACTCTCTCCGCCAGGACGGAAAATCCCAGGCAGATGGCGAGCGCCAGGATCAGCGGCGCGTTCTGAGTGGACATTCTCTGCAATCCCGGTTTCATGCGGCTTACCAGGCGTGGAGCATAGAAGATCATGAACAGCGCAAAGCCCACCGCTTC
>CAZONJ010000089.1:0-13207 GCA_964581225.1 uncultured Terriglobales bacterium | reverse complement strand
GGCTTACCAGGCGTGGAGCATAGAAGATCATGAACAGCGCAAAGCCCACCGCTTCAACCAGCAGGGTGCTGAGCTGGAGCCACTTCACTCCTCCAACCGAAACAATGCCGACGACGATGCCCAGCAGCGTCATTCCCAGGATGTCGTCAAAAACCGCGGCCCCGATGATGATCTTGGCTGGGCGAGTATGCAGCACGTGCATGTCTCCGAGGACGCGCGCGGTGATTCCAACACTGGTGGCCACCATGGCAGCGGCAACGAAGGTGGCCAGGTGCGCAGGCTCGTGGCGCAGCGCCATATATCCAAAGCCGAAGATAAAAGGCAGGGTAATGCCGGCGAGCGCAACCGCCAGCGACTCGGTCCCGATTTGGATCAACTCCTTGGGCGAGGTTTCCAGGCCGACAGTGAACAGAAGGAAGATGGCGCCGATTTCGCCAATCGAGGTGACCGCATCGCTGGGATAGATGAGTCCGGCGAGATAGGGGCCAAGCAGGACCCCCGCGAGGATTTCTCCCAACACCGCGGGAAGAGAAAGCTGCTCAAACAATTCTCCGAATACCTTAGTCCAGATAAAGATTACGAAGAGTTGCAGCAGAAATGGATCTGCAGTGCGCGGCATGGTCTATCACATTCGATTTTCTACAGGAAAAGCGGGAAATACCATAAAAATCCAGAGTAGATGGATTTGCAAGAATGTAATTGCAATGTTGGGCCGTAGCCATGCTGACAGCTAATGCATGTGCATGTGGTCCACGCTGTCCTGCGTACTCATCCCCCAGATTGCAGCTGGAGTTTTTTCATAGGGATACACGTGGACCATCCAGCCGAACAGATGGGGCACAAATTTGCCGCCATTTGAGTCGCATTCCTCTTGGGTGGTAATTGAGCCAGCCATTCCGAATTTGGGATTCTGCTGAAACATCTCTGCCCGGCGCTCCTTGGGCGGAAAGCAGAAGTTTACATGCAAATGCCAGCGCGCCACGCTCAGGGGAATGCGCCGGTCAAGATCGGCCTCCGAAGCGTCTTTGGGGGCGGTGTACATGGCGCCCATCAGGGTATATCCCCCATCTTTGGTCTTCTCGTACAGCAGAGAGGTGGGATGCCCGGGATTGAAGTGGAAAGCGGCTTCATACCCATAGCCGTAATTCGTGAAGTGATATTGCGGTTGCGGAACGTTGGGAAGAAAGATCTGATAACCATCGGCAAGAGCGTTGCGATAATCCTTGTACTTCTCCATGGCCCTTTGTGCGGCTTCCACGACCGTTTGGGCACGCTCCGGATCGCCGGGCCGCGCCGCTCGCATCTGCGTCATCCTCATGTGAGGACCGCTCTCCATGTGGTGGCTGTGCATCACGCGAGTGGCCGCGTTTATCTGGTCGGCGGGAGTCTGAGCGGAGGGGTCAGTGGCGGCGACAGCCGCAGGACCCGGACTGGGGCTGCCGCTCATATCCATGTTGTACATGGGATGTTTTTGGCCCTGGCCCATTCCCGCCAGGAGCAGAATTGCGACTACAAGCTTGTGAGCGTCCCTCATGGTCCTCCTGCCTTGTCCGCGCATCCGGGCTTTATGGAGACATCTAAACCTTGAACACGGAATGCGGCTGGAAGTTTCGCCGGTTTGTAAAAGCTCCTCAAGTAACCAAAGTCCGATTCGGCTACTTGTCCACGGCGCTCCAAAAAAATGAAAATTAGATAAACAGAATCCAGAGCCTCCAAGATTTTTGCAGCGTTACTCAAGTTTAAGAGACTAATTTTCACTCCATCAAAAAAACCGGAATTCCTGGCACAAGTTGACGCTAACAAGGTAAACATCGACATTTATACAATTGGACTATGAAGCCCCTGGTCCTGCATGTTGGAATCGATTCTTCACTCTCTCGATTTCGCCTCCCCCGTATATCCCATCTGTGCAACCTTACATCGGTCACCCCGGAGCAAGCGATCTTCACCATTGTGGATGCGCAGTTTTCCGCGGTAATCATTTGCTACTCGGTCCCGAAACGCAAGGCAATGACTTTGACAAGGTTCATCCAGCGCGTGGCCCCCGAACTGCCTGTCATCCTTCTGCGTACCGGTCGTGAGCGACAGCCGCTGGTTCCCGCCACGTACTATGTAATGCAAGCGGAAGAAAGCATTGCATTGGCAGTGTTGATCGAGCGGCTGGTGGAAGGTCAGATTCATCCTCATATTCATTCCCAGATCAAGCCGGAGCGCAGGAGATTTGCCGTCGCTTCCTAGCCTGTAAAAACCATTTTTTGCCCGCCTTCCTATGTAAGCTGCTGTTCAACAGCGACGCTGGCCTTTATCATTAGCTCTTTTGGATGAAAAAGGCCTCCCAGCATCATCTCTCTGCGAACATTGCCGGAGTCGCTGCGGAGCGGCTGAAGACGTCAGAAATAGTCTTTGTCGCCGCCCTGCTGACTCTTATGGCTGCGCTCTCGCTCGCGAGCATTCGCCGCGAATCCATCACCTACGATGAGGTGGCGCATATTCCATCCGGGCTGAGCTATTGGCAGCAGCACGATACTCGCCTGAACGCGGAGCACCCTCCACTGTTGAAGATGATTGCGGCGATGCCGCTACTGTTTACCGGAGCGCGCGCCGACTATTCCGATCCAAGCTGGTGTGGAAGCGGCGGCCTGGAATGCCAATGGGAGTTTGGAAAAAAATTCTTTCAGGTCTGGAACCGCGACGCGCTCCAAAAGATTGTCCTGCTTGCCCGATTGCCCATGGTAGGGCTCATGCTGCTGCTCGGCTGGACGATTTATAAGCTGGCCCGCGCTCTTGCCGGCGCGCGAGGAGCGGCTGTAAGCCTCACGGTCTTTGTGACCTCCCCGTTCTATCTCGGTTACGGCCCGCTGGTGATTACCGATATTGGCCTCTGTCTTTTCGTCCTGCTTAGCGCATGGACCCTGGCATCCCTCTGGCAAGAGCCGGGTTTACAGAAGCTGTTTGCTTTCGCATTCAGCACCTCGGGGGCGCTGCTTACAAAATTCTCTGCGCTGCTGGTGCTGCCGGCGCTCCTGCTTTTCGTGCTGTGGATGTGGTGGAGGCGTCCGAGCAGCAGTCCTTTGCGGCCACGGGTTGGATATGTGGCAGGCGGCGTGTTCGTGGCCGCTTTCCTCAGCTATATATTTTATTGGCTTACCTGTTTTCGCAGCTTGCCAGCTGAATTGGCCAATCTCCGCTTCCATGCGGTCACAAATTACCGCGCGCCGGAGCGGGTGCTGCTTTTTACCACGAAATTTTTGAATGCCCATTCTGGTTGGGCAAAGCCTTTGCAGCCCCTGTGGTTGTATCTGACCGGGATCGGCTACCTGAACGCCGGCCTCAGTCGTCCGACTTACCTGCTGGGCGTACACCATTGGCATGGCGTCTGGTATTACTTCCCAACGGCAATGCTCTTCAAGCTCTCTCCGGGGATGCTCCTGCTCCTCGCGCTGCTGATCGCCCTGGCAATTCTCCGTGGCCGAAGAAAGACGCTTAATCTTCCTGCCGGAGAAAATAACCGTGCGCACTTTGCGGCGCTGATCTCGTACCTGATTGTCTTCAGTGCCGCCGCCATGCGTTCGCGGCTGAACATCGGCATACGCCATTTTTCCATCCCGATCACCATCCTGGTTGTGCTGATCGCGTGTGTAGTCCCCCTCGCCGCCTCGCTGCTGGCGCCGCGAATCAATCGACTGGCGCAGGCTGCGGTGGCCCTGCTGGCCGCCTCCTGCATCGTTTCCGCGCTTCTTGCCTATCCTTATTACATCTCTTATTACAACTGCTTCCGTATGGATACGCCCAAGCAGGAGATCGTGGCCGAGTCCAACCTGGACTGGGGGCAATCTCTGCCCGCAGTCGCGGAGTTTGCCGCGGAGCATGGCGGTCATCCCGTTTATATGGACACGATGTCTCCGCTCGATCCCGATGCTTACGTTCCTGGGGCCGTTCCCTGGCAGTGCGACGATCCCGCCCCTCCCGCCCCGGACTGGGCGGCGGTCTCAGCCGACTATCTGCTGAAGCGCCCTCCTACCTGCATTGGGCTCATGCGGTACCAGCACTGGCAAGTGGCGGGCGGCAGCATGTACGTTTTCAGGATCACCGATTCTTCCTATGCGGTGGAAGAAGAAAACTGGAGGAAGCAACATCCCAATCTGACTGTAAGACCGGCGACACTGAAGGCGATCGATGCGCCGTCGCAGAAACAGCCATAAGATCACTGCGTGTTTGCCGATAGCCATAGAGGAAGGAGGCACCCGCTTCCTCGCCTCCCGCCTGGCTATTTACAATAGGGAGAAATGGATCCGAAGTTCCCTGGCTTTTCGCCGCAAGCAATCACATTCTTACGCAATCTGGCGCGCAACAATCGCCGCGAGTGGTTCCAGCCCCGCAAAGAGCAGTATGAATCGCTGATCAAGGCGCCCATGCTGGAGCTGGTCGAGTGCCTCAATCGCGCGCTGGCAGAATTTGCGCCCAACTACGTTACGCCTCCGCAGAAAGCGATATTCCGCATCTACCGCGATACACGATTTTCGGCCAATAAGACCCCGTACAAAACCCATGTTGCGGCGATTTTCCCGTTGCAGAACGTGCCCAAGAATTATGGCGCCGCGTTTTATTTCCACTTCACTGCCAAGGAGCTGCTGGTATTCGGCGGTCTTTGGACGCCGGAGCGGGAAGAGTTGCTGGCTGTCCGCAGATTTTTGCAGGAGCACTATAGCGAGCTGGAGGAGCTGCTGCGAAACCGTGCGCGGAGCAAAATTTTAGGAACATTGCAGGGAGAGCAGCTCACCAGAATGCCTGCGGGTTTTCCGCCGGAGCATCCGGCAGAGTCTCTCTTGCGCCGCAAACAATGGTATCTGGAAGCCACTGCGAGTGACGGAGTGATCACCACACCGCGGCTGCTCCCAGAATTGACCAGGCGTTTTCAGCTCATGGCCCCGGTGGTAGAGTTCCTGAATCGTCCATTCATCCGCAAGAAGGAAAAACCCAGGAAGTTAATGTTTATGGCGTTCTAACCCTAAGTGTCTGATTTATAAGGGCGAAAATTGTCTCTGGCGAGCAAACCCGGCCCGCAGAAAGGGACTCCAATTATGTATACTGTTTGGCGAGTTGCCTATCCCGTAAAGATTGGGGGTTTACCTTTATGGCTACCGATCTGCTTATATCGATATCCAGAGCGCTGGAATTGATTACCCTGGTGATGATTGTGGGTTGTCCAACCCTGGCGGCCCTGTTGCCCAAGCGGAAAACCGATTCGCTTTTTTGTCACGACGTGTTATAGGTTTTCTCCCATCAAAGCGTCTTCCTTCCGTTCGTCAGCGGCGGCGCGCCGCTTCTGTCGTCCTTTCGTGTTAGCTGTCTAAGCACTTCCTCTTGTTTAATTTTCAATGCAGGGTACATTAATGCTATGAGGATCAGGGCTGTTCTCGGAATTCTTGTGCTGGCGCTTCCGCTTGTAGCGCAACAGGCCACCAAAGATATTCCCGGAGCAGATGCCCCTGACCCAGACGACGTAAAGCCCCCTACACCGGAGGTTTTGCGGCAGGTGAAGGATGTGGTCCACCGGCAGTTTGGGCAAGGGTTCTCCCTGGCCGAGGACTCGCCGACCCCTGTGCTCCTTGGGGACTTCGACGGCGACGGCGTCGAAGACATGGCTGCAGTGGTTGCCGCAAAAAAGCCGCCGAAGATGCTATCTTCCGCGGGCTACCAGATGATCGATCCTTATGACGAATTCTTCGGCTATGGAAATCCTCGCATGACGAACCATTTTTCAGCCGGTGACCAGGAGCGCGTCCGGTATCTGCTGATCGTGCATGGGGCCGGCGCTGAGGCATGGCGGGCGAAGACCCCAAAATCCAAATTCGTCGTCATCAATCTTCCTTTGGACAAGATGGGGATCGTTCCGCTCACATGGAAGAAAAAGCACGTAAACGCCATCGAGCTCGATGAAACCTCCGTCATGTCCTCTTTGCTCTTTTGGGACGGAAAAAGGTATCGTTGGGAGCCGGGCGATCTTTCCGATTAGCTCCTCTTGAAACTGGCGCACCGGTAGGATGCTTGGCCTGGAGAGCGTCTCCTCTGTAATTCAATGCGCATTCTTGTCATCAGTGACATTCACGCCAATCTGGAGGCATTGGAGGCGTGTCTTGAGGGAGCACCTTCCTATGACGCAGTATGGAACCTCGGAGATCTAGTAGGATATGGCGCCAGCCCCAATCAGGTGATTGCGGCAGCGCGACCCCTCGGCGCCTGCTTTGTTCGGGGAAACCACGATAAAGCCTGCTCCGGATTGTGCAGCCTGGAAGGATTCAATCCCATGGCTGCAGCAGCGGCAATGTGGACACAACAGGAGCTTACGCCCGAGAACGTGAATTGGCTCCGCGCCTTGCCGAAAGGCCCAGTTCCCCCCAGTGAAACAGCCAACACTCACTGCGTCCATGGCTCGCCCCTGGACGAAGAAGCATATTTGATCAACCTGCAGGATGCCGTGCGGCCGCTGGCGCAGGCCAAGGTACCATTTACGTTTTTCGGACACACCCATATTCAGGGCGGCTTCGCGACCAGTGGGGATGACTGGATCACCCTCCGTCCCACTTACAAAGGCAGTCGTGGTCCGGAACATCAGGCTATGCGGTTGCAACCGCGGGTCCGCTATCTGATAAATCCTGGATCGATCGGTCAGCCTCGAGATGGCGATCCGCGAGCGGCTTTCGCCCTCTTCGAGGACGAGAAGGCAGTCGTCACCTTTTATCGCATCCCGTACAACATTAAATCAGCCCAGCAGAAAATCCATGCTGCCGGGTTGCCGCTCCGGCTTGCCCTGCGTCTGGCGGAAGGTTATTAAGCAGGCGCACGGACCTTTAACAATCCGCCGGAGGAAATCTGCTCCCGGGCGGCTTTGGTCGCGAGATAATCGCAGCGATTGTTGTCAGTGTGGTTCGCATGTCCTTTGACCCACTCCCACTTCACATCATGGGAGAGCGTTTGCTTCTCCAATTCCATCCAAAGGTCCTGGTTTTTGATGGGTTGCCGTTCCCGCATCCCCTTTACCTTATGGACCCAGGAGTTGGCCTTCCAATTATGGATCCACTGGGTGATCCCGTTTTTCACGTATTGGGAATCTGTAAATATGGTGATGATGCACGGCTCCTTAATGGCCTTCAGCCCTTCGATGACCGCCGTAAGTTCCATGCGATTGTTGGTGGTGTGGGCTTCGCATCCGAACATCTCCGCCACGGATTCTTTAAAACGCAGGACGCAGGCCCAGCCACCCGGTCCGGGATTGTTGATGCAAGCGCCGTCGGTAACGAGGAGAACATTTTTCATCGTGGTTTTCGATAGTGTAACGTAGACCAGGAAACGAACAGGATAGGCTTCGGAAGCACGAGGCGATCTCGCCGCACGGCCGGATCTATTATTTATAATGCTGCTTCGAATTGAGGAGACCGCATGGGTTCATTATCCGGACGAGTCGCTCTCGTAACCGGCGCTTCCCAGGGCATTGGCCGCGCCTGTGCGCTTGCCTTGGCAATGGATGGCGCCAGCGTCGCGCTGGCAGCGCGCAATGAGGAAAAGCTCAAACAGGTGGCCGGCGAGATCTCGGCTGCCGGAGGGCAGGCCGAGCTTTTCCGCATGGATGTAAGCAATGAGGATGATATTAAGGCAGCCTGCAAACAGGCGATTGCAAAGTTCGGGAAGATAGACATTTTGATCAACAATGCCGGCATTACCCGCGACCAGCTGGTGATGCGCATGAAGCGCCCGGATTGGGATGAAGTGATTCAAACCAATCTGACGGGCCCCTATCTATGCATTCAGCAGGTCATCGGCTCCATGTTGAAGCAGCGCTGGGGGCGCATCGTGAATATCACCAGCGTCTTTGGCCAGATGGGCCAGACCGGGCAGGCGAATTATTCAGCCTCGAAGGCGGGGCTGATCGGGCTTACCATGTCCATGGCGCGTGAGGTGGCCTCCCGCAGCATCACGGTGAATGCGGTTGCGCCTGGCTGGATCGAGACCGCCATGACGGAATCGCTTAGCGCGGACTTGAGGGAGCAGGTCACCAAAATGGTCCCGCTCGGACGTGCCGGCACCGACAAAGAAGTTGCTCATGCTGTCCGCTTTCTTGCTTCGGAAGAGGCCAGCTATATTACCGGTCATGTACTCAAAGTAAATGGCGGAATGTTGATGGGCTAATGCTATGCAGGGCGAAATCGTTCAAGCCACCAGTCCCGCAGATGTACGCGATATTCGGGAACTTCTGCTGGAATACGCCTCCTCGCTGGGATTCAGCTTGTGCTTCCAGAGCTTCGATAAAGAGTTGGCCGGCCTGCCCGGCGATGAGGCGAGGACTACCGCAAAATTAAGGCTTGAAGGTCTGAATGAAGCCGGTGAACATCAATGATTCAAAGACCACCTACAAGTTCGAGTTTCGGAGTTCCTGAGAAAGAAGTGCTCGAATATCTTGCATAGGAGGCTGACCGAAAAAGCGGCTGTATTCGCGATTGAATTGCGTGGCACTTTCGTAGCCGACCTCAAAAGCGGCGCTGGCCGCGTCGAGACCGTTGTTCAGCATCAGGTTCCGTGCTGACTGAAGCCGGAGCTGTTTCTGGTACTGAAGCGGACTCATCGAGGTCAACACGCGGAAATGATGGTGCAGCGTGGATACACCCATGCTCGCTAGCTCCGCGAGTTCTTCTACGCGCAGAGGCTTGGCGTAGTTCGCAGCGATCCACGCAACTGCTTTTGCCGTCCGATGACTTTGATCTCCAAGTGTTGCCACTGCGCGCAAGCGCGCTCCCGCGCGTCCACGGAGGACGCGATATATGATTTCGCGCTGAATCAGGCTCCCCAGAAAAGGAATGTCCTCTGGAGTTTCTAAAAGATCTAACAGTCGGCAGCATGCGCTCAGAAATTCCGGCGTTGTAATGCCGATCGACAGAGCAGGACTTTCGGACGTTGGCTCCGCAATATGAATTTCCTCACGGCTAATCAGTTCTCGGACCATGGATATGTCCAATTTGAGCGATAGTACGAGACAAGGAACATCCTCAGTTGCCTTGGCTACCCAGCTCACGATCGGTAAATCGACAGCAGTCAACAAGAAACGCGATTCGTCATAGATGAAGCTCGTCGGGCCGAGGTTCACCTGCTTGCTACCTTGGGCGACCACGATGATGCCTGGATGGTAGATCGTTTGGCACGGAGGGGTTGGGGAACTCCGCCGATGGAGACTTACGCCTGGAATGTCGGTTATCCGATTCTCTTCCTTGCCGATGAAGGACGCAATCTTACGCGCCAGTTCTGCTCGCAGTTCGCGAGCCGAGTTTGCTTTCAGAGCGGCGTTTTCTCTAGTGTTATTCATGTTAGGTATCTCTAACGTCCGCTTCTAAAGATATCCACCTCCCGTTAGGAAATCCATCTCTTTTCTGTCTGATGAGAGGAATAGGCAATAAATAGGCAGGATCAGGCTACCGCCTCAATGTCGTTTGCTCCTACTGTTAGATTGGGCGAAACAGGAAGGCAAGGAGAGTTAAATGAAAAAGCGCTCACTCGGAAAAAGCGGACTCGAAGTCTCGGCGCTGGGATTCGGTTGCATGGGACTGAGTTTTGGCTTTGGTCCTGCGACCGAAAAGAATGAGGCAATCAAGGTGATCCGTGCCGCATATGAAGACGGCGTGACCTTCTTCGATACCGCTGAAGCATACGGCCCGTATGTCAACGAAGAACTCCTTGGCGAGGCGTTGGCCCCTGTTCGGGACAAGGTAGTCATCGCGACGAAGTTTGGTTTCAAGAACGGAATACCAAGCCAAGGCACAGATAGCACGCCGGAACGAATCAAAGCAGTCGCTGACGCTGCCCTGAAGCGCCTAAGAACTGACGTGATCGATCTGTTCTATCAACATCGAGTTGATCCGAACATTCCGATCGAAGATGTCGCGGGTACTGTGAAGGATCTCATCCGAGAGGGGAAGGTCAGACACTTCGGCCTGTCGGAGGCAGGCGCTGCAACCATTCGTCGCGCTCATACTGCTCAGCCGGTCACGGCACTCCAGAGTGAATACTCGCTGTGGTGGCGTGAGCCAGAAAAGGAAATCATTCCAACGCTGGAAGAACTCGGCATCGGATTTGTGCCATTTAGCCCGCTGGGAAAAGGATTCCTCACCGGGGCAATCAAAGAAGATACGAAGTTCGATAAGAGTGACTTTCGCAATATCGTTCCCAGATTCAACCAGGAGAACCGGAAAGCGAACCAGGCATTAGTGGACGCGCTCGACCACATTGCTGAGCAGAAAAAGGCGACGAAGGCCCAGATTGCCTTGGCTTGGCTGCTTGCCCAAAAGCCGTGGATCGTGCCAATTCCGGGAACCACAAAGCTACACCGACTCGAAGAAAATCTCGGCAGCGCAAGCGTGACGTTGACAGCGGAGGACTTAAAAACTATCCGCGACACGATCTCCGCAATCGATGTTCAAGGCGAGAGATATCCAGCTCAGTTGCAGAATCTCGTGAATCGTTAGGCAAAGCCAATGAAGAGAAAGTATCAGACGCATTTTTGCGCGCTCGCGCTGTTGTTCACGATTTATGGCACTGCCGCAGCTCGTGCGCAGGAACCCAACATCAACAATGTCGGGCAGACAGCAAGGACCGCCGTAAGTGCAAAGGTCATTAATCTCTGGCCCGGAATCGCGCCGGGGTCGGAGCAATGGAAACAGCCGGAAACTGTTCTTCGTTCAAACGATATGGAGACTGTCGTAAATGTGAGTACGCCGACGTTAACGGCATACCTGCCGGATGCGGCCACAGCGACTGGCACCGGCGTCATCATCGCTCCGGGCGGCGGCTTCATTGGACTGTCGATCAACTCCGAAGGTCACGAAGTTGCAAAGTGGCTCGTCGCCCATGGGCTGGCGGCTTTCGTCCTGAAATATCGCACGAAGCAAATTGAGGGAAAAGATGCCCGGGAACTTGGCCAGTCCGCTCGCGCAGCGTTCATGGCTCAGTTGAACAACCACGCTCTAATCGCCGAGGACGGCAAGTACGGCGTCGCCGATGGCATCCAGGCGGTGAAAGTAGTACGTGCCCATGCGTCCGAATGGGGCATTGCTCCAGATCGCATCGTTTTCACGGGATTCTCGGCCGGTGGCATGATCACTGAGCTAACGGCCATTCAGCCCGACGCACGCCCGAACTATGCGGCCCCCATTTACGGCGCGACTTTTCCAGAAGTCCCTCCGATACCACGGGGGCTGCCTCCTTTTTTCATGGCGATGGCGCAAGACGACACGCTAGCGGGCCAGTACATCGTTCACTTCTACGAAGCTCTCAACGCCGCTGGATACAAACCAGAATTTCACATCTACAGCCATGGCGGTCACGGTTGGGGAATGCGCAAGCAAGGTACAACGAGCGATCACTGGATTGACGAGTTCTACTACTGGCTGGAAGCGCAAGGACTGACGCGTGCACCCAAGTAATCGGATGCGAAGCGTACACAAAGGTACGAGTGATATCTAGCCGGCTACACGTTCGAAAAAGCACAAAGAGAAGGCAGGAAAATGAAAACAACATTTCAGATTATCGTTTTTGCAGTATGCATCGTATTCAGCTTGCAGTCCCAAGCACAAACGGAAGGCGCAATTTTCCCCAAAGGTGAATTGTCTACGACTAAGAATCACACGGGAAATATATGGCTGAACGAACTAAATGTAGGCGATAGCACGTTCGATCCCAGTATCGCTGTGGCAACCTACGATGCCGGCGCAAAGCTGGATTGGCATATTCATCCGGGTGGTCAAGTTCTACTCATCACAGAAGGCACCGGCTATTACCAGGAAAGGGGAAAGCCAGTGCGAATCGTTCGCAAAGGGGACGTAATAAAGTGCCTTCCCGGCGTAGAACATTGGCATGGTGCGTCACTAAACAGCGGCTTTGCCTACCTCGCGGTTACGCCCACGCAAAAGGGAAAGACAATCTGGTTAGAGCCCGTGAGCGATAAGGACTACCAAAGCCTGAAGTAGCACCTGCAGCAGCAACGAGAAAGCATGAAGAAACTCACTCTCAACAACGGCATCGAAATCCCTGCTCTCGGGTTCGGCGTCTTTCAGATGAGCGATCTCGCGGAGTGCGAGCGGGCTGTCAAGGATGCGATCGAGGTTGGATATCGGCTGATTGATACTGCCGCCTCCTACCTGAACGAAGAAGCCGTAGGCCGAGCGCTAAAGAATAGCGGTATGCCCCGCGAGCACCTGTTCGTCACGACCAAGCTGTGGGTACAGGACGCAAGCTATGAAGGTGCGAAGCGAGCCGTTAAGAATTCGCTCAAACGGCTTCAGCTCGACTACCTCGACCTCTACCTTATCCATCAGCCCTACGGTGACGTTTATGGAGCGTGGCGCGCCATGGAGGAGCTGAACGCAGATGGCACGCTCAAGGCCATCGGTGTGAGCAATTTTTACCGAGACCGTGTCGTGGATTTTGTTCTTCACAATAATGTGGTGCCTGCGGTAAACCAAATTGAGGTAAATCCATTCAATCAGCGGACCGAATCACAAAAACTGCATGAGAAATATAAGATCCAAACCGAAGGCTGGGCTCCTTTCGCAGAGGGCCAGCACGGCATCTTTCAGATCGCAACACTAGTGTCTATCGCGGCCAAATACGGAAAATCGGTCGCACAGGTCATCCTGCGGTGGCATATCGAAAGACACATCGTTGTGATCCCGAAGTCCGTGAAGAAGGAGAGGATGATCGAGAATTTCTCGGTCTTCGACTTCGCATTAAGCGACGAAGATATGAGCGCGATAAGGAAAAGATAAAGAGAAAAATACCGTGAAAAAGCCGTGTATTTTATGATTTTATGGGGGCGTCGCATTATCCATGCGGAAACAATCTTTACGACAACAACGAGGAACGTTTCTGCAAAGACATGCGGAGCCTTTCCGACCCAGCGACTGCTCAGTGTGCAACCCGGCTCAAAGGCAAACGGCGGATACGTGTCTCTGACAAGAGCGGGCAAACGGAGACCGGTTTCCGCTCCAATCGAGGTATGCGCGGATGCGATTGGACACAATTGCTACTACCATGCAGGCAGCGGTCCGCTTGTATCGCAAGCTGGGCTTTGCGGAGGTCCCGCCCTATCGGGAGAACCCCATTCCGGACGCGATCTTCCTGGAGCTGAATCTGAAAAATTTCGAAGCGGCAGCTGCTTCAGGCA
>CAZONJ010000088.1:0-13276 GCA_964581225.1 uncultured Terriglobales bacterium | reverse complement strand
CCCCATTTCTCTGCGTCTCAGTGTCATACTCTGCCCTGAGCGGAGTCGAACGAGTGGTGAATTGCGCCACTCATCGCGATTTCCGATGAGTGGTGCATCCCCTTGCCCCACACCCCCCATCCCCGCTCCAAGCGAGGGTGGAGTTAACATTAACTTTCGTATTCAGGAATGTGTGGAATAAGGGGGCAGGTCACTCAAGCAAGGTAAGCGGGTGGCCCGACCCGACCTTTTCGGAAAGGCCGGCGCTCCATCCGCGAATTTCGATGAGTGGGAAACTGCTCACATCCCTTAAAACGAAACTCTGGCGCTGAATTGGATTTCGCGGCCGGACGTCATTGCCATAGTAATCGTCCCAAACTGGGGCTCATTGACATACCGGTTGGGGGTGCCGAGATTGGTTTTGTTCAATGCATTGAAAGCCTCGGCGCGGAACTGGAAGTTGGCGTTTTCGGTAAGGTTGAAGGTGCGGGCCAACGCCAGGTCCAGGGTCTGCATGCCCGGACCATACACCGAGTTGCGGCCTGCATTGCCGTAGGTAAAAGCCGCCGGTGTGGCGAAGGCCGCAGGATTAAACCACATTGCCGCTGTGTGCGTGCCCGGCCCGAATACAGGCTGGCCTGTGACGTTGGCGCGAATGGGATTCTCGCCCAGCACCGTCCCGGAATTTGCGGTATCGCCGAAGACCGAGATAGTAAAAGGCATTCCCGACTGTAGCTGATAGACGGTGGAGAGGTGCCAGTCCTGCGTCACCATCCGCGTCCACTGCGCCAGCCGGTAAGCGGGAATATCGTAAACGCCGCTCACTGCCAGACGATGGCGCACGTCGCAGCCCGGCCCTTTTTCTGCATTGAGGTTATTGTTGTTTTGCGGGACCGAGGACTCGTCCATCGCCGAACGAAAATCGGGCGCGTTGGTCAGGTCCTTGGCGAAGGTATAGTTGGCCAGAAAGCTCAGGCCGTGGGCATAGCGGCGGCGCACATTTACATATCCCGCGTCGTACCAGCTCTGCGCGCTGTTTTCGAGAAGATTGATGGTGCTTACCGGGAAGGTCTGGCTTTGGATGGTGGCCGAGGTGCTGCTGGGCGTCAGCACGGTGCCGGGCACAAAGCTCAGCGTCCTGAAAGGGCGCCGCGGGCCCAGCGGACCGGGGCCGGGAAGCGGGTTGTTGATCAGGTGCGCGCGCTGCAGGTGAATGCCGCGCGAGCCGAGATACCCGATTTCGACAAACGTCTCCGCCCCAACACTCTTTTGCGCGGAGGCATTCCATTGCTGCACATACTGCGCGGGCGCGTGAGGATCGAAGGCGGTAAAGCTCACCGTCGTCGGGGTCAATGTGCCTGTGCCCAGCACTGGAGTGCCGAAGTTCAATCCATTGGCGATGAGCGACGCTGGCGGAGTAAAGTTGTCAGCCTGCTGCGTTTCCGGAAAGACATAGGGCACGTTATGGCGCTGGTTGCACCATGTGTTCAGATCGACCGGCGTGTAAAAGATGCCATAGGCGGAGTGCAATACCAGACCATGACCAGGAAGGTTTTTCGCGATACCAATGCGCGGCGCGAAGTTACGCTTGTTGGGATACATCAACCCTTTGGGATATCCCAGCTCGCCGCCAATGAAGACTGAAGGCACGCCATTGTGGAAAATCAAATTCGAATTGGTGCTGTTTTTGTCATAGAGCGGGTCTGCATATTCATAGCGCAGCCCCAGATTGATGGTGGTTGCCGGCGTGATCTGCCAGCTATCTTCCGCGAAGCCAGCCGCTCCCCAGGCGCGCAGGTCCATTGCCGGGACTCCCGCCTGGCGCTGCTTTACCGCGGGCAGACTCAGCAACATGCTGGCCAGCCCGGAGCCGCTGCCGTCATTGAATCCGAATTGCGTAGTGTAGCCATTAGTGAATTGGTAATAGCCTCGGTTCTGGAAGAAGCCCCACATGGGCCAGATGAAGCGGTTGAAATCGCCGCCAAACTTGATAGCATGGCGTCCGTGCTGCCAGGCATAGACCTCCCGGGCCTCGAGCATCGTGTCCCAGGCATGCATCGGAGTGGCGGCAAAGGTGTCCCCAATGCCGGTGTAGCCTTGGGCAGCGAACCACGGAGCGCCCGAGGCCGCCGGACCGCCGAATCCGATTCCCTGGATGCCAAGCTGGGCCACGATGTCGTTGATGCCGTTATTTTGCGAGGTGCGGTCCATCGAAAGCCGCGAAATCGCGAAGGTGGCGGTGTTGACCTTATTGCTGGCAACGATGTGGTTCCACGAAATCACCGACTGCTGGGAAAGATTGTCGAAGTTAGCGCCAAATCCGGGCAGGTCTTCGCTGGTAGAGGTGCTCCCGCTGCTGGGTGAGAAGCCGGTTTCTGAGCCGGCGGAGTAGCGCCCAAAAAGAATGTCGCCGTGGGAGAAGTTATGGTCCACTCGGACCGTCCCCTGATGTTGGATATGGCTTTCGTTGCGCAGATCGAGGTAGTTGTTGGAATCGGCGCCGCCCATCATCGTCATGTCAGGACGGGGCACATACTTCAGCAGAAACGCCTCCAGCTGAGGATTGATTCGGTTTGCAGGGACCTGGTTATTGGGAAACTGGCTCCTTATATAAGGATAATTCGAGGGGCCAGTAGGCAGGCTGGGGTTGTACTTCGGATTCGCGGAAGCGGTGCTCGGATCATAAATTTTGACGCTGCTCATGCCGAAATCGCCCTGGATCTCGGCCAGGGTCGGGACCGTCAAAGTCTGCGCGTCGGTCTGCGCGAGGCGCAAGCCTTCATAGTTGACGAAGAAAAAGGTGTTCTTTCCTGGAAGCGGGCCGCCCAGGGAAGCGCCGAAGTTGTTTTGCGCCAGGTGATTGTTTCCCATCGATCCGAAGGTGCTGGCATCCATGGCGCCATTGCGCAGGAACTCATAGACCGTCCCATGATAATGTCCGGAGCCGGAATGAGTGACGAT
The DNA here is from genome assembly GCA_964581225.1 of uncultured Terriglobales bacterium. Classification (GTDB taxonomy): domain Bacteria; phylum Acidobacteriota; class Terriglobia; order Terriglobales; family Acidobacteriaceae; genus CAYTQA01. Next base: position 10,336 of record CAZONJ010000088.1, on the reverse strand, counting down.
GTTGATCTGCCCGCCGCCCGCCCCTCCCATCTCGGCGGTGTAACTGCTGGTCTCAACCTGGAACTCCTTCACCGCGTCGGGCGAGAGGCTCAGGTTTTGCGTATTGAAGGTCGGATCGGTGTTGGTGGCGCCGTCCAGCAGGAAATAATTCGCATTGGGACGATTGCCGCCGATGGTGATCGCCGAGCGCTGGCCAGGCCGCCAGTAAAGAGGGTTGGTCGCGCCGGTTTGCGCGCCAAATCCCACATGGGCGCCAGGCACAGTGAGCGCCAGGTCCATCAGCATGCGCCCGTTCAGCGGCAACTCCCGGATCGACTTGGGCTCGATCACCTCTCCAACGCTGGCATCGGCGGTGCGCAGCACTTCGCCCTCGGCGGTGACGTTGACCCCCTGCGTGACTACGCCAACGCGAAGAGTGATGTCGACCGCCAGCTTCTGTCCCACCTCCAGCCGCAACGATTGCGTGGCGGTCGCAAAGCCGGGCGCCTCCACCTTCAGTTCATAATCATCGGGCAGGAGCGCAGGGGCCTCGAAAAGGCCGCGTTCGTTCGTGGCCACCCGGCGGACCGCGCCGGTGCTGGCGGCGGTGAGCTGGACTGCGGCCCCGGCCACGAGCAGGTGCTGCGCATCGCTGACCGTGCCGGTAACTACCCCATAGTTGCTTTGCCCGAATGCAGGCAGAGTGAGCCCCAAAAGAAGCAGCAGGGCGACAGATCTTTGCATCGACTCGTCTCTCCAGAAAAGTACGCGTTCGAACCGACCCGTCCAGCCCAGACGGGGGACGGCTGCTTCGATACCGCTGGACTGTGCCAGTCCAAAGCGCACCCAACTGTAGCCGTGAAGAAACAGGCCATCAATAATAGGAATGTACTAGGACGCAGCATGGGCTTACGAACTGTCGGGGCCTTCTGAACAGTCCACCATTTCGGGAGCATATGGCTGCTATGGCACAGGTACCCCCTGGGCCATTTCGAAAGGTCGGAGACTTCCTTTGAAGTTGGTCTTCGCGCTTACTTTGTTGATGGCGGCTGCTGCTCTCCAGGAGTCATCCTGCCGTGCCGGGGGCCCATCATTTGTTTCATCATCGTCATGTGCTTGTCGATGTTATCGAGAAAAGTCTGCCACATGTCGATGTTGAGTTGCATCTGCTCTTTGGTCGATGGATCCGATACTTTGCCGAGCTGGTCCTTCATCTTCTGCAGGTTGGCGCGCATGGCGTCCAGATCGGCCTGCAGGCTCTGCATCATCTGCTGATGCATGGCAGCCATGTTTTGCCGTTGTCCCGTGTTGCCGGCCCTGCCAGGGTAGTTCGGTTGGTTTTGGGCGATGGCGGCAGTCGCCATCAGCATTGAAACCAGGAATACGCTTGTTGCCCGCAGCATAGAAACCTCCATTCAGAATTGAGCAGAATACGCCATTGATTATACCGCCGCTTCGCGCCTAAGGAGTCGCCGCGCCTATTTCTTTGCGGCTGCAATGGAGCTTACAGTGATGACTTCTCCCTTAGCTTCTCCGGTAACCGTGGCCCTCTCTCCAGCGAACTTATCGATTGTTGCTTTGTCGCCCTTCAGCGTGTAGACCTTGTCACCGGCCACCAATGCGTAGTCCGACCCGGCCTTCGCGCATTCGCGCGTACATTGGGCTGCGGATTTGTCTTTCGCCATGTGCTGCTTACCGCACATGTTGTCCGATACGACGCCGGTGAAGGTCTTCTGATTGGCTGCCGAGAACGCGGTAAGCGTAAGCATTCCACTGCATGCGGCCGCGATAACGATGTTTCTAAGTTTCATTGTTTCTCCTTATACATTTGAGGATATCCGATCTGCTTCGGTTTCAACTTTGACTAACTTGCCGCGTCGCAACGCCCGTTCCTTCGTCAATACGAAGAAGACCGGGACGAGGACAAGAACGTGAATTGTGGATGTAATCATACCTCCTACAATCGGAGCGGCGATCGGTTTCATCACATCTGATCCCACGCCTGTTTCAAACAGGATGGGCGCTAAGCTGGCGAGGACCGCGGCGACCGTCATCAGTTTGGGGCGCAGGCGGTTGACGGCCCCTTCAATCGCAGCCTCTTCAATCTCCATTTCCGTGATAGCTGTGCCGGTGGCGAGCCGCTTCTCCAGCGCCTCATGGAGGTATACGACCATGACCACGCCTGTTTCCACCGCGATCCCAAACAGCGCAATATAGCCTACCCAGACCGCGACGCTGAAGTTGTATCCGAGCAGCCATTGCAGCAGTATTCCGCCACTGATGGCGTATATGGTGGGCAGGACCAGGACGACCGCTTCCGTCGCCGAATGGAACACCATGTACAGCAGGACGAAGATGATGAAGAAAACCACGGGCAATATGAGCTTGAGCCGCTCGCGCGCGCGCAACTCGAACTCATACTCGCCGGACCACTGGTAAATGTAGCCCGCAGGCAGATTCAGATGCGCCCGCAACTCCTGGGTCGCTTTGGCAACGAATCCGCCGTAGTCGCGAGTTTTTAAGTCAATATAGACGTATCCGGTAAGGGCCCCGTCCTCATCGCGAACCATCGCCGGTCCGCGGGAGAAAGAGATTTGCGCAACCTGGCCGAGTGGAATCTGCGCCCCCGAGGGAGTTGAGACCAGGACGCGGGAGATCTCTTGCAGGTTGTCACGGAAGTCTCGCTCATAGCGAACATTGATTGCGTAGCGTTCGCGGCCCTCTACGTTTTCGGCGATGTTCTCGCCACCAATGCCGGAAGCTACGGAACGCTGAACATCTTCTACCGTCAATCCATACCGCGCAGCTTCCGGGCGATTCACGTCAATGTTCACATAGAAGCCCTGCGATACCCGTTCGGCGAAGACTGCCCGGACGTCAGGAGACCGCGAAAGCAGCCGCTCTATCTGCGCGCCCACGGCCTGGATTTGCTCAATGGATTTCCCCTGGATCTTGAGCCCAAGCGGCGTTTTGATTCCCGTGAGCTGCATGTCGAGCCGGTTCTCGACCGGCATCGTCCAGGTGTTCGACAGGCCGGCAAACTGGAGCTTCGAATCCATCTCCGCAATCAATTTTTCGTAGGTCATGCCAACACGCCACTGCTCCCGAGGCTTCAGCATTACAGTTGTGTCGTACATGTCCAGGGGGGCGTTGTCGGTTGAGCTGTCGGAGCGCCCTACGGCCCCGAAGACGGTCTCCACCTCCGGGAAGCTGCGGAGAATCCGGTCCTGCTCCTGCAGAAGCTGGGTCGCTTGCGTAATACCGATGCCCGGTAGAGCGGTAGGCATGTACAGGGCCGATCCTTCAAAGAGCGGCGGCATGAACTGGCTGCCTAACGTCAGTCCCAGCGGAATGGTGATCAAGAGAAATGCCAGATTGAGCACAATCACGAGCCAGCGATGCCGCAGAGAAAAACGAATGATAGGCAAATAAATCGCCTGGGTGATTCGCGAAATCGGGTTCTCCGATTCAGGCCGGAGACGTCCCTTGATGAAGAAGAGCATCAGCATCGGGACAAGCGTGACCGCCAAGATTGACGAGAAAGCGACGGCCAATGTTTTGGTCCATGCTAAGGGCCGAAACATGCGCCCTTCCTGGGCCTCCAGCAGGAATACGGGAAGGAAAGAAACTACGATAATAAGCAGTGAGAAGAAGAGCGCAGGCCCAACCTGCTTCGCTGAGGCAATCAGGATCCGCTTACGCTGCTCGTCGAGGAGCGGCCCTTGGCGCTCCGCCAAATGCCGATGGCCGTTCTCTACCATCACGATAGCCGCGTCTACAAGCACTCCTATCGCGAGAGCAAAGCCGCCCAGCGACATGATATTGCTGCTGATCTGGAGGTAATACATCGGCAAGAAGGTCGCCACGAGCGCAATGGGCAACGTCAGAATGGGAATCAGGGCCGAGCGGAAGTGGAAAAGAAAGACAATCGTAACCAAGCTGACAATAATCGCCTCCGCCAGCAGGTCTCTCTTTAGCGTATGGATCGCCGCATCGATAAGCCCCGAGCGGTCATAAGCGGTCTTGATCTCGACCCCATCGGGCAATGAGGGCGAGATCTCCGCGATTTTTCGCTTCACGCCGTTGATCACATTCAGCGCGTTCTCCCCATGCCGCATCACAATGATTCCGCCAACGGTTTCACCTTCACCCTGCCACTCCGCCACTCCTTCGCGAATATCGGGGCCGAAGCTCACTACTGCAATGTTTCGCAGCAGGACCGGTGTCCCATTCTTTGCCGAGACAGAGACGTTCTCCAGATCGGAGAGCGAGCGGAGATAGCCGAGGCCGCGGACCATATAACGCGCGCCGTTCATCTCCAGTACCCGTCCGCCAACCTCATTCGTGCTGGCGCGCACGCGGTCAATTACTGCCGAAAGCGAGATCCCATAGGCCAGCAGCTTGTTCGGATCGAGCTTCACCTGATATTGCCGAACGAAGCCGCCTATGGTTGCTACCTCAGCCACGCCGGGAACGGTCGCAAGCTGGTAACGGAGCTGCCAGTCCTGAATGCTTCGCAGATCGGCCAGGCTGTGCGCGTGCTTGCGGTCAACCAGCGCGTATTCAAAGACCCAGCCCGCGCCTGTCGCATCGGGGCCGAGCGCCGGCCGGACATTGGCAGGAAGGCGGCCTACAATCGATTGCAGATACTCGAGCGCGCGCGAGCGCGCCCAGTAGAGGTCGGTCCCGTCCTGAAAGACCACATAGACATAAGAATCGCCGAACATGGTCTGCGCCCGGACCGCTTTCACGTGTGGGGCCGCGAGCAGGCTGCTGACGATCGGATATGTGACCTGGTCCTCAATCACATCTGGAGGTTGACCGGGCCACGGGGTATGCACGATGACTTGCACATCGGAAATGTCCGGCAAAGCGTCCAACGGGACGTGTTGGATAAACCAGAGGCCGCCAATGGTCAGCAACGCGACTGCAGTAAAGACAAGAAAGCGATTTGAAGCGCACCAGTCGATCAGCCGGGAGATCATGTCTTACATACCTCCCGTGGCGCTGATGGTGAGCTGGCGATGGACGAGCACCTGACCGTTCTGTTGAGCGACAATCGTGACCTGCCAGGCGCCGCCGGACCCGAGCTCCCCACGGCCTTCGTACGTGCCGTTGCCCTTATCGTCCAATGTGGATGCGGTCTTCATTTCGGCCATACCCATAGCGGGCATCGCTGCCATAAAAAAAGTCACCGTGACTTGCGCGCCGCTAATCGGCTTGCCCTCCGAAGTCGCAAGCTTGACGCGAAAAACATTGCTGCCTTTGTGCGGAGGATTGGGTTCGGTGGTCAACTCTACCTTCGCTCCAGAAGAGCCCTGGTTCATGGCCGCCATCCCGCCTGCTCCCGGCGGTGGAGGGGTAAAGGCGCCGGCAGCCGCTTGCAGTTGGCTTTCCGAATCGATCAGGAAATTTGCCGATGTTACGACCCGGTCACCGGCCTTCAGACCGGCGCGGACTGCATAGTAATCCCCGCTTCGATCGCCAAGCCGTACCTCCTTCGGGACAAGCGCTCCGTTTCCACGATCGATGAAGACGATTTGCTTTGTGCCGGATTGGAGCACCGCCGACGCGGGCGCTAGAAGTGCTTTGCCGAGAGGCGTTTTCAAAGCCACGTCGACGAACATTCCCGGCTTCAAGAGCAGGCCGGGATTGGCAAAGACAAGGCGCACGCGAACAGTGCGCGTATTCATATCCACCTGCGGCAGTATCTGGTCCACTCGGCCGTGAAATATCTTTCCCGGATAAGAATCGACCGTGACGTCGGCAGGATCCCCTGGCTTAACTTTGCCAATATCGTTCTGGAACACCTGCGCATTGACCCACACCGACGACAGGTCGGCCAGGGTGTAGAGCCTGGTATCCGGCTGCACGTACATGTTGGGCAGCGCGGCGCGCTCGGTGACATAGCCGGTCATTGGCGAATCAATCGTCAGCTCTGTGAGCTGCTTTCCGCTGGCCTCCATTTTCGCTATCTCGGAATCCGGAATCTCCCATTGCCGCAGGCGGTCGCGCGCCGCGCTCACCAGCGAACTCGCACCCTCTGAAACGCCCTGCACCGAACTCGTTTTAAGTTGTTGCTGGTCCTTTTTCGCCAGCAGGTATTCCTGCTCGGTGGCGACAAGCTCCGGGCTGTAGATCGTGAAGAGGGGCTGGCCCTTGCGCACGAACTGATACGTCGCGTTCACGTAGACCTGTCGCAACCATCCCGAGAACCGTGTCTGCACATAGGCCAGCCTGCGCTCATCCACATCTACATTCCCAGTCGCGCGGATTTCATCGGCGAGCTCCCGCAACTCAACCGCTCCGAAGGTGACACCGATGCTCTGCATGCGCTGCGGAGAGAGCTGGATCGGCGTGAGTGGTGTTTGTGCTGGCTTAGCTTCCGGCTCGGCGGCGCTCGACATGGGCGGCGCGGCCGGCTGCGAATTCCCGGATTGGTTGCGCGAGATCCACAGCCACATAAGGGCCGCAAGCAGCATCGCATTCAATATCATGGCCCCAGCGAATAGTTTCTTGATGTTCATCGCAGTGTCACCCCGGTGAGCCGCTCCAGCGTGGCGACCGCGCTTTCACGTTCCGCGAGTTCGCGCTGGAATTCGATCTGCATTTGCAGAAGGTCGTTGAAAGCGGAAATCAGCGTCTCGAAATCTTGTTTTCCAGACTCATATGCGGCAGTTGCCGAGCGCAAAGTTGCGGCGCTCTGCGGAATCAGGCCTTCGCGGTAGATCCTGAGCTGCTCGTCAGCGGCATGGATCAGCACCAGCTGCTTCTGCACCGCTCTTTCAAGCTCGCGCTGGGCCGCCTCGTATTCGGCATTGGCCTGCTGCTGCTTCAGGCTGGCTTCTGCGATTGCGGCCCTGGTCCGCCCCCGGTTCGGCAGCCGGATGCCGAAGGTGGCCATGTAGTAGTCGTGGAACTTGTCAGCAGTGTGCTGCCACATGTATTGGACGTCGAAATCGGGCCGGGTCTCAAACTTTGCCAGGCGTGAGGCTGCTTCCGATTGCGCCACCTGAGCGTGGCGCGATTGAAGCTCGAGACTGGCTGCGGAGGTGGGAGGCGCGGCGATGGGCGTCGGCGTGAGCGGCTCGGTCACAATGTCGTCGGATTGCTGCGGCCGGTTCAGCAGGGCTTTGATATCGGCCTGTAGCTCTCCAACCTCGCGATGATGCATCGTGATCTCGTTCAGGATTCGCGTGTGTTGCAACTGCGCCTTCAATACATCCTGCTGATTGCCTTGGCCTACCCGATATCGTGATTCGGCGATCTTTTCGATGTCTTTCAGGGAGCGGTCGGTCTCATCCAGTAGACTAAGGGTCTGCTGAAGATAGGAAAGCCTGGCATATGCCAGGGAGAGGTCCTGTACCGCATTCTCGCGGACGATCTCCGCGCTGACACGTGTGGCTTCCGAACTGCGCTCCGCGACTTCACCGCGCAGCCTGCGCTTACCCGGGAAGGGCAGCTCCTGCGACGCGCCAAAACCGATGTAAGCAAAATCGCTGGTGGTATAACCGGCAAAAGGTCGAGGACTGCCAACACTCAAGTGCTGGACCACGAAGCTGGTATCTGGCAGCGCAGACGCCTGCTTCGCCGCGAAGCGCGATGCTTCGTAAGCCTTTTGCACCGCCGTTACAGATGGGTTTTGCCGCTCAAGCTCCTGGACCAGGGTATGCAGAGATACAGCCGTTCGCTGTGCTGGCGCTTGCCCATAAACGGACGTCGAGACGCTGGCAAGCAGCAGTGTGCTTGCCCAAAAAGAAAAAGCCCTCATCATTCCTCCCAAAACAAGACTGACTGGGCGAAGACACACATCGGCGTCCTCGCAGGGAAGCGAGAGCTGAATCAGATTCTCAGGATTTCGATCGTGGAAGAGTCGTAACCAGGTGGTGGATGCCGCCATTCGCGAATTTCGAGAGCGCCTGTGGCGCCCTGCTGCGGCGTATCGGCGATAGTGACGGGAAGGAAGGTGAGCGCAATCCGGTCATAAGTTACGCTCGAAGCCGGCTTCACCATTGCCGGGTGCTGTGGATTTACCGTCGTCTGGCAGCACGAATGGCTGCTCGGCATATCCGTGCTGCGGCAGCTGTTCGCCATTTCCTTACAGCAGGCCTTTTCTTCGTCGGTGAGTTGGGCATTTCCCGCCAGGCACACCATGGCAGGCGCGCCCAGCAATGCACCGAAAAGGGCCAGCACGACGAATTGGCGAAGGCGCTGCATTGGATTTATGAGTTTATTCCTAACCAGCTTTTGAAAGCAAATGCTCGAAAGTAGCCTCCCTAATGGCTAAAGCGCGCTCGGAATAGGGTAAATGCGAGCAGAAAGACGGCTCCGATTCCGAGAAACAGGGCAGAGAAGAATAGCGACGCCACATTCTGGCGTATTTTGCATATCGAAGCGCCCGCCGGGCATCTCTAATAAGGACATGGACAAACGGGCAGAAACTAAGCTCCGGTGATTTCTTAAGAAGGAGGAATACGTATGAGTAGAGGACCTTCAGGAGCCGAGAAGATGTTCGGCGAATTCGCGCCCAAGCTGGTTCAACTCACGGACGATGTGCTTTTTGGCGATGTCTGGGAGCGCAAAGAGCTATCCAAACGTGACCGCAGTCTTATAACAGTGGCCGCACTGGTTGCATTGAATCGGCCGGACCAGTTGCGGTTTCATCTTCCCAACGCGGTGAAAAACGGAGTCAAAGAGCAGGAATTGGTCGAAGTAATAACTCATCTGGCGTTTTATTCAGGCTGGCCCAATGCGATGAGCGCCATGACGGTCGCGAAGGAGCTCTTTTCGAAGCCCTGAGAATCGATCGAAAAAGTCCACTCGCTCGCTGGCGCGAAAAACAGCGGGCAAACGCAGCGTCTTAACCAGTCTATAGAAGGAGAAGTGATGCAAAAGCGCAAACTTGGAAAAAGCAACCTGGAAGTCTCGGCCATCGGGCTCGGCTGCATGGGAATGAGCTTCGGCTTAGGTCCGGCGGCAGACAAAAAGGAGATGATCTCCCTGATTCGTACGGCCGTCGAACGCGGCATAACGTTCTTCGATACTGCGGAAGTCTATGGGCCATACGTCAACGAGGAACTCGTGGGCGAAGCCCTGGCCCCGGTTCGCGACGGAGTGGCGCTCGCCACCAAGTTCGGATTCAGGCCCGGGCCCGACGGAGAGCGTTGGAGTGCCCTGGACAGTCGTCCAGAGCATATTAAGGAGGTCGCGGAGTCCTCGCTCAAGCGCCTCAAGACCAACGTCATCGATTTGTTCTATCAGCACCGCGTCGATCCGAACGTGCCGATTGAAGACGTCGCCGGAGCGGTGAAGGACCTCATCCAGCAAGGCAAGGTGAAGCACTTCGGACTGTCGGAAGCGGGAGTGCAGACCATCCGCCGCGCACACGCGGTCCAGCCGGTCACGGCCCTGCAGAGCGAGTACTCGCTGTGGTGGAGAGAGCCTGAAGCGGAGATATTACCGGCTCTCGAGGAGCTCGGCATCGGATTCGTTCCCTTCAGCCCTCTGGGCAAGGGCTTCCTCACCGGTAAGATCGACCAGGACACGAAGTTCGATAGCACCGACTTCCGCAACATCGTCCCTCGCTTTACTCCAGAGGCCCGGAAAGCGAACCAGGCCATGGTTGATCTGGTCAGCAAGGTCGCAGAACGAAAGAAGGCGACGCCTGCCCAGATCGCGCTTGCCTGGCTGCTGGCGCAGAAGCCCTGGATTGTGCCCATCCCGGGTACAACCAAGCTCCATCGTCTGGAAGAGAACATCGGAGCGGTTAACGTCGAACTTACCCCCGACGATCTCCGCCAAATCGACTACGCGGCGGCGAAAATCCCGGTGCAAGGCGAAAGATACCCGGAAAACATGCAGAAACTGATCAATCGCTAACAGGTCAACCAAGTCGATCGCTCCCGTCTGGCGCCGGTTGCGAAGCGGCCCCTCCGGACGGGAGCGCTTTCCGCCTCTACTGCTGTGCGGCTTTCGAGTTTGCGAGTTTCTCGAATGGTCGGGATCGAACCGACGACCTTCCCGGCAAGGCGGGACGCGCTCAGGCTTTGGCCTGCCGAGCTTCTATCAACTCCTGAATCGAACGATGAGACTTCCAGCTCTTTAGCTGCCGTTCGCGCCCTCGCGCTTCAGCCAACGTATAAAACTCCTCTTGATATACCAACATCCAACGTCCGCGGCTAGGCGTTGAAACCGTTTGTCCTCGCTGGTGTTCTGCCAACCGAGCAAGTACTTCTGTCGCGCAGCCAATGTAGGATTTTCCCATGCTCCCGCTTCGTAAAATGTAAACCGCAGGCATGAGTTAATTTGGTGGACCTGGTCGGGATCGAACCGACGACCTCTTCCATGCCATGGAAGC
>CAZONJ010000087.1:0-13600 GCA_964581225.1 uncultured Terriglobales bacterium | reverse complement strand
GACAAACTCATAATCTTCGAAGAGCGGCCAGTCTGGAAAGCCTCCGGCTTGATCGAATACAGTTCGACGAACAAAGAGGGCCTGGTCCCCAAAAGAACGCCGAAGAACGACGGCCCGCATATTCATGGCCCATGAGAGGATGTGCAGCGATATGGGGCGGCGCTCGGCAAAACGAACAAAAAAACAGCCGCCCGCGACCCCACCGTCCGCCATCGCTTTTTCCAGCTCACGCTTCGCGCCTGCGGGGAGCTGGCAATCCGCATGCAAGAACAGCAGCGTGTCGCCGGTTGCTTGGGCCGCCCCGGCGTTCTGCTGCGGGCCTTTCCCTCGCGGCGAACGGACCAGATGAACGTCGGTTTGCGCGGATATCCAGTCCAGCGTGCCATCAGTGCTGCCGCCGTCCGCGACCACGATCTGTGCTTCGGAGAATGCTGAGCGGACCGACGCGACTGTGGAAGGTAAGGACGCTCTCTCATTCAGCGCGGGAATAATAATGGAGACATTCATGCGACCGGCTGCCTTTGCAATATGCATAATGCGCGCAGGGCCTCATTGAGGCACGGAGCAACTATTTCTCCTGACTGAATCAGCCGCGCAGCGCGCATGAGGTCTTCCGGAGTGTCCACATCAAACCATCTCTCTGCCAATGAGTAGCTCATTCCCTTCTGCGCGATGCGAGCAATAGCGTCTTCGAGTGTCTCCCGGCGGCTCCAGCGAATGTTTCGGAAGAGTCCCTCGGGACATTGTTTCAAGCCAACTAAGTAGAAGCCGCCATCCTCTGCCGGCCCAAAAACCGCATCGGCGACACGCAGCTCCTGCGATACATCGGATATCGACACAGCAGTAATGCCGGGCGTATCAGCGCCAACAGCGATGGCACGGACCGACTGAGAAAGCGCGCGCCGCAGGATGTGTTCCAGACGCATTCCTAAATCTCCTTCCGGCTGTATCCAGACCGGGAACTGACCGAAGACCTCCGTATCGAAGGGCTCGGTCGAGGCGATGACCAGGCGCATCTCCGGGATAGAAGCCATCCCGTCGAGCGTATCCTGGAGGAGGGCCCGCGCAACCAGGGCCGCGCCTTCCGCGCCCAGCCGTGAGATGAGCCGAGTCTTCGCTGTTCCCGGATACGGCGGCTTGGCGAAGACGCAAATGGTCGTATCGGGTTGCACTCGTCTATCTCCGCATCGCAAAAAATTTCATTAGCAGACGCTTCATCCATGGCTTAAAGCGGGATTTCATGGAAGCATCGCCCAGCCGTTTGATGGCCTCCGCCTCAGTCGGATAGGGATGAATGACCGCTCCCAGGCTCGAAAGCTTCAAGCCTTGTTGCATGGCCAATACAAATTCGCCGATGCTTTCGCCGGCATGTGCGCTCACCAGGGTCGCGCCCAGCAACCGGCCTGTCTTCTTGTCCACGTGGGCCCGGGCAAAACCTTCCGCATCGTCCTCTATCACGGCCCGATCATTATCGTCGTATCCAATCGTGTGAGTTTCGACCTGGAGTCTGGCCTGGGCTTCATATATCCCAACATGCGCGATTTCCGGGTCCGTATAGGTACACCATGGAATGACCAGTTCACTCACCTTTTTGCGGCCAAAAAACAAGGCATTCTGGAGAGCAATGCGCGCCAGCGCCTCGGCGGCATGCGTGAACTGGTATGGCGAGCAGATGTCGCCGGCTGCGTAGATGTTCGGGTTCGTAGTGCGAAGGTGATCGTCCACCACAACACCTTTTGCATGATACTTCACGCCCGCGGCTTCGAGATTCAGGCCTTCAATGTTGGGGCTGCGTCCGATCGCAACAAGGATCTCGTTGGCGCTGATGCGCTCCTCTCCATGGCCTCGATCGAAGAGCAGCGTTTTCCCCTGGTCCGATTTTTCCGCGCTCTGAATCTGAGCGCCAAGATACATCCGGATTCCTTCGGCGGTGAACTTCCCGGTCAACACTCTCGCTGCGTCCGGGTCCTCACGCGGGACCAAAGTCGGGTCGAGGCTTACGATGGAAACCTCGCTCCCAAGCCGGCGGAAAGCTTGTGCCAATTCGCACCCGATGGGACCTGCGCCTATCACAATGAGTCTCTGCGGCAGGGCTGTAAGCGAGAATACCGTCTCGTTGGTAAGAAATCCGACCTCACCCAAACCGTGCACGGGCAGTTCGGCCGCTCGGGCGCCGGTAGCGAGGATCGCCTTGGCGAACTCCAACCGTACGCCGTCCACTTCCACTGCATTGGGAGATAAGAATCTGGCGTTGCCCAGATAAACATCTGCTCCCAGCTCGCGGAACCGTTGGGCGGAGTCATGGGGAGCGATTTGCGCGCGCACCCGGCGCACGCCCCGCATCGCTTCTTCAAAATCAATGCGTGGCTGCTCGCCGCCGGCGAGGCCAAATCGTCCCGCTTGCCTCAGGGCATGGGCGGCGCGGGCGGCGCGGATCAGCGCTTTAGAAGGCACGCAACCGTAATTCAGGCAATCGCCGCCCATGAGGTGCCGTTCGATGAGGGCGACTTTGGCCCCGAGAATCGCCGCTCCCGCCGCTGATACCAGTCCCGCGGTCCCCGCGCCCAGGACAACGAGGTTGTACCTGCCCCGTGGCCTTGGATTTTGCCACGCCGGCGGATGCACGTTCTCCACCAGAACGCGATTGAATTCATCCTCTGGAAGGACCTGCGGAATGACGAGCGACATTACGCGATGCTCCTTTCGGGATCGGGTGACTTGTCAAGCTCTGCGTCGAGCGCCTTCTTCGCTATGCGGCCCAGCAGCAGAACCAGCGCAGCCGTCGCAACCAGCCCACACCAGAACAGGGCGTGTTCCCATATTCCTTTTTCAGGCAGCCTGCCCTGGAACAGGTCGGAGATATTGTGCAGCGCCGAACCTAAATAGACATAAAGAATGGTTGCCGGAAGCATGCCAAGCCAGGAGGCCAGGACATAATCGCGAAGCCGGATGCCGGTCAACCCAAGCGCATAGTTCAGCAAGGCAAACGGAATAAAAATAGGTTCGAGACGGAGAAGGAACACGACTTTAAAACCGTTCTTTTCGATGGCGCGATCGATTGCCCTGAATTTTGGATACCGCTCGAGCCTCGACTCGACCCCGCCTCGCGCAAAGTAGCGTGCGATGATAAACGCTAGTGTTGCGCCCAGCACGCTCGCGGGCGACACGATCAACGTCCCAATAAATGTCCCGTAGACCAGGCCCGCGCCGGCGGTCAGCACAGTCCCAGGAACGAGCAGAACGGTACCCGCAATGTATGCCAGAACGTATACCATCGCGCCTGCCGCCCCCAAGCCATGGATCCACAGGAGGAACGCGGCGGTCCAGCTCTTTATCGGCAGAAACAAAACCGCTAATAGCAATCCGGCGCTGAAGCCAACAGCGGCCAGAATTCGCGGATACGAATTGCGCTTCAATGGAGTCCCACCACTCGAAGTCCAACGAATACGGCAATTCCGAGCAACGCGGCTGCCGGCAACGTTACGACCCAGGCCAAGAGCATGTCGCGTATGGTTTTGCTGTTTGCTCTTCCGGACCTGCCGGCAGCCACTCCCATAATCGCTCCCGAAGCCACGTGGGTCGTGGACATTGGCAATCCGAGCGCTGCGCCTGGCCCGACCAGAGCGGCCGTCACCAGATTAGCGATAAAGCCTTCACGATGGTCCATCGCGGTCACTTTGCAGGCCAGCACTTCGGTGACGCGCTGTCCGGCAATCCAGCTGCCCGCAACCATGCCGCCCGTGACCGCCAGAAAAAAGGCGCCAGATGCCATTACGCCTGCGCCGGCGAGAAGCGAAGCCGAAAACGCAATGGCCACAATCTTGGGAGCATCATTCATGCCGCGAGCAAAACAGGTAGCTCCGCTCGTCACCCAGTGCAGACGATTCAGGCTGAAACCGGGAGCCGCTTTCTGGCCCGCAGTACAGGTACTCAGATGAATTTGCGGCAATGAAAGAGTTGGGCTTGCGCCTACGCCGCCGCCAGCGATGGCTATCTCGGCTTGGCCAATCTGCAAGCAGATGCAATCTGCCGCTGAATTTGGCGCCAGCACTCGCCACAGATGCAGAATCGCCGCCGTAAGAAGCAGCGAGACCACAGGGCTGATCAATAGCGGCAGGATAATCTTTCCTCCGAGCGCGGCCCAGCTGATGCCACCAATTCCGTATGCGATTGACGCAACTCCGGCAATCGAACCGACGATCGCGTGGGTCGTGGAAACTGGCAATCCCCTGCGGGTGGCAAACATGATCCACAGACCAGTACCCGCAAGGGTTGCAAGCGCGGCCGCCAATGTGGCGTGGGTCCCAGCCGCGAGCAGCCCTTTCCCAAATGTCTGGACCATTGCGCGGGCCAAAAACGCGCCGCTAAGGCCTCCAACGCCGGTCCAGAGAGTCCCCCACAAGATTGCGCGGCGATAATTGCTTACCCCACTGCCAACCAGAGTAGCGATTCCCTTCGAGACGTCATTGGCGCCGTTCGCATACGCGATAGCGGCTCCCAAAATAAAAACTACGAGCAGCATTCCGCTCATTGCAGGCTGCCTCCACAGCTTGAACCTGCTCCCGCGGTGCAGCCGAAGCAATGTGAGCCGGTAGCGATCGCTCGTCCTGCGAGGCCGGTGAACGACTCGAGGTCCCAGATGGAGCGAATCCCCGGCATTCCCAAGTCAAGCATCTGATTGAAGTCGCAATCGTAGAGCTCGCCATCCCATCCCACGCTCACCAGCGACCGGCACATCAGTGTTTCGACGGTCGCGGGATTGAAATGGTTCACCAGCAGGCCCATATAGGAATACCACTTCGCTTCACGGACCAACTGCTCGGCAAAGCGTTTAATTGGCATGTTGGTAATGGTGAAGAGCCGATTGAATTCAATACCAAAATGCTCGCGCAGTTGCTGTTTGTAATCCGCTTCCAGCTTTGCCTGGGGTGGCGGGAGAAACGCCCCCAGCGGGTTGTAAACCAGGTTGAGGACCAGGCCTGAATCGGTCCTGCCATAGCCGGCATCATTGAGACGTTGGAGCGCCCGGATGCTCTTGTCGAATACCCCCCGGCCGCGTTGTTTATCCACATTTTCAGCGGTGTAACACGGCAGGCTGGCGACGACTTCGACGGTATTTGTCGCCAGGAACTCGACCAGATCCTCCTGCCCGGGCTCGAACAAAACCGTCAGATTGCAGCGATCGATAACATGCCGTCCCATCCGCCGCGACTCGGATACGATCCGGCGGAAATTGGGGTTGAGTTCGGGAGCGCCGCCTGTGATGTCCACAGTCTGAATGCTCGGACTTGCGGCCAGCAATTCAAGCGTACGGCCCGCGATTTCGGCCGGCATGACCTCTGTACGCTTTGGGCCGGCTTCCACATGGCAATGGTGGCAGGCTTGATTGCACAGTTTGCCGACATTGATCTGCAGGGTGGCGCTCTCATGCCGGGTGAGGCCAGCCAGCTTATGCCGGCAAAGCGCGCCTTCAAAGTCCGCTGCATTCGGAACGGCAGAATTAAGGACTGTAAGAGTGCCGGTACCAATTGCCATCAGCAGCAGCCTCCGTTTGGCCCGCAGGAGGACTGCGCCTCAGTGGTGAGCCCGTACTCCCGGCCTTTGGTCTCGCGGGGATGACGAACCAACATTCCGCCACTGCACGGGAATGGGGGCGCTTCTTCCAATGGAGGCGTACGCAGCGGCTCGACAACATCAAAGTGCGAACAATAGGGCTCGCGCGAATAGATCCCGAACGTCTTCTCACAGACTGCCGCCCGAACACCCCGCCGAAGGACGTGGCCATCGTCATCTCGAACTTCCTTGAATGGGCCTTTATAAATGACGGCCTGCTTACGGTCCCAACAAGGGCCTTCTTTGCCTTTATAAGCAACGAGGGTCAAGCTGCGGAACTCGATCCCCTCGACGGTGCGCCACGGCTCCGCCTGCCGCTCGAGAATGGTTATTCCATAAAATCCCGCGTCTTCGAATGCCCGGAAAAATTCATCTTCACGCAGCGCGCCAGAAATACAGCCGCTCCAGAGTTGAGGGTCATTTTGAAGATGCGCTGGAATATCCTCATCGCTCACGATATCCGAAATCACGGCGCGCCCTCCTCGCCGGAGGACGCGAAAGATTTCGCCGAACAGCTGCCGCTTATCATCGGGACGAACCAGATTCAGGACACAATTGGAAACGACAACATCGACGGATTCGTCCCGAACCATCGGCTGATTACGCCGCAGGTCGTCTTTATGCCGCTCCAGCGCCTCCAGATCGCCGCAGCAACGGACAGGATTGGATTCAAGCCAGCGGTCCAGCGCCTCCAGATCGAGCCGCAGGTCCTGGATCTTGCCCTTAAAAAACGAGACGTTTGCATATCCGACATAGTCCGCCACCGCTGCCAAGTTGCCTCTGGCGACTTCGAGCATGTCATCATTCATGTCAATTCCGAGGACTTTACCCGCCGGTCCGACAACCTGGCTGGCGATAAAGCAAACCTTGCCCGCACCGGAACCGAGATCGAGGACGGTCTCACCCGGATAGAGATAACGAGAGGGATCTCCGCACCCATAGTCCTTTTCCAGCACCTCCTGAGGGATTGCGGCCAGGTATCTGGGATCGTATGAAGTTGGGCAGCAGAGCTCCGCTTCTCGCTGCTTCGCGCCTTCGGAATAACGTTTGCGCACCGCTTCTTCAACATTCACAATTATTTCTGCCGACATGCTGCCTCCGAAACATTGGACTTCCGTACATGATGCATGAGAACTGGGGAGGGTTACCGAGAGCTGGTGTAACCCTCCGGGTATTTGCCGCATCATGTCTAAAGTGGCATGGATTGTAGGACGATAAGTTGGTACCATCTGCCGTGTTGAGTTGGAGGCAACGATCGACCGTAAAGATTCCTTAACCTTGCGGAAACGCTGCCGAAAGTCTCCTAGGAGTATGTTCATCTGCCGGGCGCGATCGAGGGCGACGGGACCACGTCATGAAAAAATCGCTGCGGATTGGCATCAGTCTCGGAATTTTGGCTGCCCTGGCATGGATGGAGCATCGGTATCCTCTGCGGCGTGAGCGAGAATCCAAACCGCGCCGGACCGCAAGGAACATGGTTATGGCGACGCTGGTCGCGGCAAATGTTCACTTCCTGGAATCGCCGGTGATTCGGCCATTGGCTCGCGTGGTCGCGCATCGACGGTGTGGATTGCTCAAATGGTTGCGGCTTCCTCGATGGATCGAGATTGCGGCCGCCGTGTTGCTGATGGATTACACGCTGTATTGGTGGCACATTGCGGTCCACCTGTCGCCGTTCCTCTGGCGTTTTCACGAGGTCCATCACGTGGACCTCGACCTCGATGCCTCGACCGCCCTGCGCTTTCACTTCGGAGAACTGGCGCTGTCGGTGCCGTACCGGGCTGCTCAGGTCCTGCTCATCGGCGTCGATCCGCAAGCATTGACCCTATGGCAAACGTTCCTGTCGCTGTCCATCCTGTTTCATCATTCGAATGTGCGCCTGCCGGCGACCCTCGAAAAACTCCTGGGCAGGATTCTTGTTACACCGAGCATGCACGGCATCCATCATGCCACTGAGCGGGAGCTGCGCAACTCGAACTGGTCCAGCGGATTCAGTCTCTGGGACCTTCTGCATCACACTTTTCGGCTGGACAGGACGCAGGACCAAATCGTAATCGGGGTGCCGCCATTCGCCCAACCCGAGCAAGTCACGCTGCCAAAAATCCTGGCCATGCCTTTTCAGCATCGACCATCTCTCTAATTCATTATTCAAACGAGGGGCGGGCCCCGAAAGGTGTTGCGACGGCTCAATCCTAAAGTACTGAAAGCAAGTCTAGGGGTTCGGCACAAAAACGCCTCCGGTAACCTTTTCGGCAGCTCTGTATCTTGTATTAAAAAGGAGATTACGAACTCATCCAAGTGGACGCGGAGCGCGTTGCGCAAATAACGGAAAAGGAGTTGATGGATCGAGTGCTCGCAGGCCAACGCGAGTGCTTCCACGATCTGGTGCGTCCGTACGAGCGGTCCATTTACATTACCGCGTTTGCGGTCCTGCGGAACCAGGCGGACGCGGAAGAAGCGGCCCAGGAAGCGGTGCTCAAGGCCATGACTCATCTACATCAGCTCTCTGACCCGGCGAAATTCAAGGGCTGGCTGCTGCAAATCGCCGCCAACGAGGCGCGTCTGAAGCGGCGCTCCCGGCGCGATGAGCTTTACGATTCGATCGATATCGAAGAGAGTTCGGACGGCAATTTCATGCCGCGCGACTTCGCCGACTGGCGCGAGATTCCTTCCGAAACTCTGGAGCGCAAAGAGGTCCGGCAAGCAGTGGCTAAGTCGCTTGCCAAATTACCGGAGATTTACCGTCAAATTTTTGTCTTGCGCGATGTGGACGAATTGAGCATCTCGGAATGCTGCGAAATCCTCGGAATCTCCGAGGAGGCCGTGAAGGTCCGTTTACATCGGGCACGACTCCGCATCCGGGAAGAGTTGGCCCCGGTCTTCAGGGCAAATTGGTTCAGCCGTGTGCTTTCATTCAAAGGAAAAAGACCATGGTGAGTTGCGAAACTGTTTTGGAGCAATTATCCAATTTCATCGACGAGGAGATGGATCCAGGTCTGCGCGCCGAGATTGAGGCTCATTTAAAGATGTGTCACCGTTGCTCGGTCCTGCACGATTCCTTGCGTAAGGTCGTGGTCATCGTGGCGGACGAGCGCACCTTCGAAATACCTGTGGGTTATAGCGAACGTCTCCACTCCTTCATCGACCAGCATCTCTGATGCGAATATCCCGTTTCGGTTGCCGTTTAACCAAGATACTTTCTCGGAGGAATCATCTCCACAGTAAACTGCTTCGATCAAGGCGATCGTAATTCACTCGTGCCGGAATGGACTTTTACGTAGTTTATTTTCATTTTTGTGGTCTAGGACAGCAAATGCCAAAGGCAAGATGGGAAAACACCCTGCTCGCAGAGAGATTTTGAAAGCTCACCTATACGACTTCATCCAAAGGCGCGAATTCGATTCTGAGTCTATTCGCATGCGAATCAGCGGGGTGGAACCCAAACTTTGTACCGTCGACTTGCGAACAGTATTGCCGGATGAACTCTTCAATAATTTTGCAAAGGAAGAGTTCAAACGGCTAAGGCAATCACTCGAAACTGTTCGTCGTCATTGCATATGAGAGGACAATCATGAACTGGACGACCATTTTGGCCAATGAATCTCGCAAGAACAGCTTGCTGCGATTAGACGATCTCGTCAATGCAACCTTCAAGAGATTGTTGCTCGCAATGGGTTGCGCCGCTACGAAGCCCGAGGTCTGGTCGAGCACATTTCCAATAGGTGTACATCAATCGCTTGAATCAGCAAGTGTTGCGTAAGCTCAATGCTACAGTACTGAAAGCAAGTCTGAGATCTAAGCAAAGACCAGAGTGACACGGGATCCGCATAAAGATTTTCATCAACCGTTTTAGGACGAGCCTGTGCTCCGGGCCTTTTTAGAAGCCAGCCCGGGCACGGCTCAGGCAATTGCGTGAGGCGGGCAAACGCGGGAATTTCCTGGGAATCCAAACCAGATATGGAGAACTTATGAGCTTGCTTCGACGCACCGAATCGGGAGCTCGCGAGCTCAGCGGTGAGCTGCGAAACGACCAGTCCGCCAATATGCGAAGGCGACGCGCCGTCATTAGTCTGTCATCGCTCGGAGCCGCATCGCTGGGGCTCATCGCCTTGTATCAGACTGGGACCATCAAACACTTGCCTGAACCACCTCTGCCCTACCTCAATGCCGACAAGGTGGACGCCTCGCCGGAAGCATACGAATGGCTGTCCACGCCTGACGCAGTTCTTGGCGTTGCGAGCTTCGGCGCAACGATGACACTGGTGGCCATGGGCGGCACAGAGCGAGCAAGAAAGCAGCCGTACATTCCACTGGCTCTTGCCGCGAAAACCGCGCTTGATGTCTTCAATGCTATACGGCTCACGCGCGATCAATGGACAAAGCATCGCGCATTTTGCATATGGTGCCTCGTTGCCGCCGGTGCGACGTTCGCGAGCCTCCCATTTGTTATCCCAGAAGCCTGCGAAGCCGTTCGCAATGTGAAGAAAAAACCGGGTATGCCTTCGCTCAGAGAGGTTGCGTAACGGGAATGGCTCAGCGACTTGTCATCGCGTTCGATCTTATGGGCACTCTGCTGGATTTGTCGGTTCTTGATGAGCAATTTCGAGCTGAGTTTGGAGACAACAGAGTGCGGCAGGAATGGTTTTCAGAGGTCTTGAAACTCGCTCTTGCTATCACCGCAAGGGGCAGCTACGAGAGCTTTTCTGACATCACCGAAGCTGCTCTGAAGATCGTTGAAGAGCGACATCAGCACCAACTGTCGAGAAGCGAGCGGAAGAATGTTCTCGAGTCCTTGCGGGAGCTTCCTGCTTTTGCCGACGTGAAGCCGGGACTTGAACGGCTAAAATCGCGTGGCTTCATGCTCGTTGTGCTGACCAACTCGCGCCAGAAAGCCGCAAAAGCGGCGATCAAGTCCGCCGGATTGGCTGGTTTCCTTGACAATGTGCTCTCTGCGGAAGACGTAAAACGGCTGAAGCCCGCACCAGAACCATATCGAATGGCGATGAAAAAGGCAGGTGTTAAAGCCGGTAATTTGCTGCTGGTCGCGGCACACTCATGGGATGTGGCTGGCTCAATGCGTGCGGGATGTCGAGCGGCCTTTGTACGCCGGCCCGAGCAGGTGCTTGATGAACTCACTCCCAAACCTGATTTCAACGTTGCTGATCTGATCGAGCTGACTGATTCCCTAAGCCGCTGAATTATCCTTGGAGAGCGACGTCTTCGGTAACCAATTGTTAAGGGATGCATCGTCTCAGGTAGAGAGAAAGATGGCGAAGGCGATCTGGAACGGCACTGAATTAGCGGAATCGGATCAGACAATCGAAGTTGACGGCTATACCTATTTCCCACCTGCATCCGTCCGCAAGGAGCTCCTCAAACCAACTGCGAGCACTAGCACCTGTCCCTGGAAGGGAACCGCGCAGTATTTCTCAATTGCCGTCAATGGAGACGAGAATCCGGATGCCGCATGGGTTTATGACAATCCCAAACCTGCTGCCTCGAAAATAAAGGGCTATATCGGCTTCTGGCGTGGCGTGCAGGTGAAAAAATAAGAGCGGCAGGCGGGGAGGTAAATGGGCCGGCCGCTCTCGCGAGCTATGCTGCTGGCTCTTCCGGTGGATTGATAATCGACTCCATCTTGCTCATCAGCTTCTCGAAACCGTACATCACGTTACCCATCTCACGACGAAAATCCTCTTTTGATTTCTCGCCGCCACGGCCCACCGCGTGTTCAAATCCGGCAGCGCCGTGGATCAATGGGATCACGAGATTTTCCTGCTGCCCCAGGTTGACCGGGTCTTCCCCGTGGCTCTCGCGCTTTAGCAACTCCTCGATTTTGCCGCGTAATAGTCCTTCCTGTCCCGCCCACAGAGCACGAAACGCAACCCGGCCGGTGCGGTCGACCAAATAAGGCGAATTCGGAAGTGATCCATAGGCTTTGTGCGTCGCGCCCTCCAGCGAGTCTACGACGACGGTCCAGGCAACGCGATCTTCGTGCGCCCAATCGCGGGCATGGCGCATCTTCTGCTCGTCTGTGCTGTGGTGAGGATAGCGTTCACCGGGATGTGCTTCGCGAACGTAGACAGAGATAAATTCCATCTGCTTCGAGAAATCATTGAACAGTTTCGTGAGACCAGGCCTGGCCCCGGCAGTCATGGGTCAAGTAATCGAACCGAATTCGAGGAGCACTGGACGTTTGCCACGAAACTCACTCAGCCGGACCCGCGCCCCGGAGATTGTCGGCAAGTCGAAATCCGGAGCGAGCTGCCCTGGCTCGGGCCCGCCGCGAAAGTGCATGTCTTTCTGCATCATGTGCCGGAGAAAGGTGTCGTAGTTGTAGATTTCTTCTGCCATACAATCCTCCACGTCTTATAGAGCGGCACGCACCCGCGCCGTGCGATCTCATTGCTGAAGCCATAGACCAGATGTGCGGCCAAGCCCTACCAGGGGAGGCAGGGCCGCGCTACTCTTGATGCGGCCCTTTTTTGAGGCGGCCCTTTTTGGCCGCTCGGGTATTATGCGGTACCTCGCTCTGGATAAGCTCTGATCTCGGCTTTTGGCTTCTCTGCCACCGCTCTCGGCCTGAATGCGGGTATGAGGGCGCCGGTCACCGCACCGTAGAGCAGGTGTTCAAAGAACCACGAGCCCTGCATGAGCGAAATGCGGGCCTGCATTGTGGAGTTAACCAATGGTAGCCCAATGAACGTCATAACGATCCAGACTACAATGCCAAAGCCAATACCCCATCCAAATCCCGCTCCTGCGGATGCACGCCGCGGTAATAGAGCAGCAAAGATCACGCCCCACACGGCTGAGGTCACCATGTGGATCATCAGCCCCCACAGCAGGATGCCACCGCTGCCGATGAGTGCGTCCACACCGTTTGTAGTCGCCGCGATCAGCCGTAGCGGCGTCAGGAAGCCCATTCCCATCGCACTGGCGTACATCATGGCAAAGGCTGCCATCACGATTCCGCCGATAATTCCGGCGCCGATGCCAGCGCCGATTACACTTTTGTTTCGATCAGCCATAATTCCTCCTTACCGATTTGCGACCTCGCGCTGTTCGAGGTGCTGAGATATGTCACCGTGCTGTTTCAGAATCGGCACCATCTTACTGGTGAGGGTCTTCACGGGCGAGGGCTTTAGTTGACCGCTGCCCATGCTGACCATGTTCACTGCCATCTCGTGCGCCTTCATGTTGAAGTCAATGAACTGGCGATCAAAATCAGCTCCCTGCGCCTGCTGCAGGCCTGCCATCATCTGCTTCTGCATGTCCATCTTTTGCTTCTCGTCAGGCGATTTAGGCATTGGCATGTCCATCAGTTGAATGCCTTGCTGGTTGGCTAAATTGGTGATGCGCTTGTCGGCATAGCCGTGGTCGCGTACCAAGAGCGCGCCGAAGTTCCGAATCGCCTCAGTCGTTCCTTTCGATTCCGCAAGCTGCCCAGCCTTGATCTCCATCTGGTTGGCCATGTGCATCTTCGATAGCAGTTCCGACTCAGGGCTCATCCCCTGCATCTGATCTTGCATCTGAGACCGGTCCGCTGAGGGCTGCTGCTGGTCTGAAGCCTGCGATCGAGCAGGTTGAGACTGGTCAGGATTTGGTTTTGTCTGCTGCCCTAGTGCGGCCAACGACATGCCGAGGCTGAGCAGCAGCGCCATCAACATGCGTTCAAGAAATTTACTCGTTTTCATAACTCGTTACCCCGCTCGATTTTTTCTGCGTGTCAATCTCTCTCTGGGATGCGGCGCTTTAGATGCGTGTTTGCCGAATCATGTTGACAATAATTCGCAAGCTCCTCGTAACCTTTTGCCATCTCCTGAATCATCAATTTGGACTGCGACAGAGCTGACACTATCCTTTTTCCGCGACCATGATCTTGGCTGCCATCAGATCCCACCTCCATACAGCTCCATCATCAGTAGAATGGTGCTAAGAAGAGCCCAAATCTCCGGTGGCGTAAATCGCAAAGCGGGCGCACGAG
>CAZONJ010000086.1:0-14117 GCA_964581225.1 uncultured Terriglobales bacterium | reverse complement strand
GGTAAATGTAACTTTTCCATTCGAAAGCACCGGATTGGCTACAACGGTATCCAGACAGGAAGAGCTGAATTCACGCCGAACTGCTCCCACTGCGCTGTGTAGGGGTTGAAGAATGCTAACCCATTATGAGTTTCGTGGAACGACTGGTCGATCTGATAGCGAAGCCCCAGGTTAGGGGTGAGCTTGGGGGTAACCTTGAAGTCGTCCTGAACGAAGAAGGCATAGGCCCACGCCCGGGTATTGAGCGAGGTGTTCTGGACCTGCACGCTGCTCCCATTGTTCAAAGCGCCAAACAGAAAGTCGGCAAAGCCATTCTTGGTCGCCGCACCATTGAAAGCAAAGGACCCGGTTACTCCATTGGGCTGGTAGTTGTTGATGGAATAGTGGCGGAATTCAGCGCCGGTCTTCAGGTTGTAGCGGCCGGCGATCTTGGTCACCATGTCGCTGAATTGAAGGGTGTTTGCGGGCTCATAAAGGGTCTCTCCGGTCCCAAGCCCGTTGTATCCATTGATGCTCACTCCCGGCGTTCCGCATTTCTTACCTCCACCGGTGTTCGGCACACTGGCAAGGCAATCGGGGATTCCGGCGAGTCCAAATTCCGACGGGGAGGTGAATCCCTGTCCATTCCCGTTCACGACTCCGGATTTGAATCCCCTGGCATCCGCTTCGACGTTGTAAGTGCCGGGGATTAAACTTGTGGCGCTGTACATACCTGCACTATTGGTCGTCAGCTTAGTGGCGACATTGGTATTGACGTTGGTCACCTTGACGGTTGCACCCGGCACCACGGCCCCAGTTGCATCGGTTACCACGCCACTGATTGTTCCAAATACGCCTTGCGCCAACACTCCACGCGGGCAGAACACCAGGATGCCAAGTTACCAGGCATACAAGCCTTGCAGCTACTCTCGTTCGTCTCACGATCTCCTCCAAAAAAGAAAAATTTGTTCAGATAGTTCCGGGAAACCGGCGCGGAGCCTTGCGGCTCGATGCCTATACTTCTTAATTTCTTGCTTCTCGAGCAAAGACCACTCCGGCCAGATTCGGGTATACGTTTACTCAAAATCGCAAATACAGTCCATAAATCTTTTTTTTGCTTACGGCGAGAAATCATCTGCCTTGCGACCTTGCATGTCAAGGCTTTTTTGCCAGACGATAGTTTTCTGTTTCTGAAAAGCCATCCGTTCGCTCGCGCTGAATGCGCAAATTATGGTTTCTCCGAGGCCTTGCCGGGACCCGCAGCGACGGTAGACACTTTTGCGGATATTTTTTGCGAATTCCGCGGCGGCGGAAGGGCCGTCGATTTCCTCAAGATCAGTTTGGTATCCAATGTGTATTCGTTTCCCTGCGGAGAGGGGGTTTCCCGCTCCACCTCATTCATCAAGGCATGGAAGGCAAGCTTTGCCAACTCGCTTTGGGACATCTGTACCGTGGTCAGCGGCGGGATGGTGAATTGCGCCAAACGAATATCGTCAAACCCAATCACCGAGAGCTCCTGCGGAATACGAATACCGCATTCATAGGCTTCTCTCATCACCCCGATCGCCGTCATATCGTTCGAGCAGAGAATGGCCGTCGGGGGAGAGCGCAACCCGGCAAGATACACCAGCGCTTGCATGCCGCCTTCCATCGTATGATCTCCCCGGACGATCAACTCGGGCGCAATCTCCAGGCCAATCTCCTGCAAAGAGGCTTCAAATGCGGCTTTTCGGGCCAATGCGGATTTGAGATGCTCGGGCCCGGAAATAAAAGCGATGCGCACATGTCGCAAGGCGGCCAGATGTTGTACTGCCTGGCGAATGCCGTTTTGATAGTTGATGCGTATATTGCTCACGCGCGGAAGATGCGGGCCTACATCCACGAAAACGAGCGGCACTTTGCGGAAACGAAGGTCCTCCACCAGCGCCTCTTCCATGCCGAAGGTCATAATCGCGACCCCATCGACCCTGCGCTCGATCATCCGGCGGACGGAGAGCTCCATCCGTTTGGGATCGTGCACGGTGGAGGTGAGCAGGATTTCATAGTTGTGCTGGACTGCCAGGTTCTCGAAAACCTGAACAATTTCCGGGAAAAAGGGGTTCGTAATTTCGGAGACGATAAGGCCGAAGATCCGGCTTCGACCGGAGACCAGAGCGCGGGCCTGCGTGTTCGGGTAATATCCCAGCTCGTTGATGATCTTCCATACTCGCTTCGCCAACTGGGGGTCGACGGTAGGAACATGGTTGATGGTGCGCGACACGGTAGCGGTGGACACTTTGGCGCGGCGCGCGATTTCACGGATATCCATAAAAGTTCAGTGTTCTTATCGAGAGAAATAAAGGCCACTATAATACAGAAAACGATTTCTGGAGATTATTTCTGGAGCGACGGAGAAATGGGCAGGCGCAAGCCAGACCAGAAATGGCCCGAACTCTGCCGGGAGAGAGTGATTGGCCCGCACAGAGTTTCATCAGAAAACTTAAGCGGGTAAATTCCTACGACGCCTCGTCCAGCAGTTCGCCATGATCGGCCTTTGCCGACGCGACGATTTTTTCCTGCTGCGCTGCGGGGACTACGTCGTAGTGCGCCATCTCCATATGGAAGCTCCCCCGCCCCTGGGTCATCGAGGTCAGGTCAGCGCCATAAGCGAGCATCTCGGACATCGGCGCCTCGGCCTTCACGATCGTATTGCCGCCCTTGTTGTCCATGCCCTGAATGCGTCCGCGCCGGGAATTCAGGTCTCCCATAATGGCGCCGGCAAATTCATCCGGGATGGTGATCTCCACATGCATGATCGGTTCCAGCAGCGTGGGCTTGGCTAGTTCCATGGCTTTGCGGAATGCAATCCGGCCCGCCATCTTGAATGAGAGTTCGTTGGAATCGACATCGTGATACGAGCCATCGTAAAGAATCACCTTGAAATCCACCACCGGATAGCCCGCCAGGTAACCGCGCTCGGCGGCCTCCACGATCCCCTTCTCGACCGCGGGAATAAAATTTTTGGGAATGGCCCCGCCAAAGATCTCGTTGGAGAACTCGAACCCGGCGCCGCGCGCCAGCGGCTCCATCTTGATCTTGCAATCGCCGTATTGCCCGTGACCGCCGGATTGCTTCTTGTGCCGGCCTTGCACGTCCGCCCTGCCCCGGATGGTCTCCCTGTAAGGGACCTTCGGGGCCTTGAGGTTTACTTCGGTGTGATAGCGTTTTTTCAGCTTTGTGACAATCACCTCGATGTGCTGCTGGCCGGTCCCAGAGATCAGAAATTCCTTGGTCTGCGGATCGCGGAAGAAGCGCACCATCTGGTCCTCCTCCATCAATTTGTGCAAGCCGTTACCGAGCTTGTCTTCATCTGCGCGGGTCTTGGGCTCGATGGCAAAGGTAATGGCAGGCTCAGGCAACGAAGTGCCGCGGAAGTGGATAGGACGCGCCTTGTCGCCCAGCGCGTCTCCGGTCAATGTTCCCTTCAATTTGGCGACCGCGCCGATATCACCGGCGTGCAATTCCGGGACCTCGACCGCGGTCTTTCCCTGCATGATGGAAAGATGCGCAAACCTCTCCGCCACATTGCGGGTGAAGTTCTGGACGGTGGCATCGGTCTTCAGGCAGCCGGAGAAAACTTTGAAGAATGAAATGTGCCCGGAAAACGGATCGGAGATAGTTTTGAACACATAAAGAGAAAGCGGCTCCTGGTCAGAGACCTTGACCATCTGCTCGCTGCCGGCGGGATCGCCGTGACCATTGCCCCCGGCGGCCGCGGCCTGTGCCCTCTCTACGGGAATCGAGGTCCGCTCCGCCGCGGTGGGAGCATAGGTCACGAGGAAATCGAGCAGGCGGTCCGTCCCGATATTTCCCAGCGCCGAGACGAAGAGCACCGGGAAGATGCGGTCGTCTCGAATCGCCTCATGCAGCGCGCTTACCAGATGGTCTTCCGGGATGGTGCCTTTCTCGAAAAACTCTTCCATCAATTCATCTTTGCCTTCGGCGACCAGCTCCACCAGCGCTTCATGCCCTGCCTTAGCCGCCTCGGCCATGGCGGCGGGGACAGGGACTTCCTTGCCCTTTCCATCTCCCCCAAGGGTATAGGTATAGGCCTTCATCGTGACCAGGTCCACCACTCCCTGAAGGTTCTTTTCGCTGCCGATGGGAAGCTGGACGGGAACGACCTGACGTCCGAAGACATTGCGGAGAGAAGCCAGCGCGCTATCTGCATCCGCGCGATCGCGGTCCATGCGGTTCACCACAATGATGCGCGGCGCCGCCAATTCTTCCGCATAGCTCCAGGCGCGGCTGGTCATCACCTCGACCCCGGAAACCCCATCCACCACCACCAGCGCCGATTCCACCGGGACCATCGCCATGCGGGCTTCATGAATAAACATATTGAAGCCAGGAGTGTCGATCAGATTGATCTTGGCCCTCTCCCACTCCGCGTACGCGGGCGTGCTGCTGATCGACATCTGACGGGCAATTTCTTCTTCGTCATAATTGGTGGGCGCCGTTCCTTCGTCAACCCGCCCCAGACGCTGCGTCGCCCCCGCAGTGTAAAGGAGCGCGGAGACCAGCTGGGTCTTTCCGGAATGCGAATGTCCTACAACGGCAACGTTACGGATATTCTGGCCTTCGTACACTTTCACGGATGAACTCCTTTCCATGCACACGCTCCACTCTTTGCAGCAGTCATCCATGGACGCCGGGCCGCAGGAAGAGGGAGGCTTGTGCTTCGCGGGGAAACTTTAAAGTTTCTGAGATTTTTCGGTTCGAGATTTTTCGAGATGCTTGGAGGAAACAGGATCGAGCGGAAGAGGTTGGAATCGAATCGCGCCGCAAGGCTGCGGCGCGCCCTTACTCTGCCCGGGCAATTCTCCTCGGCCCACACTGAGAGCCAGTCAACAGGAAGTCCCGAGCTGGCTCCATGGACCATAAACCGCTCCCAGTCTCTCTGCGATCATACGCCTCAGGGATCAGGCCTGCCTATGTCAATAGTAATGACTGACAGCTCCTGGTCCAGAAAGACTTAGGGGCTGAAATCGTAGCACAAGGGGACAGCGGTCTCAAGCGATAATCCAGAGCCTGAAGGCTGCACTGAATCCGGTGCACACGAGAGAATCAGCTGCGCTCGCGCATGTAAGTGTGGGTCATGCGATCATGCCAGCCCAGGCGGTCTTCGTCCAAAAACACCCAGAGTAGTCCCAGCCCCAGCGCCGCGCACGAGAGCAGCAGGGCTATGGCGCGCACAGCTCGAATGTTTCTTATCGGGGTGGCGCCTGAAAAGCTGCAAATCTCAAGGCCTGCAGCCCGCATCCCAGGCGTGGCCTTTGCATAGCAGAGAAAAATAAGCTGGTAAAAGGCAAACAGGAAACCAAGGCATGCCATGGAGGCCAGCGCCATAGGTTTGCTGAATTTTATGGGGCCGCCAAGGGCAAAAGCTATGCCGGCAAAAGCCATAGAGCCGACCGCGAAGATCGCCGCATCGATGCCGCAGGCCACCGACCGCTTCTCCAGGGGGGCCACCGGAAGAGGCAGATCGAAGCCAGCCTCTGCCTGCTCCTCACGCTCGGCAGGTTCCAGCCGGATCTCCGCCAGATGGCTCGGCTCGGGCGCGCGCAGTTCTTCCACGGCCTCAAAGATGCGCAATTGATCGCCGATAGGTTCCGCCAGTTCGTTCCAGGAGCTGAACCTGCTCTCGCTGATGCGGGGGAACTCAATAACTTTTCTATCGATCGGTTTAATTCGGGGAAAGGGCGCCAGAGGCCCGCGGACCTCGGAGACGATTGGCATTTCACTCAAATCGATGGGAGCAAAATAGGCAGGCGGGGGATCCAGCGGCCTCTCCGGTTGTGCTTCTTGTACCTGTACCTCTTGCGCTGCTTCGTTCCAGCCGATAGCGGGCTGGGCAATGACGCTCACTTCTTCCTCGTAAATGGAAGGATTCTCCACCTGGTATTCCGGCTGTGAGGGACCGTCCACCGGCAAATCGAACTGGAGGTCCAGACAATCTTCTTCGCCACTACTCCGGCGCCGCTTGGCGCGATGGGCGCGCACCCGCAGCGCAACTTCCTGCCTCCATTGCGCCTTCTCTTTTTTAGCCGGACGGTGGAACTCAGACTCTGATTGGATCAAGACCGATGCAAATCGCGGAGCCGCAGCGAAACATGCCCGTATCCCGGAGTCATTAGACGCGAGCGCAATGACCCGTTCGGACAGGAAAACAGCGAATTTTTCGAATCGCGAGAGCAGTGGGAGTACATCAATCCCTCACTTTGCAGGCCCGGGCCGCGCGTGCTAAGTTCAGGATTCGGATGAAACCCCGCATCATTGTACTTATCACGATAACTTTTCTTTGTCATCTGTTTCTGCTGCGCTCGGTAGTGATGAGCCAGCTACTTCCATCGTCCCAGATGCAGGGCAACGCCGCGCCAGCGCCTTCCCCGACAGCTCCTTCTGGCGACAACGAGCAATTCACGGTCTTTAGCGGGCAATCCGGCGCTCCGGCAGCCAAGCCCGAGGAGCCCGCGACCATTAAGGCCCGCCTGCAGGAGAAGGCGGGCAACGTTTACAAGCTTCAGGGCGACGTAGAAATTGATTTCCGCAACTACGTTCTCCACGGCGATGAGATCACCTACGACGCCGACTCAGGGAATATCAACGCCACCGGCAATATTCGCCTGGATGGCGGGGTCTACGACCAGCACATCGAAGCCTCGCGGGGCACTTTTAACATCCAGGATGAGACCGGCAGGTTCTATGACGTCTTCGGGACCATGGGGATGCGTTTTCGGGGCCGCGGGGTCGTGCTAAGCACCACCAATCCCTTTGCCTTTACCGGAAAGGTGGTGGAAGAGGTCAGCCGCAAACGCATCATCATCCACCATGGGACCATCACCTCCTGCCAACTGCCCGCTCCGAAATGGACATTTAATGCCCGCCGCATCGTGGTCAACATTGGCGACGAAGCCCGGATATTCAACAGCACCTTCCGCATCCGCAGGCTGCCGACATTCTATTTTCCCTATGCCGAGCATCCGATCCAGAAAGAGGCCAGGCACTCCGGATTTCTGGTCCCCAGCCTGGGCCAGTCCTCCGGCAAAGGAACCATAGTAGGCGATTCTTATTTTTGGGCGATCAACCGCAGCGCCGATATGACTCTGGGGGCCGAATATTTTTCCAAACGCGGATTTGCGCAGCATGGGAACTTTCGCATCCGGCCAGACGAAACCTCCTCCGTGGAGCTGACCTATTTCGGCGTCCTGGACCGCGGATTGCCCCCAGCTCACATAGATCAGGGAGGTGAGGACGTAAGGCTGAATGGCGAAGGGATGTTCCGCCGGGATTTTCGCGGCGTGGCCTCTATCGAATACCTGAGCCGCTATATCTTTCGCCAGGCATTCGTAGAAAATTTCTCCGAGGCGGTAAATTCAGAGGTGAATTCCATCGCCTTTTTGAGCCGCAATCATGATGGGTATTCCATCAATGCGCAAGCCGCAAAATACCAGAACTTTGAGAGCACGACCCCTGGCGACCTCATCGCCATTCTCCACACTCCGAGCCTGGAAGCCGCCACGGTAGACCGCAGCATCGCAGGCTCTCCCCTCTACTGGGGATATGACGCGGCGGCGGAAGGGCTCTCGCATCGCAGCCCGTTATTTACCTCCGCGAACCTGGTCGGCCGATTCGACATACATCCGCGCATCTCTATTCCATTGTTTTTGCGGGGCTGGACCTTCCACCCCGAATTCGCCGTCCGCGATACTTACTACACGCAAAGCCGCATCCCGCAAGCCGGCACTCTGGGGTCTCCCGTCAATACCGACCTGAATCGCCGCGACCTGGAAGGCCATATGGAGCTGCGCCCGCCCATGATCGAAAAAGTGTTTCAAAAGTCCATCTTTGGTCGAAAAGTAAAACACACCATTCAGCCCCGCATCGTATACCAGTATGTAAACGGAATTGATAACTTCAACCGGATTATTCGTTTCGATTACCGCGATATCGCGAGCGACGCCAACTCCGTCCAGCTCTCGCTGATAAATCGCATCTACACCCGGCGCAACAACAGCAAGAACTGTTCAGGCCCGCAAAAACCCCCGGTTGCCGTGCCGCTGAAGGACGAGCAGGATCCCTGCACCGCTCGTCAGGTTTTCAGTTGGGAGGTGATGGGAGAATACTTCCTCGATCCTACGTTCGGTGGAGCGCTCACACCCGGGACACGCAATGTGCTGGCCGCCACCGAAGAACTTACCGGCATCGCCTTTCTTACGGATGCCAGAAGATTTTCGCCGGCTATCTCCCGGCTTCGCTTTCGCACAACCGAGCGCACCGACCTGCAATGGGACCTGGATTATGACACGAAAAAAGGGCACATCAGCGGCAGCAGCATCTTTGTGGATTATCATCCGGGAAACTTCTTCTTTTCCGGCACTCACGCCCTGCTCCAGGCGCCGGGGGAGATCCTCGCGAATGCGTCGCTTTCGGCATTGACCCAGGACTCCGCCATCACGCAATTCAATCAATTTCACGTTCTCGCCGGTTATGGCAGCCCTGGCCGGCGCGGAATCAGCGCGGCCATGAACATGGGCTTCGACATTAATGCCAACGATCATCTCCCCACCGGGAGCCAGACCCGTTTGCATTTCCTGCAATATTCCGCGTTTCAGAGCTCTTATAATTGGGACTGCTGCGGGCTCAGCTTCGAGTACCGCCGGTTTGCGCTGGGGTCAATACGCAATGAAAATCTCTATCGTTTTGCCTTCACCCTGGCAAATGTGGGATCGTTCGGTAATTTAAAGCGGCAGGAGCGCCTCTTCTAGCGGGCGGATTGGAACGTTTTTGCAATTGCCCCATGCGATAATTGACAGGAAACCGATGCGCATTTCAAACTGGCAAATTCTCGCCCCTATTCTGCTGTTCGTTCTTTTATTTTCGATGCTCTGTTACGCTCAAAAGCCTTCAGGAGCTTCCCCAGCGGAGGCGGAGGTGGACCGCAAAATTGAGCTGCAAATCCGTTCTTTTTACAGCGTTCCGCCCAAGGTGAGTGTGGCGATTGGCAAGCGCAGTCCGAGCGACGTCCCCGGCTATGACAAGCAGGATGTCACCCTCAGCCTGGGAGACAACCGTAAGGAGCTGCAGTTTCTGATCTCAAAGGACAACACCAACATGGTCCGCTGGGAGAAAATCGACCTGAATGCCAACCCCATGAACTCCATCGACCTCAACGGACGTCCCTGGCGCGGCGGCAAGGACGCGAAAGTGGTGATCGTCAACTACGATGACTTTGAATGTCCGTTCTGCGCGCGCATGCACCAGACCCTGTTCCCTGGGATTCTCAAGGAGTATGGAGATCGGGTAAAGATCATCTACAAGGACTATCCGCTCACCGAAATCCATCCCTGGGCCTTGCACGCGGCGGTGGATGCAAATTGCCTGGTGGCGCAAAACGGAGCGCAAGGCAATGAGGCCTACTGGGAGTTCGCGGATTACGCCCATACTAATCAAAAAGAGCTCGACGGAGACCGCGCCAGTGTTGAAAGCTCCTTTAAGAAGATCGACAAGCTCACCGAGGATCTGGGCAAAAAGCATAATCTGAATGCTGCCCAGCTCCAGGCCTGCGTAAAGCAACAGGCGGTGACCGGGGTGCGTTCTTCCATGCAGGAAGGCGAAAAGTTGGGAGTGGAAGCGACTCCTACGCTTTTCATCAATGGAGAAAGAGTTGCGGGAGCGCTGCCCGAAGACGAATTGCGGGCCGTGATCGACCGTGCCCTGGTGGAGAGCGGCGAGAAAGCGCCGGAATCGAAGCCCTCCGCCT
The DNA here is from genome assembly GCA_964581225.1 of uncultured Terriglobales bacterium. Classification (GTDB taxonomy): domain Bacteria; phylum Acidobacteriota; class Terriglobia; order Terriglobales; family Acidobacteriaceae; genus CAYTQA01. The sequence goes on along the minus strand of CAZONJ010000086.1, from coordinate 4,336 downwards.
CGCAATGAACGGGCCCTGCGCTATCCTGTACAATTTAGAGTCCTTACATGCTCGAACCAGGAGGACCGACACGGTTTGAATCCGCTCAGCAGCCGCACAAAATCTCTGCTTTTAGCCCTGGCCTTGGTTCTGCCGCTGCTCCTGGCCGGCTGCCGTGGCAAAGAATCGGGCAGCGATGTCATGGCCAAAGTGAACGGCCGTCTTATCACCCAGGCCGAGGTCGATAAGTATTATCAGAGCCAGGTCTCCGGTTCTCCGCAGCAGCTTACCGGAGAACAGGCGAGCAGCTTTCGGCTCAGCATTCTGCGCAACCTGATTGAGAACGAAATCCTCATCCAGCAAGCCGAGCGGCTCAAACTGCTGGCAACCGACGAGGAGGTAGCCAGCAAGCTCACGGAGCTTAAGGCCCCGTTTACCCAGGAAGAATTCAAAAAAAAGCTTGAAGAAAGACATATTACCGACGAAGACTTCAAGCGGGACCTGCGGCGGCAGCTCACAATAGAAAAGCTCTGGAACAAGGAAATCAGCTCTAAGATCAGCGTCACAGATCAGGACATCGCGAATTATTACAACGAGAACAAGGCTGAATTTAACCTGATTGAGCCGCAATACCATCTGGCCCAGATCATGGTCACAAACCAGGGAACGGGCCAGTCCGCGACCCCGAGGAACGCCAAAGGTCCCAGTGATGTTGAAGCCCGCAAGAAAATCCAGATGATACTCAATCGCCTGCAGAGCGGCGAGGACTTCGCCGCCCTGGCCAGCAGTTACTCGGAGCAGGCCAACACCGCCGCGAATGGCGGGGACATGGGCTTCATACCGGAATCGCAAATCAAGACCGATTCCCAGGCCTTCGACGCTATTTCCAAACTCAAGGCGGGGCAGAATACCGGTATCCTTCCGGTCTATGAAGCGCCGGGCTCGCATCACGTAATCGGCTACTCCATCATCAAGGTGATCTCGCGCGAACCCGCAGGACAGCGGGAGCTGAACGATCCTCGCGTACAGCAGGCGATCCGCGAACAACTGCGAAGCCGCCGCGAGCAGCTGATTAAAGCCGCCTACCTGGACGTCCTCCACAATGAGGCCAAAGTGCAAAACTATTATGCCGAGCAGATATTGAAGCAGTCCGGTATATCCAGATAGCGTCGATGCTGCGCTACGGGATTCTCGGTTTTGGGGCCCATGCGGCAAAACGTTTAATGCCGGGCTTCGAGCGGGCGAGCAGGTCGAAGGCTGCCGGCTTCTGGCGCAGAGACCCCCAAAAATCCGCTGAAGTTTCCCTGAAGTACGGTCTCGAATCTTTCGCGGAGGCGGAAGCGCTCTGCGCGTCGCCCGAGGTGGATGCGATCTTCATTGCCTCCCCTGATGCCCTTCACCTTGAGCATACCCTGCTGGCCCTGGGCTACAAGAAACCTGTTCTTTGTGAAAAGCCGTTGGGCATGAATGCGGAAGAATGCCGGCAGATGGTCCACGCGGCGGAGAAGGCGGGTGTGCCATTCGGCGTGGCGCATATTTTTCGCTTCGAGGCCAGCGTCCGGCGGATCAAGCAGCTTGTTACTGGCGGCGGCTTGGGCAGGCCTTTCTTCGCGCGCTCCGAATTCCACTATATTGGGGCGCAAAGCCCCCGCACCTGGATCGCGGACCCCCAGCTCGCCTGTGGCGGCCCGGTCGGCGATGTAGGAGTGCACTGTATCGACGCGCTGCGATTCATCTTCGACGATCAGGTCACAGCGGTGAGCGCCAGCGCAATTCACCATGCGGCTCCGGAGATCGAATCGGCGGCCACCATGGTCCTGGAATTTGCCGGAGGAGCAATCGCATCGGTAAGCGTCTCTGCCATCGCCGAATATCAGACTCCGCTTTCCATCCTGCTGGAATCCGGGAGCCTCTCCGCGGAGAACGCATTCACCGTCGATTCCCCTGTGGAATTGCGCAGCAAGCCGGTGGGCGGCCCGCTCAAAACGGAAACCATCACCAACGATGACGCCTACGCGCATCAGGTAGACGCCTTTTCCGATTGGGTTGAACACAAGACGCCATTTCCGGCAATGGGAGTCGAAGGATGGCGAAACCAACTGGTGCTGGATGCGGCCTATCGCAGCATAAAAACCGGCAAAAAAGAATTCGTGCCACTAATTAACGATTAGCGATTGAGGCATTAAACGGCTTGGCGGATAAGCTGAGCCGAGGCCTATCACTCGATGATTGCCAGCGCCTCCCCAGCGCGGACAGTATCGCCTTCGCTGGCAAGAATTTTTTGTACTGTTCCCTTTTTAGGGGATTTCAGTTCATTCTGCATCTTCATCGCCTCAATCACGATGACCCCCTGCCCTTCCTCCACCTGTGTACCGGCAGGGGCGAGGATGCGTATAACTTTTCCCGGCATGGAAGCGGAGATCTTTTTCGGCTGATGAGCCCCATCGCCGCTGGATTTGCGGCTGCCGAGAGTGCGCGGGTCGCGTACCTCGCATGAGAAGCTCTTGCCTCGAAGTACAACCTTCTGGCCGGCTGCTCCAACCTCCTGCCTGGCCTCAACGGAGCTGCCATTCATGAGAAGCGAGAGTATGCCTCTTTCGACCAGAAGAGCATCCACTTCGATTTCTTCGCCATCCAGCCTGCAAATCCAACGCCCGGGATCCTCCGGCGTAGCTTTCAGTTCCAACGTATATGCCACGCCCTCCACCGTCACCTGATAGATCATCGGCTTCCCTGGGCCTCTTCGCGCGCCGCCGTCTTCCATTTGCTTTCTGTGCGCTGGCCGCTCCGATCTGATGTTATGGCCGGCCCGGCACTCGGCTCCAGTACGGTAAACAGGGCCGCCGCGATAGCGGCAATCTTCCGTTCTGCGGCGGTGGGGATTGCCTTTTTCTTTTGTTGATTGGAAAGAAGGCGGTCTAGGTAGCCGGTGTCAATCTCGCCTTTTATAAATGCGGGATCGTGCAATATTTGGCGAAACAGCGGCAGGTTGGTGGCGATCCCGCCGATGAAGTACTCATCCAATGCCCGCGATAACCTGGCAATGGCCTCCTCCCGGCTGGAGCCAAAGGCAATCAGCTTGGAAAGCATAGGATCGTATTCGAGGGGAACATTCCATCCTTCATAGATGCCGCTGTCTTCGCGGATGCCGGGGCCGGAGGGCGTAATCAGCCTTTGAATTTTTCCCGGCGAGGGGAAAAAGCTGTTCTCAGGGTCTTCGGCGTAAACCCGCACTTCAATCGCATGCCCGCGCAACTGGACCTGCTCCTGTCGCAACGTAAGCCGCTCGCCGGCGGCGCATTTGATCTGGAGCTGGACCAAGTCGAGGCCTGTGACCAGCTCGGTCACAGGATGCTCAACCTGCAATCGCGTATTCATCTCCAGGAAATAAAAGTTCTTGCGGGAATCGACCAGAAACTCGATGGTGCCGGCGTTGGTATATCCAGCGGCCTTGGCCACGCGGACCGCGGTCTCGCCCATCTTCCGGCGCATCTCCGCATCGATAAAAGGCGAAGGCGCTTCTTCGATGACCTTTTGATGGCGTCGCTGCACCGAGCACTCGCGTTCGCCCAGATAAAGAACGTTGCCATGCTCGTCGCCGAAGATCTGCACTTCGATATGGCGCGGGTTGACGATGAGTTTTTCAATATACAGTTCGCCGCTCTTAAACGACCTCAGGGCCTCGCTGCGCGCCCCTTCAAAAGCCGAGGGCAACTCCTCAGGGCCATTCACCAGGCGCATGCCCTTTCCTCCACCTCCCGCCGCCGCCTTCAGCATGATGGGATAGCCAATGGCCGCCGCCACCGTTCGCGCCTCTTCCACAGAGGCCAGGCTGCTGGTTGAGCCTGGGACGCGCGGAACTCCAGCCTGGTCCATCGCCTGGCGGGCGCGGATCTTCGAGCCCATTCTCTCCATTGCGGTGGGAGAAGGCCCAATAAATCTAAATCCAGCTTCAGCGCAGGCGCGCGCAAACTCGGGATTTTCGGAGAGAAACCCATATCCCGGATGGATGGCTTCCGCGCCGCTGCTGTGGGCCGCGTCCAGCACCCTTTCGAAGTTCAAATAGGAATCGCGGGCCAGCGCCGGACCGAGATGATAGGCTGCATCCGCCATGCGAACGTGGAGCGCGGCGCGGTCTACATCGGAAAATACCGCGACCGGAGAAATTCCCATTTCGCGGCAGGCGCGAATGATTCGCACCGCAATTTCTCCGCGATTAGCGATCAATATCTTGCGAAATAAGGGTGCAGCCATGGATATACAGGGTGAATGGCTGATTGTAAATGAGGGACTGCATTATGAGCAGCATGGAGCTGGAGCGAATTCCCGGAAGCGGGAATCTTCAGGCTTCGCCGTT
>CAZONJ010000085.1:7245-14282 GCA_964581225.1 uncultured Terriglobales bacterium | reverse complement strand
ACTTCGGCGTGGACGTGATGCACCTCAACCTGCATAAGACCTTCTCCACTCCGCATGGCGGCGGCGGTCCGGGCTCTGGCCCGGTGGCCTGCAAGAGCATCCTTGAACCTTTCCTGCCGGTCCCGGTGGTCATCACCAAAGCGGACGGCACGCTGGGCTTTGAATACAACCGGCCGCAGTCCATCGGGCGCGTGCGCATGTTCTACGGCAACTTCGGCATGCACGTCCGCGCGCTGGCTTACATCCTCGCCAACGGGCCGGACGGCCTGCGCCAGACCACCGAAGACGCCGTGCTCAACGCCAACTATGTGCGCAAAAAACTCGAAGGCATCTTCGACCTGCCATATAAGACTGGATCGATGCATGAGGTCGTCTTCAGCGACCGGCTGCAGACCGCCAAAGGGGTGAAGACCGGCGACATCGCCAAGCGGCTCATCGATTATGGCTTTCATCCGTATACGACCTCGTTTCCGCTCATTGTTCCCGGCGCGCTCATGATCGAGCCGACAGAGAGCGAGTCAAAGGAAGAGCTGGACCTGTTTATCGACGCCATGAAGTCCATCGCCGCCGAGGTGCAGGAAGACCCGCAGCTGGTCACCAGCGCACCGCACAATACCCGGGTGGCGCGCCTGGACGAGACCACCGCCGCCCGCAAACCGATCCTGCGCTGGAAGCCCAATGAAAAACCAATCCCAAACCACGATAGCGACCTGAAACCCGCCACTGCCAAAGAGGAGTGGGTGGTCACGCGGTAGCAGATCATTCACCACAGAGACACAGAGAAGAATTGGGGATGTGGCTCAGTGTCTCTGTGGTGAAATTTCCAGTATCTCTCGAAGGTCCTTTTCGAACCGCTGCAGTTCGGCGCGGCGTTCCTCTGTGGCTTCGACGATCTCGCCTTTGGATTGGAATACCTTCTCGCCGTTCCTCTCCGTCAGCACTCCGATGACCTCGCCCATGCGCCAGCCGGGACGTCCGATCATTTCCAGGCCATCCGCTCCCGGTTGCAGCAGGACGATGCACTGGCCGCGCAGAACTCCCATGGCGCGGGGAAAACGGTCGAAGGTCTGTAACTCGAATCCAGCGAGATACAGGGCCTGCAATTGTCCGGCGGCATCGGGCATAAAAAGCATTAAATCATAGGTGACCAATCAAAGAAGAATTTGGCCATCTGGCGATTGGGTCAACTGGTGATGGACAAACGCTTCGATGGGAAATCGCCATATGAACCATTGGCCCATCATCCGATTCCTCTGTGCCTCTGTGGTGAATCATCTGCAAATCGCGTATCGGTTTCGAGCTTTACGGCAGGAGCAGAAGCTTTCCGGTGGTCTTGCGTCCCTGCAGATCGCGATGGGCCTGCTGGGCGTCGCGCAAGGAATAGCGATGCTCGATGCGCAGCCTCAACTCTCCATTGGCGACCATCTCCAGGACGTCGTTGGCGCGGTGCTCCAACTCCTCCCGGGTTTTTACGTAATCACCCAGGCTGGGGCGGGTAACATAGAGTGATCCTTTTTGCGTAAGCCCAATCAGGTCATAGGGCGGCACTGCGCCGCTGGAGCCGCCAAACAGGACCATGTAGCCGCGGCGGCGAATCGAGTCCAGCCCTTTTTCAAAGGTGGTTTTGCCTACCGAGTCGTAGACCACATGCACGCCCTCATTGTGGGTGAGCTTGCGGGTCTCTTCCGCAAAATCGGATTTCGTATAGAGAATTATGTGGTCCGCGCCCGCCTCGCGGGCCAGCGCGGCCTTCTCTTCAGTGGAAACCGTGCCGATCACGCGGGCGCCGATGCGATGGGCCATCTGCACCAGCAGAAGTCCTACGCCTCCGGCGGCAGCGTGGATGAGCGCCGTCTCTCCGCGCTTCAGAGGATAGGTGCTGTAGGCCAGGTAATGCGCGGTCATACCCTGCAGCATGGCTGCTGCGGCGTGCTCGAAATCGAGCCTGTCGGGGATAGGGACCAGGCGCTCTGCCGGGACCGCCGCATACTCGGCATAGCTGCCGTTAATGCCTGCATAGGCCACGCGGTCGCCGGCCGCAATATGCGTCACCGCCGGACCAACTTCGGTGACCACCCCGGCGGCTTCCTGTCCTGGGACAAGCGGCACCTGGGCAGGGTAGCGTCCCTCGCGAAAGTAAATGTCGATGAAGTTTACCCCTGCGGCCTTTATCTGCACCAGGGCTTCGTTGGGCTTGGGCCTGGGGACAGGCACGTCAACAAAATTCATGACCTCCGGGCCGCCGGTCTGGGTGATCTGAATGGCCTTCATGATGCGGTTCGATGAGGGCCGGCTGGCAAATGCTGCTCATTTTCCGGCCAAGCCGCTGCGCCTTCCTACTAACATTCTACGGCAGCCGTAGTCTAAGGATTCGACAATGGACGCGATCGATGCAGCCGCAGTTGCCCAGGTACTGGAGGGCAAGCCGGAAGAGTTCAGGGTACTCGTCGACCGCCACAGTCGCGCCATTTTTCGATTGGCATTTCGTATGACCGGCAACCAACAGGACGCGGAAGAGGTGGTGCAGGAGACCTTTCTGCGCGCCTTTCGATCTCTCAAACACTTTCAGGCGCGTTCCAGCGCGGCTACCTGGCTGCACCGCATTGCCTCCAATCAGGCACTCGATCTGCTGAAACGCCGGAAGCGCCAGGAGAAAGGACATTGTCCCGTGGCTGAAGAGAGTGCTCCCGAGGAGCAGGCAGTGCAGCTAAGGAGCGATCGTCCCGATCCGGAGCGGACGTTTTTGAGCGGCGAAGTAAAGCGGCAGGTTGCAGCGGTGCTGCAACAGCTTACCCCAGTGGAGAGGACGGCGTTTGTGATGCGGCACATGGAAGGACATTCAATCGAGGAGATCGGCAAGGCATTGAAGGTGAGGAATGTTGCGGCCAGGAACAGCGTATTTCGCGCGGTACAGAAACTACGCCGCGCCCTGGAGCCGCTGGCGGGAGCAAGATGAAACACATTACGGAAGAGCAACTGGTTTGGTTTTATTACGGCGAAGCGGCCCATCCGGAAAAAATCCGGGAGCACCTGTTGGCCTGTGACATCTGCCAAAAGGAGTTGGAGCAGATTCGCGCCACCTTGTCTCAGGTGCTGGCGATTGAGGCCCCCGAGCCTGCGCTGGATTACGAGGCGGGAGTGTGGCGGGCGCTCGAAGCGCGCATCGAGAACCCAGGGCGGAGGAGCCATTGGCCGCAGATGTGGTTTCCCAAGGCAGCATGGGCCGGGGCGTTTGCCTTTCTACTGCTGGGCGCGTTTCTGGCAGGCCGTTATCTTCCTCATTCACCCACCGCTCCGCCCAGCAATCAGGCGAAGGCGAATCCGGAGCGCATCGTGCTGGTCACGGTCGGAGAGCATCTGGAGCGCTCCCAGATGTTGCTGGTAGAGATCATGAGCACAGATGGAACCGGCAACCAGGAGCTGACAGCCGAGCGGCAGCGCGCGCGCGACCTGCTCGACGCAAACCGGCTCTATCGCGAAAGCGCGGCGCGCACCGGCGATCCCACCATCGGGCGCGTTCTCGATGAACTGGAGCGGGTGCTGGTCGAAATCGCCAACAGCCCCTCCGGCGGGGCCGGCCAGGAGCTGAAGGCGATCCGCAAGCAGATTGAGTCCGAGGGCCTGTTGTTCCAGATTCGAGTCATCGATTCCAGGGTGCAGCAGCGCCCTGGCGCAGCCGATGTTGCAACTCCCAAACTACAAGGAAAAATATGAAGATCACTCAACTAACCGTCTTGATTATTGGATTTTTTATCGCGCTTTTATGGATGAATCCATGCATGGCGCAGCAGCTGCCAAAAAGCGATTTTCTCGATCCACAGAATGCCGCGCCGGCAAAGCATGGAGAAGAAGAGGCCTACGCCGGGGCACAGCAGGCGTTGAACTCCAACCAGTATGCGGAGGCGGTCTCGGCTTTCGGTCAGGTGGCAAAGATGGGCGGACGCCGGGCCGAGGGCGCTCTTTACTGGAAGGCCTATGCGCAAAACAAGCTGGCCCAGCGCGGGGAGGCGCTCGCGACGTTGGCTGAGCTGCGCAAAAGCTATCCTCAAAGCCGCTACGTGAAAGAAGCGGATGTCCTGGAGCTGGATATCAAACGCGCCTCCGGCCAGCCCTCAAATCCGGAGGTCCAGCCGGACGACGACTTGAAGCTGCTGGCGCTCAACAGCCTGATGAATTCGGGCGATGAAGCGAGGGCGCTGCCCATCCTGGAAAAGTTCTTGAGCGGCAATTCTTCGGTGAAGCTCAAGGATCGCGCCCTCTTCGTGCTCTCGCAGAGCGGCTCGCCTAAAGCCCAGGAGCTGCTGGAAAAGACCGCCACCGGGCAAGCGCATCCGGAGCTGCAATCCAAGGCGATCCGCTATCTCGGGATGGAAGGCGGACGCGCCAGCCAGAGGCTGGAGAATATCTACAGCAGCTCAAAAGATCCGGAGATCAAAAAGACCGTGCTGCATTCGCTGATGGTCTCCGGGGACAAGGCGCAGGTATTCAACATCGCGCAGAAGGAGAGCTCGCCGGAGCTGAAGATCGAAGCCATTCATCAGCTTGGCGTGATGGGGGCGCACGATGAGCTGCGCCAACTTTATAAACAGCCCGCCACTCCGGAGGTAAAAGAATCGCTGCTGCATTCCATGGCGATTGGCGGGGACGTGCAGGGGCTGATCGACATCGCGAAAACGGAGACCGACCCTGAGGTGCGAAAGAAGGCCATCCAGGGCCTGGGCATCAGTGGGGGAAAAGAGGCGATGGACGCATTGCTTTCTATCTATCGCTCCAATGCCGACAAGGAGACGAAGAAGCAGGTCATCCACTCTCTATTTGTCCATGGCGATGCGACTGACCTGGTGGCGCTGGCGCGCAATGAATCGGACCCGGAATTGAGGCGGGAATTAGTCAGCGAAATTTCCGTTATGGGTTCCAAGGAAGGGAACGACTATCTCATGGAGATCCTCAACAAATAGGAGATTGTATGGGCCGCAGGAGCATCATCATTCTAAGCAGTTTGCTGGTCTTCATTGCCGCCGCAAGCGCACAGCAGCCAAAGCTGAAGAATGCGAAGGTCGAGACTGTCTCTGCCGGAGCTTCGCTGCAGAACACGGTGAAGAGCATAGTCGAAAAGCAATCGGGACCCGCATGGATGGGGTACTCCATTCCGGTAACACGAAAAGAGCGAACTATGTGCTGCTCCGGTTCGAACGCGCAAGATGCAACCGGCTGCTGCCAGGGTTGCAGGCTGGAGAGAGAAGGCCAAGGATTCTTTAATACATCATCACAGTCGGAGTGTTCCCCGCTTGAGCCGGCTGATTTTGCCTTTGTCATGCTGCGCATGGAGGGCCAGAAGATCACGAAAGTGAGGACCTTCACCCCGGAGTGTCCGCTGGATGCTGCCGGCCTGACGGTTTATTGGCTTACTGAGGCGAATCCGGCGCAGAGTCTCGACCTGCTCACTCAAATTGCAGAGCCACAGGATGCGAATGGCTTTTCACGCAAGCACGATCCAACCCGGGAGGCGGTGCGCGCGGTAGCGCTGCACAACATTCCGCAAGCCGATGCCGTGCTTGGCAGGTGGACCGGGGCGGGAAATCCGGAATGGTTGCGCGAACAGGCGGCGTTGATGCTGGGCATCGAGCGAGGCAAGGTTGGCCTGACAATTCTGCGCAGCGCCATTCGTCAGGACCCCAGCGAAGCTTTTCGGAGAAAGGCCCTGATCGGTTTCGCGCTCAGCGACCAGCCGGAGGCAGTGCAGGACCTCATCTACCTGGCAAAAAACGATGGCGGGACCGAGGTGCGCTCGCAGGCGCTCTTCTGGCTGGCCCAGCGGGCAGGGAAGAAGGAGGTAGCGCAGATCACCGACTCGATCGAGAACGATCCGGAGACGGAGGTGAAGCGCAAGGCGGTATTCGCTCTCTCGCAAATGCCCAAAGATGAAGGAGTCCCTCTGCTGATCCAGGTGGCCAGAAACAATAAGAACCCCGAGGTAAGGAGAGAGGCCATACGCTGGCTGGGATTCAGTAACGATCCTCGCGCGCTGGATTTTATCGAGCAGATACTTACGAAGTGAGCAGTTTCAAGTTTCAAAACCGGGAGGGCCAGGTTGAAAACCCTGATGCTGCAAGGGATGCGCGAGGGCATTCTCGGGGGTCCTTCGGCTTGCGCCTGGCTCGCAAACTCGCCGCGCGTGGCGCTCAGGAAGACAAAATGAGAGACCCGCGATGGTTTTCGGCAGAGCCGTTACAAATTCGTATTTCGACGAGACCCATGAGCAGAGGATGAGTTTACCGAATGAGGCACTTCAACAAGTAGTTGCTGTGGTGCCCGGGGACGGAATCGAACCGTCACGCCCTTTTAGGGGCCCGGGATTTTAAGTCCCGTGCGTCTGCCAGTTTCGCCACCCGGGCAGGTTGGAAGAAACTTCTAGCTTATCAAACGTTCCCAAATTGAGCAGCGGGCAGTTTCAGGTTTCAGGTTTCGAGTTTCAAAGGCGGGAGCGAACGAAGAAGATCGAGTGTTTGGGATTTCCGGGGTTAAAAATTTCTTAAATTTGTCTTCCTGAGCGAGCACGCAGGGGCGAGTCGAAGGATTCCGAAGAGGCCAGCAGCATACATGCAGTCACAGGCTTTCTCATAAGAGGCGTTCGTTGAAAGCGTCACGCGGCATTGGCCCCACGCGGCATTGGAGCGCTATGCATTTCTCAGAGTCCCTCGACTTGCGCTTAGAGAAGACAAAAGTTTCCAGTTTTCAGTTTCCAGTTTCAAAGGCGCAGTTCAGGGACAGACGAAAGCTGCGTCTCGCCTTCATGGCGTCGTCAATGCAATGCTGAAGAACCTGCCTGACCGCATCGCATAGCTGAAGAGGTCTGCCTTGAGCGGAGTCGATCAGGAAATCTTCGGGGTCTTGATTCTTCGGGGATCCTGAGCTGCCCATACGAACCGCCTTTGAAACTTGAAACCTGCAGCTTGAAACTGCCTTTGAGGAAGAACGCGTCTTCTACCACGTCTTGTGTATACGGGTATCGAAGGCGAAGCCGCCGTTCTGGTCGC
>CAZONJ010000085.1:0-7145 GCA_964581225.1 uncultured Terriglobales bacterium | reverse complement strand
TTCTACCACGTCTTGTGTATACGGGTATCGAAGGCGAAGCCGCCGTTCTGGTCGCGTACCGCGCTGTATGAAACGCGCGGAGAGGCCTGGTACTCCAGTTGGATGACCTGGCTCTGGGTCGAGGTCACGTCAGTAGAAAAAGTCACAAATATTTTGCTGGTGACACGCTGCTGGATGGTGACGCGCGCGCCCGGGTTCTGCTGATTGCTTCCCAGCGCCGGATCGACGGAAAGATGCGAGATGCCAGCGATTTTTTCCACCCGGCTGGTGACCTGGCTGCTTACCTGGGAGGCGATCAGCGATTCCGCGCCGGAATTTCCCGGGGTAGGATTGGCGGCGGCTTCCTCGGTGGTCTTGCCGAAGGCGAGCAGGTTGATAATGTCAGACTGAGGAAGCGCCGGATCGGATGTGTAGTCGGTGCGCAGCCGGTCCGCCGGTCCCTGGAAGTGCATATTGATGTTGTACTGCTCGATGGTGGTGTTAACGGCAACGTTGACTACCGGCTGGATTTCATAAGGATTTATAAAGTCCAGGGTGCCGCTTTGCAGAATGTAGCGGTTTCCCATATAGATCAAGTCGCCGCCGCTGAGATTCACGCGGCCCAGGACCACAGGATCGCCGGCGGTGCCGCGCACGTTCAGGTTGGCCGCGCCCTGCAGGCTCAACGTCTGGCTCACCAGATTGATCTGGTTGGCCGATCGCACCGCGATATCCACTTGCAGGTTCTGACTGAAGCCCTGCGCCGGAGGCGGGGTAGCGGAGCTGCCCGAGAACTGCCCGATGAAGCTGTTCAAATCAAAGTCCGGCGTAAACGAGAGTTGCTGGATGTCTATCTCACCACGCAGCATTGCCGCCTGCAGCGTCCCGGTGAGCGCCAGGTTGGCGTCCGAGGCCGAGCGCACGCCGTCGGGATACAACAGACGGACACCCTCGCCGCGAAGCGCTAAATCGAATTGCATGGATGGGCGGTAAACGACGGCGCCCTGCGCGGTCACTGTGCCTCCACCGACGACTCCATTGAACTGCTTCACCTGCAGCCGGTCTTTGGTAAGGAGCAGCACGCCATTGCCATTCTGCAGGCCAATCGGCAGGTCCCCGGTGGCAAAGTTTGCATTCACGATTGCGACCTGGCCTTGCACGTTGGCGTTAGCCGCGCGGCCATAAGAGTTGATATTGAAGCGCAGCTGCCCAGACGAGACGATCTGCGGGTCCAGCAATTGCGCCAGGCGCAGGTCGATCGTCCCCAGCGCCAGCAACTGCGCGGGAGCTGTGCTGTTAAGGGGAACGTCCCCCTGCAATTGCAGATCGGTATCGGTGCCGCGAATCGTGGTCCGCTGCAGCGCGATCGTTCCGTTGACGTAATCGACGTGGATAGGGGCCGTCGCGCCAAGCTGCACCGCGTTCTTGTAGTTGACTTGCAGCGTGGGAACGGTGACGTGCGCCTCAACCCTGGTCTTGTCTTTGAGCGGACCACGCAAGGTAGCATGGAGCTCGGTCTGTCCTGTCACGTTGCCCGCCTGGGCTGGGGCATAGGCAGCGACCAGTGGCTGCAAGGGGATGTTCTGGGTATCGAGCGCCGCGGTCGTATAGTAATCGCCGTTGAGATCGACCGTGCCGCGCCCTCGGATAGCGGTGTTGATTACCTCTGAATCCAGCGCAATCTCCGCTTTGTGGTTGGCGACGTTGGCCTGAAGCTTGAGACCGCTGATGGTTTGCTTTTGAACATCGAGCTTCGGCGCCTGGATGGTCGCATTCAACTGCGGGTCTTTGAAGGTGCCGCGTCCATCGACTAGCGCATTCAGCACGCCTGCCAGCTGCAGGTTGCGCTGCTTCACCGTCTCCAGTTGGGCCAACTGGATGCCATTGGCCTGGAGATGCACTTCATATCCCTGCTGCCGAGGGAAATAGGTAAGTGTCCCATTGCTTGCTCCAGCCGGCATGCGCAGCGCCAGATTGGCATGGACTGCGTCGCCAGTGCCTTGGAAGTCTACATTCAGCGATTGCACCCGCTCGCTGGAGATGGTGGCATTAGACAACGAAATTTTGCCTTGTCCGACCGGGCTCAGTTCCGAGCCGTGGACCGCGATATTGGCGGAGAGCGTCCCCGTAACCGGCGCCTGGGAGCCCGCAGCCTTGGCCAAGCTGGCGACATCGAGCTGCGATGCATTCAACGCCACTGCGATTGGGCTGTTCTGGGTGAAGGCCCACTTGTGCAGTCCAGCTTGCAGGTCGAAGGTGATGCGTCCGCGCTGTGCCGGATCCAGCTCTCCATTTTGCAAATGGACCAATGAGGGGCTGGCGGCCAGGTTGGTCCGCAGCATTCGCCATGCGCTCCCCTGCAGCCGAAGATTAGAGGCCAGCAGTTGTCCAGTGAGTTGCGGATTGGCGGTCGAGCCGCGCACCGCGCCGTTGAAGTTTGCGGTCCCATAGAGGCCGAGCGGTTTTTGCCCGGGTTGCGGCGTGCGCAAAAGGTCGGCGAGGGTCTCGAATTCGTGCAGGTCATTGGATTGCAGCCGCACCTGCAATGCGGAGTGATCGCCGACCGCGCCATTCAGGTTCACGCTGCTCTGCGGAGTGCGAAGATAGCTCTGCGACAAGGTGATTTCCTTGCTGGCCCCGGCATAGGTCGCATGGACCACTCCATTCAGCGGCAGCGCGGCAGCGGCGCCTGCTCCTGCCTTGCCGGCTTTGCCTTGCAGCGTGACATTGCTGTGGGCGACCAGATTGTTCATGGTCGGACCCCATTTAGCGTCGGCATCGGCATTGGCGACACCGGTAAGCGAGACCTGCTTCAGGGCAGGCGAGGCGAGCATGGCTTTCAGGTCAGCCAGCGAGACCCCATGCAGGGTAGCTTTCAAGCTGGATTGCGAGGGCCCGGAGAGGTTGCGCATGGAGAGCAGTCCGTTGAACTCCCCTCCCAGCAGGCGGGCGCGCAGATTTCGTACTTCGAGATTATTGTTGTTGACCGAATATTGCGCGCTCAGGTCGCGGAGCTCGCTACGCATAGTGGGAGTTTGGATCTGGAGCATCCTGCTGCTCAGGTCGCCATTCAGCGTAACGGTTTCCAGCGCGGGGCGGTTGGGTTCAGCGGCATACTTCAGCGAGCCTGCCGCGCGCAGCACGCCTGTGGGCAGGGAAGGATTTTTCAGGATGCGCCGGAACTGGGCCGCATCGACCATCGCGTTATAGGTGGCCTGCACCTGGGGATTGGCATAGTTCTCAACCGTCGCATCGAGCGCAAACTGCGAGGGGCCGCTCTTCAGCACCGCATTGTGCAGCTTGAAGGTCGCAGGAGTGGCTTCGAATTGCGCGTCCAGGTCATGCTCCATTGGCATGTAGTTGCCAAACTGCAGGTGGCCGTTGCGATAGCTCATATTTCCGGCATAGCGCCGCTGGCCGTTGTCGAAGGCGCTTTGAAAGGTAAGCTCATGCAGGTCTGCGCTGAGCACGCTCTTGCGATTGTTGTAGTAGATCTCTCCACGGTCCAGCATGGCGTGCTGGATGGCAAGATCGAAGACGCTGGTGTGGCTCTGCCCGCTGCTCTTGGTTTGCGGCAGGTTGTCCCTTCCGTCCTTGTCTTCGAATACATGCATTACAGGATGGTCGACGGCGATGTTACCCAGATACCAGGTGCGGTGCAGTAACGAGACCACCCGCACGGCTACGTTTACATGATCCACCTGCAAGAGCGGAGGGTAGGAATAGGGAGCGGCGCCATCCACCCTGACGTTGTACAGGTCCAGGGTCGGGCCGATTCCTGAGAAATGCAGGGTATATTCCCGGAGCTGTACCGGCGCGCCCAGCGCCTCGGTGGCTTTCTGCTGCGCGGTGCGGAGCATGTAACGATGGAAGGTCATACTGTGCAGCAGCCCGAAGATCGTGATTACGACCAGTAAGCAAAGGACCAGGATCCCGCCCAGCGTCCATTTAGCGAGCTTCTTCCATCGGGACGGCGGTTTAGGAAGAGGCGGCTCCTCTGGTAGGTCGTATAGCGGTGGTACTGGTAGTGCGCTCAAAATGCCTGCCCCAGGGTCACGAAGTATTGTGTAGATTTGATTCCGGAAATCGGATTCAAGTTGTGACCTATGTCGAATCGGATCGGCCCCACCGGCGTAGCGTAGCGAAGGCCGCCACCGATGGTGTTGGTATAAAGCCGGGTGAAGTCGTGGAAGCCGACAATGGGGTACACATTGCCTCCATCGTAGAAGGGGACTACGCTTAAGCCTTTTTTCAGCGGCACGGGAATGCGCAGCTCGGAATTGACGATGAATAATTCATTTCCACCCACCGGGACCCGCAACTGAGTACACGTGCTGGCTACGCCCGGAGTGCCGCAGGCCGCGATGGTGCGCTGCGGGCCAGCTCCGTCCAGCGGGAAGCCACGCAAAGTGCTGCCACCGCCGGTAAAGAATTTTTCACTTAGAGGGACGTGGCTGCCGGCAAATGGCTGCTCCAACCCAAGCCGGATGCTATTGGCCCAGACGATCTCCTTTGGAATCTTCTTGTAATAGGCGGTTTGCGCCAGCAACCGGCCAAAGTTCACGCTCGAACCCAGGACGCGAGGATTGAAATCCCCCTGAAAGCTTTCGTAGATTCCCTTATGGGCGTCCAAGGTATTGTCGCGAGTGTCGCGGGTGAATATCGCCGACAGGGTGGAGAGCCGCACATGCTGGTCCTGCGCCGGCACCAGCTCCGGAATCAACAGGTGAGTCAACCCGGTTTGTTTAATGCTGTAGCGTAGAAAGAAATTCCGCGTCTTTTTTTCGTCCAGCGGGCGCTGCAACTCGATGCTAAATTGCGCCAGGCGCGAGGTGAAGATCGGATTTTCACCGTTGTGCTCGCCGGAAAGTATCAGGTTCGAGCTCCAGCGCGTGCTGCGAAGGCTAGGGTCGGTATAGGTGAGGGAGCCACGCTGGGCAAGCCGTCCGGCCACGGTGGCAAAGGTCATGGTCTCGGCTTTTCCGCGTATATTTCTCCTGGTATAAGAAAAAGTCCCGCGCGGCCCATAAAACGTCTTCTGGCTGGTCTTGAAGGTTTTGGGCAAGCCCACCAATGGCAGACCAGGGAGCGCAACGGTCCCGCTGGGGACGCTGCCGCCGCGATTGATGATCTCGAAGCCAAAGCCATAAGTGATCTCGTTGCGCTTTGCTTCGTGCACTTTTATCAGCACGTCCTCTTGCGATTGGGTAGTAATCTGCCGCCGCAAATCGACTTCCGCCCAATCGAAAATTGCCGGAGTATACAATTCACTTCCCGCCTCCAGCAGGTTTTCTTCACTAAGAGGCTTGCCCGGCTGGATTTTTTGCGTTTCCCGATCGATGAAACTCTGGCGAGTGTGCTTGCGGCCTAATGTGATTACATTGTCGGTCTCCACGCGTGGCCCTTCGTAGATCTGATAGACCACATCCACCTGGTGCGGATCGCTCTTCCGAGGCGTTGCCACACATTTGAATATTGCGGTGAGGTATCCGCGATTCAGGTACTGCGAGACGATCTGATCGCGATCTTCATCTACCGACGTCAGGGAGTACGGTTGCCCTTCGGCCAGATTCAGTCCCTTGGGGGCAAACTGCGCGACGGGTAATGTATTGTTTCCTTCAATGCGAAAGCTTTCGACTATGTCCTGCGGGCCTTCGGTGACATTGAAAGTGACCGCTATGTTGCCGTTCTGGTTGATTATCTGCGGAACAACATCGACCTGGCCGAATCCGGCGGAGCGATAGACGTTCTTCAGATTGTTGGCGCTGGTATGCACCAGCTTCTGACTGTACTGGCCATGGGAGAGCCAGCGGCCCTTGCTCACCTTTACATGCGACAACAATTCTTTCCCGGAGATGTGGTGGTTTCCGGCAATGCGCACCTCTTTCACTTTATGACGCGGGCCCTTCGTGATCCGGTAGACCACGTTGGTCCCGGCCGGCTGCTGCTGCTGCAGCACGTCCGCATTCACCTGGGCATCGAAATACCCTTTGGATTGAAAATAAGAGACCAGGTTCTGCCGCCCTTCCTGGATCAGCTCCGGGTCCATCCCGTTCTGCTGATAGATCGGCAGCAGCCGATGCCGGGTGAAACTCCACAAGTGGGCGCCCTGAACTTTTACATGGACTACCGGCCCTTCCTGCACGTTGAAGGTGATATCGGCGCGGTTGGTGGCAGGGTCGTAAGCGGCCCCAATCAACTTCACCTGCGCGGCCAAACGATCTTTTTTCAGCAGCGATTTCTCCAGGAGCTGCGCTGCATTCGAAAGCGTCTTGGGTGAGTATGTCTTGCCGGCGCGAATCGCTGAGCCGGTGAGCCGCGCCCGGATCGAACGAAGGCTGTGCTGCAAACGGGCATTGTCCTGGGGCAGCGCTCCCTGCAGAGTGACTTTGCCGAACTTGGCCCGTTTATTCAGCCTGGTGCGGAAGATGACGTTGGCCAGTCCGTGCTGCTGGTTTGTCTGCACCTCCGGATCCACCTGAGCGAGGAAGTATCCGGTACGCCGGAAAAATTTCAACAGCGCCTCCCGGGCCCGCTGCACATCGACCGAAGAATAGGGCTCCTGGCTGGGATAATCCGCCACCTGGAGAAGCCGCGAGTATGCAAATGGACCGGAGCCGGGGAAATCATACATTCCAAAATAAACGGCGGGTTGCAGAACAAAGAGAACGCGCACCCCGGTGGGTTCCGGCCGCAGTTCCAGCTCGATATCGGAGAAGCCGCCCGCATTTTTTATAGCCACAATAGTTTCATCGATCTTGCTGCGCGAGAAGGGCTGGTTTTGTAGTGGCGCAAGCAGCGGCGCGAATTTCTGCTGGTCGAGGTTGGGCTGGCCTGCCAGTTCAATGGTAGAGATGTTCTGGCCTTCATAGGAGGAGAGTACCTGGGCGAGCTGAGGAGCGGTTTGCGGCGTTTGCTGATTGGCCTGGGGCGCGCTTTGCGCCTGGATATAATTCGCAGACAGCATCACGCCCAGGCAAAGCGCAACACCACGAACAGAGATTTGTCTGTGCAATCGATTCGATTTCGGCATCTTTCCCACTGCGGGCCATCCGAGGGGATGGGATTCGCCCGCATGACAAACAAAATGAGATTAGATGACGAAGTCCGCTCCGCGTTGTACGTTCCTGGGTTACCCCAAATCGTCTCAATTTGGAGGTCCTAAT
>CAZONJ010000084.1:0-14692 GCA_964581225.1 uncultured Terriglobales bacterium | reverse complement strand
GGACGGCAGATCATCGACGCCATCTCCTCCTGGTGGGTCAATCTGCATGGCCATTGCCATCCGAAGATCAGCGCCGCGGTCGCCGAGCAGGCGCGCGTTCTCGATCACGTGCTGCTGGCCGGCTTCAGCCATCCCAAGGTGGAGGCAGTAGCGGACAAGCTGCAAAAGATACTGCCGGCAAGCCTGGACCAGATCTTTTTTTCCGACGACGGCTCAACCGCTGTCGAAGTGGCCCTTAAGTTGGCGCTCCAGTATTGGCAAAATCGTGGAGAGCCAGGCAAAACGTCGATTGTCGCGCTGGAGCATGCCTATCATGGCGACACCGCCGGCGCCATGTCGGTGAGCGCGGATTCCGGTTTTACCGCTCCATTTGCCGGCATGCGCTTTCCCGTGCGCCGCGTGCATTCCGCCTATTGCCATCGCTGTCCTGTGGGCCGGCGACGCGAGAGCTGCAACATCGAATGCGTAGACTCGCTGGCGGAGCTGCTGCGCGAGAGCTCGCATGAGATCGCGGCGGTGATCGTGGAGCCGCTGCTGCAGGGCGCGGGTGGAATGATTGTGCACCCCATCGAGTTCCTGCAGCGCGTCCGCGAGTTGTGCTCGCAATATAACGTGCTGCTGATCGCCGACGAAGTGCTGACCGGCTTTGGGCGCTGCGGGACCATGTTCGCATGTGAGCTGGCTGGAGTGACGCCCGACCTGATGTGCCTGTCGAAAGGCATTACCGGCGGCTTTTTGCCGCTGGGCGCGACCGTCTGCACTACAGCGATGCAGCAGGAGTTTGCCGCAGCGGGCAAGGCATTTTTCCACGGACATTCCTACACCGGCAATCCGCTGGCCTGCGCCGCAGCCTTGGCCAATCTGGAGATCTTCGAAAGCGAAGATGTTTTTGGGCGCATCCGTGCAATCGCCGCTAAACATCATGCGCGTTTGCGGCGACTGCGGGATTTTTCGGCGGTGGCGGAGATCCGGCAGATTGGCACCGTGGCCGTCATCGAGCTGGAGGCCAGCGATGCCGGATACTTCTCCGAGATCAAGCCTAAGTTGTACCGCTTTTTTCTCGAACGGGACGTTCTGCTGCGGCCGCTGGGAAATGTGATCTACATATTGCCGCCCTATGCGATTACCTCGGAGGAACTCGACAAAGTTTACGACGTAATCGAGGAGGCGATACTCACGGTCGTGCCCAGCCGCTGATTGTAGCGGGTGGAGATGCCTGTTTGGAAAAGACAGTTCCTATCGCAGCGTAAAGTCTTCGCTGTGAGTCACGAACTCCGGATAGGCGCCGGCGCCCAGTTCGTAAAGATCCATCCCCTGGCGCTCGCCTTCGGCGGCCACGCGTTGCGGATAAAAATAATTCAGCAGCGAGTTCAGTCCATAGCTAAGCGGCAGGACAAATCCGAGCAGGGTGGCAATGCCAACCACCTGGGCCAGCCATTGGCCTGAATCTCCGCTGTGAAGCGGATTTGCGGCAGGAGATGGGATGCGGCCAAAGATGCCCAGCGCGAGTATGCTCCAAAGTCCGCCCACGGCGTGGACCGAAACCGCGCCGCCGGGATCGTCGATCGCGAGACGATCGAGGGTTTCAACAGAAAAGGTGACAAGAGCGCCGGCGATGATCCCAATCATGATTGCCGCTGCCGGTTTGATGAACGCGCAAGCGGCGCAACTGGCGACCAGGCCGCCCACCCATCCGTTAGCGCTGAGCGATGCGTCCGGCTTGCCGAAGCGGATGCGTGTGATGACCACCGTGACCAGGCAGGACGAAGCGGCGGCCAGAGTGGTATTGATCGCAATCAGCACGGCGCGAATCGGATCTGCGGCGGTAAAGAGAATTGCGCCGGCGGAGTTCAGGGCGGTCCATCCCGTCCAGGCCAGCAAACAGCCAAACAGCACCACTACAGCATTGTGGCCGGGGATGGCGGCGGGGATTCCATCGGGAGGATACTTCGCGCGGCGCGGACCCAGTATCCAGGTGAGCGACAAAGCGGTCAATCCTCCGACCACCTGGATGGGAGCAGCGCCCCCGGCATCGATAAAGCCGTGGCCCATGCCGTAGTTGATGCCGAGTTGCGCCAGCCATCCTCCGCCCCAAACCCAATGAGCAAAAACGGGATAAATTACACCTGCCAGCACGACGGTCGAAGCGCATGCTGCGCCGAATCGCCAGCGGTCGGAGCCGCTGCCTAACGGAATCAGCGCCGCGATTCCCACGCTTATCATTTGCAGCCACGCAGCCAGCGATGCGGGAGCGCCGTCGAGCGCCAAGCCACGAAAAAAGAGCGGCTCCGCGGCGATCCAGTTCCAGCTCTTTCCGCCGAGGATGAAGGCGTGCGCGGGACGTCCAATAAAGCCTTGCCAGCTGAAGCCCCAGACCACATAGACAATCGCCGCAATGGAGATCACGCACATCGAAGCCAGCATGGAATGGGCAGCGCTGCGCGAACGGCCCAGCCCCGCGTTGATAAGAGAGAGTCCCGCGCCGGCCAGGGGAACAAGAAAGACGAAAAAGATGCAGAGCACGACGGCGTTTCCGGAGAGAACGGGAAGAGATGTCACCCTCGTTCTCCTCGGACCAATAGATTGGAGCGGAAGAGCAGGACCAGTCCTAAAAGCTGCACGGCGACTCCAGCCAGCACAAAGCCGGTCTTCAGTCCCGGAGAGGAGAGAAGCACGATCGAGGCGAGGACGAGTCCCCAGCCGGCCAGCAGCAGCAGAATGCTTGCAATTTTCATTCGGAGCTTCAGGGCCAGCAAATCATATTCACTGGCATGACTCAACAGTCTAAAGCATCCTCATTGCTTTGCGAACCCCTTCTGCACTTTGCGGAGATTGATGGCGTGCTGCGCCAAGTTGCAAACCCCTCAATGTATGTCTCCGCTGCACGCATGTCGAATAGATTTTTTCTATTTCATGCAGAGGAGAAACCGGCGGTAAAGGATAGAAATCGGCTATCACTTCGATAAAAATTATCAGTTTTACTTATCGAATGGCGGCAAGCATGATGCTTCTGCAACCCCTTCTACAGGCTCGCTGCGCCAGCCTACTCACTACTTTTATCAAAGGAGATACATGTGCCGGACAACACCGTAGCTGAAATGAAACCAACCGTCGGCTTGACTGGATTAACCATGAACGCGATGGCGCTCATTGCGCCAGGCGCATTCCTATGGCTGACCTTTTATATTCAGGCAACCACCGGCGTGACCGGGCCGGCAATGTGGATGGGAATTCTGGTCGCCCTGTTGCTGTGTCTGGCCACAGCGGTCTGTTATGCCGAGATGGCAAAGCTGTATCCCGGGACCGGCAGCTCCTATTATTTCGCGGAACAGTCTTTTCTGAATCACGATAAGGCGTGGCGTTATGCGCGGCTCTCCAAATTCATCGTCGGTTGGGCCTCCCATCTCTACTACTGGATTTATCCCGGAGTGATGGTCGGCGTGATGGGAATCCTATGCGGTTACCTGGTTGGCACACTGTGGCCGAATTTCATGAATGCATCCAATCCCGGACCCGCATTCATGATGCTGGTCGCCATCGTCTTCTCGTTTGTTGTGGCGTATATCGCTTACCGAGGCGTGAACGGATCGACCTCGGTCAATATCGCCATCAACGTCATTCAGATTACCGCGCTGGTGGTCTTCTCGGTCATGGCCCTCGGCTATCGCATGAACCATCCGCCGGGGAGCGTGGCCTATCAGTTCGATTCCACCTCGGGCGCGGCATACAGCTATGAATTTGCCACCCAAAAGACGGTTGCCAATGGACAAACCACCGAAAGCGTAGTGCGGAACGCGAGCGGCATCCCGCAACCCAAGCTGGACGCGGCGGGGAAGGCGGTGCCCTATCGCATCAGCTATCCGGTAAAGGATGACAGCGGCAACTTCCTGTCGCATCCCAACGCCCTTTCGGTGGTCAAGGCGCACAATTGGGGATGGGTCTTCATTCAGGCCACGGTTGCCATCCTGATCCTGGTTGGCTTTGAATCGGTGACCGCAATGGGCGGAGAGGCGAAGAACCCGAAGCGGGACGTACCGATCGCTGTGATCGTTTCGCTGCTGGTGCAGGGGATGTTCTGTTACCTCTTTGAATATTTTGCCGCGAATTATTTCCTGAATAGCGGTTATAGCATGCAAAGCGCTTCCGGATCTGCCGCGCCCCTCGGAGACATGATGATCATGGTGGGAGATGCGCTGTTTGGCGCGGGGCGGGGAAAAATCTTCATGTTATGCGAGGCCTTCACGGTCTTCCTTGCGCTGATCGGCACTACGCTCTCCTGCATGAACACGGGAGCGCGTGTGACTTACGCAATGGGCAAAGACCAGGAGGTGCCGGGACACTTCGGGCTGCTCCATTCCAAAAACCTGACTCCGCACCGCGCCATCTGGACCTTGGCGGCGATTTCCGCTGTGGTCGGTTGCTTCGCCGTGGCGCTGGCCTTTGGCGACGCTGGAGCGCCTACGGATGCGGCGATCCAATCGCTTCCGCATGGCTTATGGTCCAGTGTCGGATATACCACCCATGACAAAATGGCGGCGCTGCCTAACTCGCTGCTTACGATTACGCTGGCTTCGAATTTCGGCACTTTCCTGCTGTACGCCTTAAGCTGCGTGATCTGCCTGGTGGCATATCATCGTCATCCGAAGTTTAAAGTCGTGCGGCATCTGATCATCCCGGTGTTTGGGCTGGCAGCCAATCTGGCCTGCATGGCCTTTTATCTGGTTGGACCTTTTATGGGATATGGGACCAAGATGGAGCCGCTGCTGGCTTTAGGCATTGCGCTGGTCTGGGCCATCTATGGGGGAATCTATTTTGTCCGGGTCAGTAAGAATATGGGACGGACAACCCTGGTGCAGACCCGCAATCAGGCGGCAAAATCGGTTGCATCGCACTAAACAATCCTGAGGGGGCGGGCTTCGGCCCGCCTTGTTTATGATGCGTTATTGGGGAAATTCTCGACAACCTCTCTCCGCCAACGAAGAAGGACATCGCGTACCATTAAATCCTATGCTGGATGTCGAGTTCGCGCAGCTCTCCCATCCGGGACGGATACGCGAGCACAACGAAGACTATCTTGGCTGCGTGCTTCCGGCGACGCCGGCGCAGGTGCGTACTCATGGATGGCTGTTCGCGCTGGCTGATGGGGTCGGCGGCCAGGAGCGCGGAGAGGTGGCCTCGCGCGGGGCGGTGGAACATCTGCTTGCCGGGTTCCGCAGCGCCCCGCCGGGAGAGGCCAATGCAGCGTTATTGCCGCGCCTGGTGCAGGCTGCGAATACCCACGTTTACGAAACCGGCATGGCAGCCGGTCCGGGCGGCATTGCCATGGCGACCACGATGGTGCTTTGCGCGCTTCGGTTCGATCGCGCCGTGGTGGCCCATGTGGGCGATTCGCGCTGTTATCTGGTCCGCAGGCGAAATGCGACTGCGCTCACGCGCGACCATACGATTGCCAGTGAGCAAGTTCGGCTGGGACTGCTCTCGTCGCGGGAAGCCTCGCAGTCGCCGACCCGCAATGTGCTGAGCCGCTCGCTGGGGACGGACCTGTTTGTGAATGTCGAAAGCAGCGAGCATCAGATCTTTACCGGAGACGTCCTGGTGCTTTGTTCGGACGGCCTGCACAATGCGATCTCCGCACCGGAACTGGCCGCCGCGCTCGCTCCGGGCGCCGATTTGAATGCGGTGGCCGCCTCGCTCGTCACCCTTGCCAACCAACGAGACGGCAGTGATAATATCAGCATCCAGCTAATCCGCATTCGAGGGGTCGAACGTGTCGGCATGTATCGCGGACGTCCATATAAGCTTCGCTGATGCTGCCCCCGCGATTTGTCCCTTAACTGCTGACCGGCGCCCTGGTCAATGATCCCAATTCATCCCGGCGAACAACTCGATCACTATCGCATTGAAGGCGTGGTTGCACGCAGCGGTATGGCTTCCATCTTCCGCGGCACGGATTTGCGCACCGGCAAGCGGGTCGCGATTAAAGTCCCCCATCCCGAGATGGAAAGCGATGTCGTGTTCTTTGAGCGCTTCCACCGCGAAGAGGACATCGGCAAGAAGCTCGACCATCCCGGCGTAATGAAGGTCCTGACCGGGGACGACCGCAGCAATGTCTATATGGTCATGGAATGGGTGGAGGGGCGGCCGCTGCGCCTGATCCTGAACGAGCAGGGCAAGCTTCCGGTGGAACGCGCGGTGAAGATCTCGCTCAGGATTTGCGATGCCCTGCATTACATCCATAGCCATGGGGTCGTGCATCGCGACCTCAAGCCGGAAAATATCATGGTGGATGCCGAAGACAACATCAAGCTCATCGACTTTGGCATTGCCGCAAACGAAGGCGCGCGCCGGCTTACATTCGCAAAACTCTCCCAGACTATGGGGACGCCGGACTATATTTCTCCGGAGCAGGTGAAGGGCAAGCGGGGCGACGCGCGAAGCGACATCTATGCGTTGGGCGTGATGCTTTATGAAATGCTGACCGGAAAAACGCCGTTCCGTGGGGCCAATCCCCTGGTCGTCATGAATGAGCGGCTGCTGAATTATCCGGTGCCGCCGCGCGAGGTGAATCCCGAGATTTCCCCTGCGCTGCAGGAAATCATCTATCGCGCCCTGGAACGCGATCCCAAGAACCGTTACAGCAGCGCCCGTGAATTTGCCTGGGACCTTGAGCATCAGGACCAGGTGGGAGTGGCGGAGCGCCGGGAACTCAGTGAATGGCGGCGGCGGCGGGAGCCGTGGCTGAAAAAATTTTTATTTTATTTACTGCTGGCGGCAATTCCCATCATCATCTTCACGCTTTTGATTTACGTTGCGAAACACCAATAACGGATACGCAACTCCGGCGAAGCTATCGCCGAAAAAGCCCGGTAAATAAAAACGCCCACCATCCTGGTGGGCGTTTTTATTGGGAGCGCCAGGTGGTTAATTCGGTTCGCGACTGTCGAAGGTGAAGACCAAGCCGGCGGTCGCAGTAGTCTGCGCGGTTACAGGCGTGGCCGCCCCTTTGGTGAATACCGGCTGGTTCGAGAAATCGCGCCGGAACTCAAGATTGGTAAGAATATGGCTCGCAATCGTGCGCTGGAACGTCCCGGTAAACTCCTGAATGTGGGCAGCGTTGCCGGTAGTAAATCCATTATGGTCGTCATAGTACTCATACCGTGTGGCCACCGTGTATTTGCTGTTCAGTGCATAGCGGACATAACCGGCAATGCCTGACCAGTAAGCCGGATCTCGTATGCCCTTCATCAGATCTCCTCGCGCATAGTCATAATTGGCCATGAGCGAAAGCTTGCCGGTCGGAGAGTATGTGGCCACGGTGTCCCAGAGCTGCCGCCAGTGGGATTTATCGTTGTTTGCCTCAGGGCCAGCCATATAGTTTTCGGTGAAGCCCCACTTCTTGTTGGGGGTCCAGCCAAAGCTCAGCCCGTAGGTCTTTCCCGTATTGTTGTCCACCACGTTGTTCCAGCCGTTCACCAGATATCCCGTCAAGGAATATTTGTCGTTGAACGCGTATTTCGAGCGCAGCCCGAAATGGTAGTAGGGGATAGCATAGGAAAAGAGCAGTCCGCGCGAATAATTCCAGTTGTCCTTGGTCTCGATGACTTCGGCGCCCGCAGGCGTCACAAATTTCCCAAAGTCCACCTGCAGGCCTTTACCGACCGGGGCGAGGTAAGAGAAGTATGCTTCTTTTAGATACTGATCGAAGCCCAGGCCGCCGGGATCGGAGCCATTGACGGCGTTGATCGCCTGGCCATAACCGAGAGCAACGTGATACCCGGTCCTGCTGGCCTGCGCATCGGGAGCTTTATCCAGCACCAGCTCAACCAGATTCAGCGCGAACTGGTTGGAATTGACGTCAAAACTGCGAAGCGTATTGGCGCGGGATGCCGGCCGGTTGAAATTGTAGTCGTAATACATGTCAACGAAACCACTCAGTGAAGTCGGACCTAAGATCGATGCCAACGTGACCTTGGAGGAGTTTGGAGAAGCATCCGGAGCAGGCGTAGTGGCGACCGCTTGCGCGGCAGCCGGAGGCGCGGCCGGAGCGGTGGCAGTCGCCGTCTCCGTCTTTTTCAGGTCGGCCAACTGGTTGCGCAAATCGGCAAGCTGTTTTTCCAGCTCTTCGATCCTGTGGTTCATGTCCGCAGATGCAGGTTGGGTGGTATCGGTCTGCGCTTGAGCTGGGCGGGGGGGCGCAACAACCAATGCAAGACTCAGGACTGAAAGGAATAGGCGTACTTTTGAGCGATTCATATCTATGCTCGTTTCTCCTCGTTGATTAACCACAGCAGGGATGTTGGAACGGGTGGTAAGAGAGAAAGTTATTTCGTTCGTTCTCGATAGTCCAATCGATAATTCCTCTACTCTCCATCTAAAGTTGCTATGCGTCGGCGCTTGGCAAATGCTCTCGCCACAAAAGCGCCCTGCCAATACGACCCCAATGCGCGCCGTTTGCGAGTTCCTTCGCCGGGTAATGCACAGGAGCAGTAGACAACAATGGAAGTAAAGAAGGTGTTAGGAAAGCGTCAATTCTTTATAAAGGCCGGCTTATTCCCATGCTGGAGCGTGTGCCCGATCCAGGCGCGCGCGATGATGAGCGGAGAGACACTGCGAGTTGTGCCCGCTCTCCGCTCCTCAATTTCATCAGGTTCAGTACTGCACTTCGATCTTGGTCCCATTGGCGACATAGGGCGCAAGCACGGTCACTGCGCTGCGCGCCGCATCGTATTTGTAGTTTTGCGTGGAGCTCCCATCGAGAGCTACCGACTTCAGCGAATTGGGCACGCCGTAAATCGTGAACTGCGTCTGCCGGAACCAGGGTTTATAAGTTCCTTGCGCAGGATGGGTTTCGACGCTGAGAGAATGGTCTTTCAAAGAGCAGGAAAGCTCCTGACGCAGGAATTCTCCGTGCTGGTAGTTGAAGGTGTGGCCATCGTCCATATAAAGGCTGCCAGCGCATTCAGGGCCAGGATAGACGCGCAGCTCCAGCGGACCCTGCGGCACTTCCTGGGTGTTCTGCACCAGCGGCTGGTGGGGAATAATCGCACCCGCGCGAATGTAGACCGGCAGCTCATCCATCTTCGGGTTCACTCGTCCCAGCTTGGCGCGATCGACCTTCAGCCCGGTCCAGTAGTCATACCAATCACCCTGGGGAAGCTGGATCTCGTAGGAATCGAGAAGCTCCCATACTTTTGGGGCAACCAGCATGTCGTGGCCGAACATGAATTCATCCTGGTCCGCGGCAAGGCGCTCTTCTGCGGGAAATTCGAGAAATAGCGGACGCATCATCGGAAGCCCGGTGCGAGACATTTCTTCCGCGACCGTATAAATGTACGGAAGCATGCGATAGCGCTGCTCAATGAACTTCTTGCGCCAGGCCTCGTGCTGCGGTCCATGCACCCACGGCTCCTGGTCCGCGCTGCCTTTTTCCGTATGGTCCCGATAAACCGGAATGAACGCTCCCAACTCCAGCCAGCGGGTGAGCAAATCGGGCGGCGGAGAGCCGCGATATCCGCCAATATCCGCGCCCACCAGGGGATAACCGGAGATGCCCAGGTTCAGGAGCGTGGGCACAGTCATCCGCATGTGGTTCCATGTGCTGGAATTGTCGCCGGTCCATGATGCCGCATAGCGTTGTCCGCCCGCATAGCTGGCGCGGGTAAGCACCATCGGACGCTCATTGCCCTGGAGCTTCAAGACGCCTTCATACGTGGCGCGTGAATTTTCCATGCCAAAGATATTGTGTACCGCCCGATGGTCCACGGTAGTGCCATCGTCAAGCCGGTGGAGCGTGGTCAGAGGCATGGTCTTGTCTGGACGCCCAAAAATGGCAGGCTCGTTCATATCGTTCCAGAAGCCGCGAACCCCCATGCCGACAAAGTCTTTGTAAAGCGTGCCCCACCATTCGCGGGCGCGGGAAAGGGTAAATTCCGGAAAGACGCTCTTGCCCGGCCAGACTTCTCCCACATACAGCGTCCCATCGGGATTTTTTACAAACATATCTTTGGCGACGCCCTCGTCATAGGGCTTGTATCCGGGGACCTCGGCAATATGCAGATCGGTGATGAGAATGGGGCTGAAGCCTTCCGCGCGAAGCTGCTTGATCATGGTTTCGAAGTGGGGGAAGTATTGCCGGTTAATCGTGAATGGGCGGTAGTGGTCCTGGTAATCGATATCCAGATAGATCACGTCCGCCGGAATCTTCTTCTCGCGAAAGGTGCGGGCGACTTCGAGCACCCGCGATTCGGGATAGTAGCTATATCGGCATTGCTGGTAGCCGAGCGACCAGAGAGGGGGCAGCGGAGTTTTGCCGGTCAAATCCGCATAGGCGGTGAGGACTTTTTTGGGATCGGGGCCGAAGAAGAAATAATAATTCAGCTCTCCGCCATCCGAGCCGAAGCTGTAGCTGTCGCGGGACGCTTTGCCAAAATCAAAATGGGTGCGCCATGAATTATCGAGAAAAATTCCGTAGGCCTTGCCCTGGCGCAGCGCGGTGAAAAAAGGAATGCTCTTATATAAAGGGTCGGTGGCCTCCTGCCAATTATAGGCGTCGGTGTTCCACATGCTGAAGGCGCGGTCGCGAAGGTTCAGCGTGGTTTTATCGCCCAGGCCGAAATACAGCTCGTCTTCGGGCATCTTTTTGGTCACGCGAAAGGCGCCGCCGTTGAACGCCATGGGGGAGCGCTCGTCATCTTCGTTGAGGACCTCGCCATGGGGGCCGAGGAAAATCACGCGCAGCGGGTTCTTAAGAATTCTGATGTGGCCGGCGGGGAGAGTGATTTCAACGGAGTCGGCATTTTCGCTGCTCTGGACCGCGGGCGTTTTCAATTCCGCAGTTGGCGCCACCGCCCAGGAGGTGTCTTTCGGAAAAGCTCCATTGGCCGCCACGCGGACCCGCGCCACGGAATCTTCTACGGCAGTAACGCGAACGCTCGCCGCTCCCGCCCTCAACTCAACGCCATTGGGGAGTTTGGTTACCGATGAGACGCCGCTCAACGGGATCCATTGTTGAGCGCTTGATGAAGATGAAAGAGGTGCGAGAAGGAAAATAAATATCAGGCAGATGCGCCGGTCCATGCTTTTCATGATGTCCTCAGAACTTAGTGGTCGTGGCGAGGATATTTCCCAAGCTTTTATTTGTCAAACTGCGGGAGCCTCTCTTACCTCTGTAGCGATTGCAGACGCTCTGCCGCAGTCTCGGGAGTGATGTCGCGTTGCGGCATTCCGAGCATCTCAAAGCCGACCATAAACTTTCTTACCGTGGCCGAGCGCAACAGCGGAGGATAGAAGTGCGCGTGAAAATGCCATTCCGGATGGTCGCCCTGGTTGGTTGGCGAGGGATGAAATCCCATAGAGTAAGGGAAGGGCACGTCGAAGACTTTGTCGTAGGTCGATGTAATCTGTTTCAGGATCTTGCTCAAGGAAGTAAGTTCGTCGCCGGTGAAATCCGCAAATGTCGCTACATGCCTCCGGCTGCAGAGAAGGACCTCGAAGGGCCATACCGCCCAAAACGGGACCATGGCGACAAATGCTTCATTGCGGCAGACAATGCGAATTTTCTGCTCTTCTTCGAGGCGGGTGTAATCGCATAGCAGGCAGCTCTTGTGGGTATGCAGGTAGTTCCGTTGGGCGGCCAGCTCTTTTGCCGGGGCCTCGGGAATGGAGTGGGTCGCCCAAATCTGGCAATGAGGATGCGGGTTGCTGGCGCCCATCATGGCCCCGCGGTTTTCAAAGACCTGCACATAGTTGATCTCCGCGCGCCCGCCCAATTCCTGGAACTGGGCGCTCCAGGTATGGACGACTTCTACGATGTCATTCCACTGCATGGTGCCGAGGGTCAGATCATGACGCGGCGAAAAACACATGACGCGGCAAATCCCGGGCTCCCCTTCGGCGACCAGCAGGCCTTTGTTGCCAACGTCAATGCGCTCTTGAGGAACATCCGGCTTGAGCGCCGCAAAATCGTTGTCGAAGACAAAAGTGCGCTGGTAGGCGGGATTGTGGATGCCGCCCGCCCGGGTATTTCCCGGACACAGATAGCACTCCGGATCGTATTCCGGCTGCCGCACCGGTGGCAGCTTTTCTACCGCTCCCTGCCAGGGACGCACAGCACGGTGTGGGGAGACCAAAATCCATTCATGGGTAAGCGGATTGAAGCGGCGGTGGGAATGTTCCGTGAACTTCAAATTGGGGCTCTCCAGCGATAAGCGATAGACGACAACGACATTATTACAAATCGGTATAAAATTTAGGGTCGTTCTCGCTTTGTCAATCGCCCTCCCTGAGGTTCAAAATCTGACCAGGCGTAGAAGCAGTCCTGCGAGCCCGCCGCCGATCAAAGGGCCGACAATCGGGATAGGCGAGTAGGCCCAATCCGAGCCGCCCTTTCCGGCAATCGGAAGCAGCGCATGGGCGATGCGCGGTCCCAGGTCGCGGGCGGGATTGATGGCATACCCGGTTGTTCCTCCAAGCGAGAGTCCGATACCCCATACCAGGCTGGCGACCAGATAGGGTCCGATTCCCGGCGCCAGCCCGGAGGGAGCGACTGCCTTGGAAAAGATCGCCGCCCCGACCAGGACCAGCACAAAGGTGGCGATGATTTCGCTGACCAGGTTTGTGACCACATTACGGATCGCCGGCGAGGTGCAGTAGCAGGCAAGCTTCAGACCGGGATCCGGGGTCTCCCTCCAGTGCGGCAGAAAATGCAGCCAGACCAGCACGCCACCGACAAAAGCCCCGGACAATTGCGCGATGAAATAAGGGGCCACCTTGCTCAGGTTTCCTGAGGCGATCCCAAAGCCGAAGGTCACCGCCGGATTCAAGTAGGCATCGCTGCTTCCGAAGGCGACCGCGGTAAACAGCCCCGCCATCACCGCGAAGGCCCAGCCGCTGGTGATCACCAGCCATCCTGCTCCCTCTGCCTTGGAGCGCTTCAGCAGGACGCCGGCAACCACGCCATTGCCGAGCAGAATGAGAACTAATGTGCCCATGAATTCGCCCAGCAATGGGGAAGTCATTATTTTTTCCTCTTTCTTTTTGCTTTAGCTTTGAGGGACGGAGATTTGCTCTCTTTGCGCTCAGCTTCTTCAACCCAATCGAAAGAGCGCGTCACTGCCCTCTTCCATAAACGGTAACTGTGCTCTCGGGCCTTCGCTTCCATGTTGGGCCGCCAGGTATGCTCCACGGCCCAATTGGCGCGGAGTTCCTCGATATTCTTATAAAACCCCACCGCCAGCGCAGCCGCATAGGCCGCTCCCAGCGCGGTGGTCTCTTTAATCACCGGACGGACCACGGGGCGGTCCAAAACGTCCGCTTGAAATTGCATCAGCAATTCGTTTTCTACCATGCCTCCGTCGGTGCGAAGCACATCCAACTCGATTCCCGAATCCATCTGCATCGCCTCGACCACCTCCCGCGTCTGGAAGGCGGTGGCTTCGAGCACGGCGCGGGCAAGGTGGCCCTTATTGGCAAAACGGGTAAGACCGGCGATCACACCCCGCGCGCTCGCCTTCCAATAGGGAGCGTAGAGCCCGGAGAAAGCGGGGACGAAGTAAACTCCTCCATTGTCATTCACCGCACGCGCCAAGGTCTCAATCTCCGAGCTTTGACGAATCAGGCCAAGATTGTCGCGCATCCATTGCACCAGCGCCCCGGTAATTGCGATGCTGCCCTCCAGGGCATAATTCGCGGGCCTCTCGCCCAGCTTGTACGCCACGGTGGTCAGCAGTCCGAACTTGGATTGGACCGGCTTGCCTCCGGTATTCATCAGAAGAAAGCAGCCGGTGCCATAAGTGTTCTTGGCTTCGCCGGGCTTGAAGCACGTCTGGCCCATAAGCGCTGCCTGTTGATCGCCCAGTATGCCCGCGATTGGGACCCCGGCAATACATTCCAGGGTTGCGTTCCCATAAATCTCGCTGCTGGAACGGATGCCAGGCAGGACCGCTGCGGGGATGCCGAAAACCTTCAGTATCTCCTGGTCCCACGCCAGGGTACGGAGGTCCATCAGCTGCGTCCGGCTGGCATTGGTCACATCGGTGAGGTGGAGGCCGCCCTTGCGTCCTCCGGTCAATTTCCAAACCAGAAAACTATCGATATTGCCGAAGAGAATATCTCCCGCCTCGGCGAGCTTTCGTACCCGGGGAACATGCTCCAGAACCCAGCGGATCTTCAGTCCGCTGAAATAAGTGGCAAGCGGAAGACCGGTTTTTTTTCGAAAGCGGTCCTGCCCGCCCGAAGCGGAGAACTCGGCCACCGCGCCTTCAACCCGCGTGTCCTGCCAGACAATGGCGTTGTAAACCGGCTCACCGGTCTTGCGGTTCCATAAAATCGTGGTCTCCCGCTGGTTAGTGATGCCGATGGCGGCAAGGTCCTTCGGGCGCAATCCTCTTTGCTGCATCGCCTCATCGATGACTTGTTGTGTGCGCCGCCATATCTCTTCCGGATCATGTTCCACCCATCCCGGTTTGGGATAAATCTGTTGGTGCTCCTTCTGGGCGGCGGAGACGATCCTTCCCGAGGCGTCAAAGACGATAAACCGGGTGCTGGTTGTGCCTTGGTCAATGGCTCCAATGTAGTGGGACATGATGATTTCTGGTCAGTCCATCTGCGGACGGTTCCAATTACTTACCGCAAGGACGGCTTTTGAATATATCCTGCTGGGGGCGTTGCCGCCAGTCCCGTTATGGGTGCTGGG
>CAZONJ010000083.1:0-14801 GCA_964581225.1 uncultured Terriglobales bacterium | reverse complement strand
GCATATATTTTGTCTGAAATGAAAGCGTGCTTCATGTCGCCATCCTGAAGCGCGGGATGCAGATGCCGGAAGGCCAGGATAGCCGAGGCGTAATCAAAGATATCGCGCTCTTCGGGCGTTCGCTGGCCGGCACGAAATGCGCTGCGCGGATCTCCGGGGAAGCCACCTGGGAAATCGCGCCGATTATCGGGATCATTCCCACCCTGCATCCCTATTTCATCGCCGGCATAGATCTGCGGAATTCCACGTAAGGTGGCCAGCAGCCCGTAAGCGAGCTTTAATTTTTCCGGCGTCGCGCCCGGCTGGGACATAAACCGTTTCACATCGTGGTTGCCGAAATACGTGACCAGCACTTCCGGATGCGGATAGAGGTAGTCTCGCGCGATCACATCATGGATCCTGAATGCAGGAGCGCCCTTAAGCAGGACATCCTGAATCGCGTTCCTCAGTGGGGCATCAAAAACCGTCGTGAGCTGAGTGTCGATCCCGTCCCACTGGGAGCGCCCGCCCTGAAAGAACGAGGTCACTGCAGGATCGTCGGTCTGGCTATTGATCACCTCTCCCACATCGGCCAAGCCGGGATAGATCCGCCGGACATCGGAATGCCAGCGCGCCCAGAATTTGCGGGAGGAGTATGGAAAAGTGTCGACGCGAAAGCCGCCGGCGCCGGAGCTTTCAATCCACCAGATCGCGTACTGCGTCCAATACCGTTCCACGTCGGGGCAATCGTTGTCGAGATCTGGGAGAACACCGGCAAACCATCCTTCGATGGTGTCCCGCTGCTCCGCCTCGGTTGCATAAGGATCCATAATGACGCGGAAATCATCGCTGAACGCTGCATGGTGCTGAGGAGTTCCGTGCAGCCAGCACTCCTCCGGCGGATGCTGCGCCCAGGGATGTTTGGGCCCAACGTGATTGGGGACAAAGTCAAAGAAGATCCGTATTCCCTGGCGGCCGGCGGCTTCAACCAGTTCCTTTAGCTGCCGCATGTTGCCAAAATGTTCATCGACACGATACAGATCGACCGCTCCGTATCCGTGATAGTCCTGCGGGGAGGCGCTGTCATTTTTAACGACCGGCGTAAGCCATAGCACAGTAGCGCCCAAGGACTTCAAATATGGCAGATGGTCCCCAATCCCCTTCAGGTCTCCTCCATGATAAGCATGTGCCGCACTGCGATCATAGGTATGCAGAAGAGGAGAAGGCTCGTCATTGGAAGGGTCACCATCCGCAAAGCGGTCCGGCATGATGAGGTATATGACATCGTTACCCGTCAATGGTTGCGGTCTTGGCGATTGCGTCCGCGGCAACAGATCGAAATGCAAATCGCGCATCTCGCCGGAGGTTTTCAAACGTAATACCAATTCCCCAGGCTGTGCGTGTTCGGTGCCCGCGAGCGTCACAAAATAATACAGTCCATCTTTGCCGGGTTTTTGCGATGCGATACTTACGCCTTGCGGCCCGCGGGCCAGCGACACGTGAGCGCGCTCCAGCCCTGTGCCATAGAGAAGCAAAGTGGGAGCTGGCAACTCCGTCCACCAGTTGGGAGGCTCCGCTTTTGCAACAGAAAGCGCCGCTTGCGAAGTGACTTGCGTAAACGATGTTCTCTGGGCAATCCAGCTTAAAGCCAGAATGGCCGTGATGAGGAGGGGCTTCAATTTCATTGTGAATATAGAGAGGCTACGGAGAAACTACTTATAAAAATGATAGTTAGAACAGGAAGGGCCAGGAGCTATCTCTTGTCCCTTCCTGCGTGATTATGCGATTAGAAGGTGAAGCGCAGGGCAAACTGCAACTGGCGCTCCGACTTCTGCCGGACCGAGTTGATCTCACCGAAGGTCGTGTTCGAGGGAAGACCATTATTAAAGCCGCCCAGATCGGAATTCGGATTGACGAACTCCGGCGTGTTCAACAGGTTATACCCTTCCGCGCGGAACTCCATCTTCACCCGTTCGGTGATGGTGAAATCTTTGAAGATGGAACCGTCGATGGTGTGGTATCCGGGGCCATGGAAATGATTCCGTCCCAGGGTTCCAATCGTCCCCACTGGAGCGGTAAATGCCCCCGCCGGCGCGGTCAGCCAGATCAGATCGCCGGTGGTGAGATCGCGGCGTTCCGATCCGATGCTCGCTCCACCATGGTAGTCGGGACGGACCCCATTTACCGTGATGTCGAATGGCGTGCCGCTGCCAAACGAAGCGATGAAGTTTGTCTGCCATCCTCCCAGCACTTCGTCAAACGCCGTATTCCAATCAGAGCCGAACTGCCTGCCCCGACCAAAGGGAAGCTCATATAACGTCGAGAGCACAAAGGCATGCCGCTGGTCCGTATCCGAATTTCCATAGTTGTACTTAAGGATGCCACCCTTTACGGGATCGACATAAATACGCCCATTCCCTCCCGTGGTCGAGAAGGCACCCCCGGAGTTGTCCAGCGTATGCGACCAGGTATAAGCAAGGGTATATTGCAAGCCCTTGATCATTCGGCGATTGAACGAGGTCTGCAAGCCGTTGTACTTGGATGTGCCCTCAGCCGCGCCGACCGTCACGTTATTGGTCCCAAGATTCGGGAACAAGCCGGCGTCGATGGGGTAATTGCCGGTGTTATAGGTAAACCACGTCATGAGGTGGTCCGCCTTAGTGCCCACGTAAGCCACATTCAGGGCATTGTTGGCCCCGATCTGTCGTGAGACCTGCAGGTTCCACTGCGTGATTTGGGAGTTCTGGTTGTTAGGCAGTATGGCAATAACCGGGACTCCTTTTGGATTCGCGGGGTTCACCGAGCTTCCCGCCGGCAAAGGCAATGGGTTGGTGGCTGTCTGATTATTGTTGCAGGAAGTAGTTGGAGAGGTGGGGCAAGGCGTGTTCTGTCCGGAGAACGTGATCCGATTTCCCTGGCTTACCGGGAAGCTTGAGGCGCTACTCCACTCCGGGTTCGCGCTAAGCTGGTTGCCAACTCCGCCACGGTCCAGGAAGTAGAATATTCCCACGCCGCCGCGGACCACGGTTTTTCCATCGCCCGCCGGGTCATAGGCGAAGCCAAGGCGTGGCGCAAAGTTGTTCTTGTCAGTGCGAATCAGGCTATTGTTCGGCCCTCCCTTCCCTGCCTCGATGAGCTTGCCCGTGCTCAGATCAAAATTCGACCAGCGGTTCTGGGTTTCAGTGGGATTGGTATACAAGTCGTAGCGCAGGCCGAGATTCAGGGTCAGGTTTCGGTTTACGCGCCAGTCATCCTGGCCAAAATATCCCGTCTCCCAATTGCGTGTCTGCACGTTATTCGGCGAGCTGATCTGGTAATTATCGATGAAACCGGCAAGCAGTTCCGATACTTCATATCCAGTGAAGTCCCCGGTGCCGGGGCCAATGAAGAAGTATCCTTTGCCGCGGTAATCGGAAATAAAGAAATCCACGTGTCGGCGAAGCACACTGCCGCCGAACCGGAAGCTGTGGTTGCCCTTCACATAGCTGACGGTATCTTCGAATTGGAAGCCTTTCTGGGGAACGATATAGGGTCCACCGTCTCCGGTATATTCAATTTCTGAGTTATATCCGCCGATCAACGCTCCACCGCCGAGTTGAGGCAACCGGTTTGCGTTTTGGATACCAAGGTTCTGGGAAAGCTTCACGCCATTAAAGGGGTTTTGGTATGAGAAGTATGGGCGGGTGTATCCGAAGCGGAAATCGTTCACGATGTTGGAAGTGAACAGATGCGTTTCGCCCACGGCGAGGCCGCGTGGATGATTGACATTGTCACCCGATCCGAATCCAGAGGGGAGCACGCTCAGCCTGGAGGTCAGGCTGAAAATGTCCTGTCCGTAGCTGTAGCGCGCGAAGACCTGGTCTTTGCTGCTGGCATCATAATCGAGGCGAACATCAAAATCGTTGAAGTGTCGTACGTCGCGACGGATCCCAGTGTAATTCTGGAGTATGCCCGATGTGGTCGGCATGGGAAAAGCATTCAGATAATTCACCGCCGCCTGATTCAGCCGGTTTTGCGGAATGATGTTGCCGGCGAAGGGAGCGCAGTTGACCGGATCGTAGATTGCGCCATTCGGCAGATTCACTGCGCCGCAAGCGGGCACGGTGCCGTTCGGGATCTTGGTCAACCCGCTCCCAAGCAGTTCCGAAAAGTCTCCGGAGCGCATTTTTACTGTGGGAACCGTGGCTTTCTCCGGATTCAGCGGTTGGTCCTGACGAAGTCCCTGGTAATCGCCAAAAAGGAAAAGTTTATTCTTGATCACCGGCCCGCCGAGGGTGAACCCGAACTGATTGCGCTTAAATGGCTGCGTTTTTGCCGGGAGAGCTTTGGGGGTGAAGTTGTAATTAGGGCTGGCATCGAAGACGCTGTTGCGCAGAAACTCAAATACGGAACCGTGGATGCTGTTGGTCCCCGACTTGATGGAAGTCTGGACGATCGCGCCGCCGGCGCGTCCGAATTCAGCCGGCGCGACCGAGGTATTGATGCGAAATTCCTGCGTGGCCTCTACGGGCGGGAAAAAATTGATGCTGTTCACCAGCGACTCATTGTTGTCCACGCCATCGAGAATGAAGTTGTTCGCCTGGGGACGCATTCCGTTTACCGACAACGCGGCGCCCCCGGTTTCGCCGTTGCGGAAGGTCTCGGCGTTATTGTTCACGCCGCTCGCGATATCGCCATAGGCCCCGCGGGTCACGCCCGGCGTAAGCAGCGCAAGCTGGGTAAAATTACGGCCGTTCAAGGGGAGCTCGGTCAGCTGCCGTCCTTGAATGACTTCGCCTGTGGAGGAGGTCGTAGTATCGACCAGCTCTCCTTCCGCGCTCACATTCACAGTCTCGCTTGCAGTCCCGGGAGACAAAGAAACGCTTAGATTCTTCTGCTCGGAAATTTCCAGCGTGAATGTCTCGGAAACCGACTTGAACCCAGGCGCGCCGATCTCGACGCGATAAGGGCCGCGCATGACCGCGGGAATCGTATATACCCCGTTCGCGTCGGTGGTAGCTTTATAGGCCTGATTGGTGCCGGTATTGGTGGCGGTCACGGCGGCATTGGAAATCACAGCGCCTTGAACATCAGTCACCGTTCCGGTAATACGTCCCGTATCTGTCTGCGCCACGGCCATAAGACCTGCAAACACGACTAGGAGCCCAATTGGGACTTTTTGTAATATGAACTGCAGCATTGATGTAAATTCCTCCATTTAGTTAAGGACGGCATCGACTTGAGCGGCCCCTCCTTGTACAGTCTTGGCAGGCCACCAGCGGCAAAAATAGGACAAGCTGTTTTGCGGCATGGACCGAAGCGGGTGAAAAGCAAGTACCGTTTGCTGTGACCCCTGCGCGCTTTTCGGAAATTTCCTGAATCGCACTCACCTTGTCGGAGCGGACCGACAAATTGGCAGTCGAAGTCAGATTCGGCTGCGACTGCCATGAAGTTTCGGAGCGTCCATAAAACATCTCAGAGCACAAGCGGGACACGCACGCCGACAGCATCGAATGCCGCACACTTCGGGCTTCGCGATTTTTCTTACTGGATCTTCGCGGAGGCCCACCGTTCCGTGGCGTTGGTCACACGGTCACACTATCTGCTCTTATCAATAACTACGGCCCGGCTCCCGAGGTTTGTACCATGACTGATAAAATTTTTTTTTAACCGCTCGAAGCGTATGCTATACATCTTGAGTCAGTCAGGCTGCTGGACAATTGCCGGCAGCACAGGTGGTCGATTGTCTGCATCGAATAGCTTCCTCTCGATTTCCGCTGCGAACCACTCCCCGGAGATAGATACCTCCACCGGATTGGCGCTGGGTGTGCGCTCCGAAGAGGAAGCGCTCATGGAGCGGGTACAGTGCGGCGATCAGGCTGCGCTCGGTATATTGGTGGAGCGGTATGCGAGCGCGGTGCTCGGAATCGGACGCCGCGTCCTGCGCGATTCCGGGGAGGCGCAGGACCTGGTGCAGGACGTATTTATGCTGGTCCATCAGAAGAACCATACTTATAATCCTTCGCGTGGCAGCGTACGCGCCTGGCTGATGCAGACCGCCTATCACCGCGCCTTTGACAGACGCGAGTATCTGCAGCACCGCGGTTTCTATAATGTCTGTGCCTTGGACGAATTGGCCGGCATGATGCAGGGGCCATCGAATATTGAGTACGAAGCTGTGCTTCGTCAATCGGGTTTGACCTTACGCCACGCGTTTGAAGAATTGAACGAGGGCCAGCGCCAGACCCTCACGCTTTTCTTCTTCGAGGGATACACATTGCGGGAGATCGCGGACCGTATTCAGCAACCGCTTGCAAACGTAAGGCATCACTACTACCGCGGTCTGAAGAAGCTCAAAGAGAGTATCGACATCAATGTATTGAAACGGGACCTTGAGTAGCCCCGATGGAATCTGAACGCCATAAACCACACGACGAAGCGCGGCACGAATATTTTCGCGAGTTGTGCGCCTTGGCTACCTCCGGCGCGCTTGCGCCGGAAGAGCGCGCCGAGCTAAATGCCCATGTCCGCGAATGCGCGGAGTGCTCCGGAGATCTTCAACGCTACCGCGCCCTGGCCAAGATTGGCATGTCGAGCATCGGCGCAAGCGTTAGTCCTCCGAGTGAGGCGCCCCAATCCGATTGGTCGCCCGAAATGGCCAAGAAAGAATTGTTCCGCCGCATTTCGCAGGGATCTGCCGCCCCGAAGCCAGTCTTCACGGAACCGCGACATCGCGCCCTCCCACCTCCACCGGTATGGCGGCGCATCCCCACTTCGCATCCATCGTGGGAGGCAGTCGCGGCGGCGTTGCTGCTGGGAGTGGCTTCCGTGGCGACTTATGAAATCGGCCAGAGTCATGGAGCGAAACAGGCACTGCTCCGCACACATGCCGGTCCGGCCAGCCCAGCCGCCGTCAGCGCCATCGGTCCTGCCCCCGCCCGCCCCCTAACAGCAGAATTGCCTACGCAGTTGCAGATAGAACGGGAGAAGGCGGAGCGGCTGAGCGCGCAACTGCGGGAGAAGACGGCCGAACTTTTAAAGTCACGCGCGAAAGATCTTTCCATCGAGCAAGAGATTTCCCTTATCCAGGCGCGAGTCACTCAGCTGACCTCTGAGAAAGCTTTCCTCGCCAATGAACGGGAAGACCTCGCGGCGCAATTGCAGCGTTCCGAATCGCTGCTGCAGTCTGCACAAGAACAATTGGTGAAGCTGCGCGAGGAGCGTAGGGGAGTCGAGTTGCAAACTGCTTCGCTGGAGGCGCAACTCACTGAAGCCACGCTCCACCTGCGGCAAGCAGAAGAACAATCTCGGCAGCAGCAACAGTTCCTGGCATCCGACCGCGATGTTCGCGAACTAATGGGAGCGCGCGATCTCTACATCGCGGACGTCTTCGATATTGATCGCAATGGGCAAGCGCAGAAAGTGTTTGGACGCGTCTTCTACACCGCCGGCAAGTCACTTATCTTTTACGCATTCGATCTGGACCAGGAACCGGGCGTACACGATGCCAGCACCTTTCAGGCATGGGGGCGCAGGGGGCCGCAGGACAAGCGACCTTTAAATATGGGCATCTTCTATCTGGATAACGAAGCCAAGCGGCGCTGGGTGCTGCGCCTGGATGATCCAAAACTGCTGTCGCAAATTGATGCGGTCTTCGTCACCCTGGAGCCGCACGGCGCCACCCACACTCCTACGGGAAAGCATTTACTGTTTGCGTCTCTCAGAACGCCGCCCAACCATCCCTGAGGTAATGCAACGTCGCCAGCAGCCAAATTTGAATTTCATTTTTCTTCCACCGCTCTGGCGCGGACGGCCCTGTTTGCCGTTCTCTTCAGCATCTCTTCCCTCCTCGCATTTCCGCAAAGCACCAACGCGAGCATCAGCGGCCATGTGACGGACGTAAAAACCGGGGCGGTACAGGACGCCCAGGTGACCGCAACCAACGTGGCGACCGGGGTCCGCTACACCGGCGCTACGGATTCCGACGGCCTTTTTCTTCTGATGGATATTGTTCCCGGCATCTATCAGGTAGAGATCACGAAGCCGGGATTTAAAAGCGTATTGAAGCCGGATGTTGTCCTGCACATCGAATCTGCGGTCGCCCTCAATTTCACCCTTCCTTTTGGATCAATTTCTGAGAGCGTCACCGTATTTGGGGGTGCGCCACTAATTGGCGCAAATCCCGGCTCCATAGGCAGCGTAATCGAAGGCCGGCAAGTCACCGAGCTGCCGCTGAACGGGCGCAACTTCACCCAATTGGCGCTGCTGACTCCGGGCGTTACCCGCGGTGCATTTGGCAACGTGGCCAGCGGTGGCACGCTGGGTACCAATGCCGAGACTTACCGGAACTCGGAGACGGGCAGCGCGGCGCTCTCGGTGAATGGGCTCCGTCCGCAAGCGGACAATTATCTTCTAGATGGGCTCGATAACAATGAATCGCTGGTGAATACGATCGTCCTGTTTCCGCCCGCCGAGGCGATCCAGGAATTTCGAGTGAGCACCAGCGTGGCTCCAGCGAAATTTGGGCGCGCTGGCGGAGCGATCGTCGAAACCTCACTTAAATCCGGCACCAATGGATTTCACGGCTCGCTCTATGAGTTCCTCCGCAACAGCATTTTTGACGCCAATGACGCCTATTTCAGCGCGCCCGGCGCCTCCAGCGGCAACGTCGCTAAATTACCCTTTCACCGCAATCAATTTGGCGGCACGATTGGGGGGCCGCTGCGGCGCAATCGCCTGTTCTTTTTTGCCGATTACCAGGCAATCCTGCAACATCGTTTTCGGGAGCCGCTGTTGGCTACGGTTCCAAGTCCGCTCATGCGGCAAGGCGACTTTTCGGAACTGCTCGGCACCGGCATGACCACAACTCCAAACAGCGCTTTGACGGGCTGCGCCGGCACTCTCCCGATCAATGGTGGAATTTACGACCCGCTCACATGCCAACAGTTTCCCGGCAACAAAATTCCTTCGGACCGTCAGAATCCGGTAGCCCTGCGTTATCTTAGTGCCTTTCCGCTGCCGAATATCCCCGGACGGATTGAAAATAACTACGCGGCCCAGCAGCACGAAAATCGCTTATTTAACGATTTCGATATGCGTTTGGATTATGCGCCCGGCAGCTCCGACCAGATATTCGCCCGCTACAGCTATGCCCATGACCAGCTTTCACTCACTTCGCTCTTTCCCGCGCTGCCCGCCGGATTTGGCTCCGGGACCAATCCCACTCATATCGGCGCTACCGGCGTAGGCTATACCCGCAAATTTACCTCGAACCTGCTGAATGATCTTCGCTTCGGCTATACCAGTGACTTCTTCGCGTATCGTCCGCCCTTCGACAACATTCCCCTCGCTCAACAGCTCGGAATTCCCGACGCGAACCGCACTTCCCTTCTCGGCGGCGGCGCCCTTATTGGCGGCAACAATAGCGAGTTGCAGTTCAGCGGGGATGGCGGGCCTTATATTGTCAATGACAATAGTGGGCAGATCCAGGACACGGTCTCGCGGATTCAAGGCCGGCATACCTTTGCCTTTGGCTTCAATGCCATTGAGCGTCGTTTGAGCTTCTATCAGGGAAACTACGCGAAAGGCTATTTTGCGATAGACGGTACGCAGTTTTCAGGCAGTGGCCGCTTTACCGGATACGACGTTTCCGAGCTTCTCGCGGGCTTCACCGACTACGAGATCGGCGTGGGACTCTCCACCTTCCATACACGCAATTGGGAGAGCGGATACTTCGCCCAGGACACCTGGCATCCAAATGACCGGCTCACTTTAAACTATGGCCTGCGCTACGACCTGTTCACCAACCCTACGGAGCGGGATAATCGGCAATCCAACTTCGATCTTCCGACAGGCAGGCTGATTGAAGCTGGAGACGGCGTTCTGCCGCGCAGCCTGGTCCTGACCGATCTCAACAATCTCGCTCCTCGAATCGGCTTCGCATACAGCCTTCAGGACCGTTTGCAAAGCGTGGTGAGCGGCGGATACGGGATTTTTTACTTCCCCGATCGCGGAGGCGTTGGTAACCAACTCAGCAATAATCCTGAGTTCAATGGAGTCGACATCTATCAGGCGGCCAGCGGATATCGGATCACGCTTTCAGGTTCGGCGGCCCCGGGCAGCTCCAATTCCAGCAATGCCTCCGGGCCCCTGCCTGCGCCGGGGCCGGTGATCAATCCGGCAGCGCCCAGGAACGCAACCGTCATCGCGATTCCACCCCACAACCAGACTTCCAACGTGCAGCAATGGAACCTGCAGTTGCAAAGCCAATGGGGGACTAGCACAGCGACGAGCCTGGCTTATGTGGGCTATAAGGCTGACCATCTGATGACCTGGTTCAACTTCAATAATCAGATGCTGGCCGCGATACAGGGCGCGTCTCTCTATCCTGGAACCGGGCTCGTGGTAAACGTGGGCTCCGCGTCGGGGACCGCGACCGATCATGGTTTGCAGGCACAAATCACGCGCCGCCTCTCCGAGGGCCTGCAGTACACCGCGTCTTATACGTGGTCTCATGCAATCAGCAACTCTTCGGGACCATTCGATTCCAATAGTCGTATTTTCATTCTTCCCGGAAAAGGCGCGGATCTCCGCCTCAATCGAGGTAATTCGCCGGAAGACCGGCGCCACTTTTTCAGCTTCAGTTCTCTCTATGAGTTTCCTTTCGGCCGCTCGAGGCGCTTTGGCGCAAATTGGGGTCGTGGGATGGACAACGTGCTGGGTGGCTGGCAATGGAACAACATCGTCACCCTGGGTACTGGCGCCCCATTTGACATTCTGGTGAATGGGTTGCCGATGAACCGTCCGGATTATATCGGAGACGCTCACAACGGGGCGCTCACTCCACTGAATGGCGGCATCCGCTGGATCGCCTACTCCGCGTTTGCCATGCCGCCGGTCAATTCATCGGGCGTGTACATCAGGCCCGGCTCCCTGGGCAATGATCATTTCCATGGACCCGGAGTAAC
Source organism: uncultured Terriglobales bacterium (assembly GCA_964581225.1). GTDB lineage: Bacteria > Acidobacteriota > Terriglobia > Terriglobales > Acidobacteriaceae > CAYTQA01. The sequence continues at coordinate 3,876 of CAZONJ010000083.1, read as the reverse complement.
CACGTGGGACACATCGATTTTCAAGAACTTCGATTTGAGTGATCGTCTGCGTTTGGAATTGCGCGCGGAAGCGTACAACATCATGAACACGCCCCAGTTTGGGAATCCGGACCTCAATTGGAACGACGGACCCTACAATTTCGGGATTATTCGCAGCACACGGCCCTTCAGCGAACGTCAGTTGCAATTCGCGGTGAGGATCTCCTTCTGATTCCGTTGACAAAGCTGCTTGCCCGAGCGCGGCTGCTGCGGCAAACCCCGTGAACACAGAACGTGGAATGCTTCGAGGAAATGGGCCGGTTGGCCGCCGGCCCATTATTATTGCGATCGGCAATCAATATTGCCAATTGACGTTCACGTATCCGATGCCGCTGGTTGGGACGGTATAGGTGTGGTTGGATCCGTTTTCCCAAGTCACTGTCCCCGAGGGCGTGACCTTGATGAATTTGAACTGGATCGTCTGCCCCGCGGGAACGGAAGCATTTAAAAACCAATTGGGATAGTTAGGATCGAGCATCGGACCGACCGCCGTATCGAAGGTAGTGCCCCAATTGCCCAGCTCTACCGTATTCCCGGTCAGGAAAATGTAATCTCCGACGTTGGTGGGACTGGCATTGTTGACCGTGAATGTCACTGGAATGAGTTTTGCGGTGAGCACGGTGAACTGGATGGCGTTAGATGCGGTCCCGGATGAATTTTTCACCGTAACATTCACTACTCCATTGCCGATGTTTGGAACGGTGACGTTGACCGAGGTATCGGACCAGCTGTTGATGTGCGCCGCGGTCGAGCCGAAGAGGACGCTGCCGGTGGAGTTGCCGAAGCTTTTTCCCGCGATAGTAACGGCTACATTTGGTTGACCGACTGTCGGGCCAATGGACCCAATCTCCGGCCCGGTGCCGGTGCTCGCATACTGCCAGACCGATACGGAATGGGCGGGAATGGTGAATGCGGCAACCGGATTGTTTCCGCTGGAACCCGCGCTGACGGAAATGGACAGTCCTCCCATGAGTCCGCCGAGATAATCGCCATAGGGGCCGGCGGGCAGAGCGGTATCGAGCCCCGTAATGGAATAACTGGTTGTGTCGTTCTTGTTGATGGCCACCAGCGCCACATCGTTGAAGAACTTCCGTTCGTAGATGTAGACGTCGTTATTGATCCAACGCTGCTGGCTGGTGCCATAGGCGAGCGCGTCATTGCTCGATTGACGCAGTCCGGCCAGCTTTCCGATCACCTGATAAAGTGTCGTTCCGGTATTGAATGACGTCATGGGGTTTCGATTGTAAGGATCGGTACCGCCCGAGGTGTCGTTATGCAGGTACTGCTCGTCCCCGTAATACACTACCGGAACGCCGCGAGCTGTGAGCAGGAACGATTCGGCTTCGATGAGGCGGTTAATATTGTTGTTGAGCGTCAGGAAGCGGGCCTCGTCATGACTGTCGAGAAAGGTCACTTGATCGTCTTGCCATGTGAATTGGCTGTTCTCGGATGAAATGGTGCTGTCCAGTTCGGAAAAGTTATTGTTGCTGGCGAACACGTCGCGGATGGCATTATTTACTCCAAAATCAAGCAGGGACATGCCGCTCTTGTTCGCGAATTTATAAGCATCATGGTAAAGAGCGTCACTGTCGCCGCCGGCCCATTCGCCGAACAGGAAACTGGGGCCATAGCTGAAAACGGAATTCACCATGCTGTACTCCCAACCCCATGTGATGTGCTTGACAGCGTCGATGCGGAAGCCATCAACATTGTGCTGCTGGAACTGTTGCATCGCTGCCTTCAGGTAACTGTCGACGGTGGAGTTCTCCTGGTTCAGATCGCAGAGTCCTTCAAGCGTGTAGTACTGCACCTGGTAACGGTCCGACCAGTCGCTGATATTGGGATTATGGTGGAAGATCCCATTCGGGTCGTTATTGCACGCGGCGACGAAGGCGCCGGCATCGTAAAGAGACCCGTACTCGCCGTCATTGGCGTCGTTGCTATGGTTGGGGGCGAAGTCCACGACCACCTTGATTCCATTCGAATGAGCGGCGCTGACCATATTGTCGAATGCGGTCCAATCATTGGCTGAGCTGCCAAAATGCTCCTCGATAAGCTTGAAATCACGCGAGGCATAGCCGTGATAAGGAGCGCTGATGGGCGTCCCGCTATTGGTGTTGAGATTTTCGTTGTCGGTCGGTGGAGAAATCCATATCGCGGTCACACCGAGTCCTTTGAGATATCCCATTTTCTGCTGAATGCCAGCAAGGTCGCCGCCCCAGTAAGCGTGCCAGTTAGTTTGCGTGGAGTCATAAAGACCGGCGCTCTGTGAGGGATTATTGTTGGTGGTGTCTCCATCGACGAAGCGGTCAGTAACAATCTGATAAATGACCTGTTTTTTGAAGTCTTGACCGTGAAGACAGGTATGGAGAGAGGCAAGGCACAACAGAGTCCATGCAAGGGCTCGGCGGAAATGCATAGGGGATAATCCTCCAGGATTGTTTTGCCTCAAGGACGCTCCCCAACTCTATCGAAATGCTGGCGGCGGCTCGGGGCAGGAACATAAGTGCTCCTATTCTGCAACTACGGCTGCGGATACCAAATTGTGCCAACATTTTGCCGCCTCATTCCAAGTACAAGGACAACACAGCTGTTTATTACAGGCCCATGATCACATGGCGACTTCCTGTTGTCGTTGCTATGGTCCGGTGCCGTCTTTCGGAGTAACTGAAATACATGAACGCGCACGAGCAATTCTTCGTTGTCGGCGGCTTCAACCGCTAATACTCGCCGTGATTTGTTCTAAAGATATCGAGTGTCGGGGTGGTGTGTGCAAAAAGACTGCTTGATGCAACTGCCGGCCTCGTCTACCGCTTGCCCTTCTTGCATGTTTGTCACCTTCGTGACAGACTTTCACCGAGGGGTAAACATGAGAGTTCTTGTAGTGGATGATGAACAGGCCCAGATGCAAAGTGATGCTGATCAACCTAGAACAAGCAGGTTACATAGTAAGGACCACGTTGAAAGCCTAGAGCCTTGCTGAAGAATTTCAGCTCCAGACTGTTTTGTGGATCTTAAAACAGGGGACGCGAGCGGCATCGACGTCTGTACACAGGTCGCGAAGCTGCTGCCCGACTTGCGAAGTGTTCTTGTTTACTGGTGCTTTGGAGGAGCAAGTGGTTCCTTCGGTGTTCACTGTGATTCCGAAACCCATATCACCGGACGACCTGATGAACATAATAAGGTCTCCTCTATCGAACACTTCCGAAACACGGCCTAGGTAATCGAGCCTATGAAGCGTATGTCTTTGGCTCCAAAGAAATTTGTGCTGTTCCTGGAATGCGGGCCACCTCGCTTCACCTTCATGGAATTGTATGAGTTCGGGTTTGTCGTGAAGTGGATCCACAGCCTGACGAAAGCAGAAACTGAACTTCACAGGTGCCTCTACGATGTGCTCTTTGTAGAACTTCGGGCGGGTGTTTTCACAGTGAATAATGTCTGTGCCCGGATACGTGCTTTTAAACCCAAACTGCGCATTGTTTTCCTAAAAGATCCTGCAGTAGAGCTTCCCGAGCGGCATTGTGGCGATGTTGTGTTGGATAGCAATGCCTCACGCGAAGAACTCCTCGCCGAGATCAGGTAGTGCTGTGCCTCCAATCCGCACACGGTGAGTATGATTTCATAGTTGCGCGAGGGCGCAACAGGAGCGGAGAAGTGCCGTGGGTGTGCTCTCCATTATTTGCAATCGATGCCTATCACGAATAGTGCAATGCAGACCCGCTCGAAAATCTTTGTTGCCGGCCATCGCGGGCTTGTAGGCTCGGCGTTGGTGCGTGTGTTGCGCGCAGGCGACCATCAAAACCTGCTTTTGCGCACGCGGGATCAGCTCGATTTGCG
>CAZONJ010000082.1:12079-15255 GCA_964581225.1 uncultured Terriglobales bacterium | reverse complement strand
GCTGGGGATGGCCAAAAGTCGCCGCTCAGGTACACTATGTCCGATGCAAGCTCCTGATTAAAGGGAATTTGCATCGGACAATTCCTTCAAAAAAGCATGATCTGAGCTGGCGGCGCTTCCGGTTCGCGAGGTTTTCTCCCATAGAAAACTTCCATTCTGCCAAACTGGTGATCGGTCAACGCAACCAGCCTTACTTGCCCTCTGGGCGGCACGGCTATGCGCACTGTACGTCGATGCGCCTCTGCGGCTTCTTCGCTGGGAATATATCGCGCATAGACCGAGAGCTGTAGCATCATAAATCCGTCCTTCAATAAAACTTTTCGGAAACGCGCATAATCACGCCGATTTTCTTTGCTTTCAACGGGAAGATCAAACATCGCCAGGAGCCACATAGCACGATAAGCAGACAGATGTACAAGGCGCATAACTACAATTCAGGAACTTGTAAAGTTTTGGCTTCTCCCATAACCACACGCGCCAGATTTGCAGCGGCCTTGGCCAGCAAGTCAAAAAGTGTTCGTTCCTCTCCCTCCACTTCATAGCGTTCCTGCAAAATGTTGAGCAGCGCCATTTTGGCTGAATGGTCCAAGGGCTGCGTAGGGTCGTTATCGCGCACCCAGAAAGCCACAGCTTTGTCGACCACAGGACGAAATGGCTCCATGAAGTCGCTGGCCAGACAAAACGAGTCGTACCGGTTATGGTGCTGCAATCCAAGAGAAGGATGGAGGCCGTTTGCGCAAAGCGCCCGAGCCACGACAGCGCGCAGCACCGCGTATCCATAATTCAAGTGGTTGTTCTGATCGGGCCCTTCGCTGCCGCGCCGGAACTTTGGATCGGCAAAAAGCAAAGGCCAATATCGGCGGGCGGCTTGGCCTTCTATGTTGTCGGGATCGCCGGAGCGGACCCGCCGCTGCATTTCTCCAATGCCGTAATCTTCGCCGTAAAGCTGGGTAAGCAAACGGCCCTGCGCCCGTATCTTGGCACGAACGATTTGCTGCCAAAGACGTTTGCGCCCGGGCATGGAGAGTTGCGCCTGCTTCGCATACCGTTCCGTCTGGACAAAGTGCGCTTGCAATGGCAATACCATTGCAGTAGGGAGATATTTGTCATCGCAAAACACTACCGAACCTCCGGCGCTGGCTATACGGGAGATTACAGATTGAGTCAGCTGCACGCGAGGATGAGTCAGCACCAGCGCCGCCAGTTCCTGGATCGGCGTAGTAATTGGTGGGACCCCGTCCCGTTCAATCACGAGCTGCTCATAGCGCACGCTCAGGCGGGCTGGTCCTTCGGAAAGCTCCAGCACTCGATCAATCATTGGCGCAATGAACTCGACCGAGCATATCGACTACGACTTTTTGGCATCCATAGGAACGCAATCCATTGGGCATGGGAGACCACCATTCGCCACTCTTCTTAATTTCATCTTTTAAGCGAGCATCTGCAACTCTAACCAGAGAAACTTGGCCATTCGTAGCAATTGTCCTTACTCGATAAAGCCCGCTCTTTCCGTTTCCCTTCAAATCAACGATGTCGCCACCCATCAAAGAAAATTTGAATGCATAATTTTCAGCCGCAGCATAGGTTCGACTTACGATTGGCTGTTTTTTTCTGTTTCTCTCCATCGCCTCATAGAGGGACACCACGATCCCTTCCCAATTCTTCTCGTTTCCCTTTGCATCTAGCTCGGCAAAGATTTCGATGTGGTGATTATTTGCCAGCGAAACCCATCGTTCGCGCGCGCCCTTTCCGACCGGAGTAGTCTCAAGGGCTTTGCGGATACGGACTTTTTTGATTGGAATGGTTTGACCTTGTCTTGATTTCAAATATGGGTAACCTGAAGAAAGCGAGACCAGCTTTTTGATGTCACCTCCCAATGAATCCAGCCGTTGCTGGACTGCATTCTTCACTGCCGGATCCACTATGTTCTTAATGTCGCCCGCCGATAAGCTGCTCAGGGATTTGCGCACGTTTACAACGCTCTTTCCTTGAAGCGAATAGGTCTTGCCATAGAATGTTTCATCATGCAAAGGTCCGTTTAGCTTGTGCTTAGGACGGTGTGAAACAACCAATTGTTCTATATGAGGCCGGACTGAATCCACGAAGTCTGGCCAGGGCGCTGGGATGGTGCGAAAAGAGCGATAGCCGGAATCCATACCGTTTGCACCGGCTGTAACGGCGGCCACATTCATGCTTTGCACCGCCGCAGTGGTGGTGAGAGCGACGGTAATTGCATCCACGGCATGATGACGATGGTCGGTACGCGGTTTCCCTTTATTATGGCCGTTGTTGGAGGGAGCAGCCTCCCGCAAAATTGACTCCAACTTCCACATGCGTCTCAAAGTAGCAGTGACCGTTCCTGAAGAGGTATATACGACTTGACGGCTCGATTCTCCCTCTTGTACGTCTCTTCCTCCGTACAACAAACCCACATATTCGGCAGCGAGCTTGCTCATATAACGCGTGTCGTTCAGTTGCCGGCTGCTGAAATCGGCAATCTCATCCGCTGACATCAGTTCAAAGCGACGCAATTTATTCTGCTTTGAGGGGCCCTTGAACTTTTTCACTCGTTGGATAATTTGGTCCCACCGCTCTTCTTCCGATCCATAAGCTTCATACGGAGTACGTCCACCCTTATACTGGTTTTCCGCGTAATAGCAGAGTGTTTTGTTCGCGAATGAATTGTCCGGGAAATAGCGCAGAGGCAGGATGTGTTCGACGTGGAACTGTGGTTCCACGAAAAGAGAGTACATGTTTATCGCTCTTCCGGTGTAAGGACAGACTTCTCCGCATTCCTCCAGCAAACGCACCTTTTCAATCTGATCGCGTGAAGGGTCCTTGATTCCACATTCCTGAAGCAATCTCTTTGTCGCCTCAAGCCGCTCTTTTTCTCTTTTACGATTCTCTTCAGCTGTACGCAGGCGTTCTTTTTTGGGTTTTTTCAGATCGCGGCCAAGCTCAATGCGGACCTGCCAGGGCTTGCCATACTGACGGACAATTGCATTTACTACCTTGCGCAACTCCGTAACCGCACGCTCAACGGCGGGGTTGCGCAATGAGCCAAAGACTTCCCGCACCGGCGGAAGTTCGTCGCAGGCTTCTCGTCCGGAGAGGCGGTCTGGATATCCCGCGTGGATAATCGCTTCCGTGACTGAATCTCCACCTTCCAGATACGG